>JADGCQ010000207.1 GCA_015228925.1 Magnetococcales bacterium | reverse complement strand
GGGATGATCAGTGTGCGCCCTTGTTGGATCAATCGCCTGAACGCCCCCATCAGCGGCCATTTAAGCTGTTTCCATGGCAGGCGGAAATGAATCAATGATGAATGGATGACGACACGTTCGTCATGATCGTTCAACACCCTTGCGATTGCATCATACAATTGCAATTCATTCACACGTCAGCACCTTGAATAATCTTCCAGGACGGATCATTCAACCCTGGAAAAGGTTGAATCTCATGCGCAGCAGTTCATTCAATCCAGTACGATAAAAGAGGTTCTGGGCGCGAAAGAAAGACGCTGCAAACGGTAGTTCCGCATCCCCATCACTTCCTTCATGGCAATACTCTCCCCTGGGAACTGGGAATCGTTTAACTCATCGAATGCAACGATGGCCCCCTTTGGCATCAAAGGAAGCACCCGTTCCAAACAATGGCGAGTGGGTTGGTAAATATCCAGATCGAAGTAGGCAAGCGCGACAATCGTTTCTGGATGTTTTTCGAGATATGGAGTCAAAGTTTGCGTAACATCGCCTTTGACCAACTCGAATTTGCGAATGTGCTGAATCGGACTAAGAGCTTCCTGTGTATCGAGGATATCGGCCAGTACCGATTCATAACCTTCCATAACACCATAGGCCCCCTGGCGCATGACACCATCGGTTCCATCTTTTTCATGAACGCCGGGAAAACCAGAAAAAGTATCGAATCCAATGATTTTTCGGATGTAGTTGAATGGCTCAAACACACCACGTAACGCCGTGAATACCGCCATATTTCGCCCCCACCGGACTCCGAATTCCATGATATGGCCATGTATGGGGAGAATTTCCCTATAAAGGTGAAGGAGGAACAAATAATGGCTCCAGGTTTGCCGGTCCATGAACAGACCCAGATTCTTGATTTGTTCTTCCTTGGGAACAGGGGTGTTTTCAAGTTGTGTTTGCAGATTGTTCCGGGCATCTTTTTCAGAATTTTGGGACCGATTCGTCACATGATACATCCAATCACCTCATAACCGGGCAGGTTGATAACCTTCATGGGATCACATCTCATAGGACCACCTCAAGCAATCCCTGGTCTTTCAGTTCGGAAACGATTTCCAGGAGTTCCCACA
This sequence comes from Magnetococcales bacterium, assembly GCA_015228925.1. Taxonomy (GTDB): domain Bacteria; phylum Pseudomonadota; class Magnetococcia; order Magnetococcales; family UBA8363; genus UBA8363. Next base: position 1,983 of record JADGCQ010000207.1, on the reverse strand, counting down.
TGGGTTGTCCGATCAACTCAGCGATGGTCAACAGATCTTTCTTTCCGTTGGCATAGACCAGTATGTGACGCATATTTTGAACATACGCCCCCTTGTCCCTCATGTAAAGCGTAGGATATAGCCCGCGTTTGCCCAACTGGGGTTCGCACAAAACGGTATTCCGTAACGTTTCATTCTGTTCAAGACACAGGATGGCGCGTTGCAACGCCTGGTAGGAACCATGCAACCCTTCGGGGCTGATCAATTCAAGGTTGTCCAGAGAGGTATGGTATTCGGGATATTTGCCATAGGCACTTCGGAGTATGCAAACAACGGGGAGTTCGATTCTGGCGTTGCAATATTGCCGTTCATCACTGCCGCGATTGAGAAAAGTATAATGGTTAAAGGTGGCGGTGTGGTGTTTGAGTACATGGCGGGCGATACGGTCAGCCAGGGTATCGCCACTGCTGGAAGGGATGAAAGAATAGCATCGATCATCACCAACGCAGGAGACCACAAAACCACTGATGACATGTTCTTGCAGATGTTGCAAATGTTTGCTGAGATAATAGATGGAACCGATCGTCTCCGGGAGAAAAAGAATCCGATAGGTATAACGACGATTTTTTTGTTGCATCAACCACCGCGCCAGATGCGTGACAACCACCGGTCCAGAAATCTCATTGTTGGCCATGGATGGGTGACAAATATTCGTAGAAAAAAGGATTTCTCTCTTTGATGTCCCCGGCAAGATCCATTCGGCAAACGTCATGGATCCCGGACCCAGATCACTGTCGATAACAACCCGATAGTCCCCCGGCGCAAGTTGGCTTCTTTGCGTATGGGTGAGGCAAAATCCCCAGGTTTTTCGGTAGTAGCTGGTGACATACGGGATGGCATCCGGCTGGTCCGGCAGCGAGTGGAGGTGCGATTGCAACGCTTCCAGGGCGATGGTCTGGTCTTGCGGTACCGAATAACCCACAACATGAAGATTGTTATTTTTATAATCGATTATTTTCTTCCCCGTGGGATCCAGGACATACGCATCCCGAATATTCCACTCATCCGGCACCGTCCAATCAAAACAGGGCGTCCCAGTGGGGACTTCATGAATGTTCAGATCCGGCAGATATTCCTTGATAATTCCAAGCGTTTCCCGAACGCCATCACCGGTTAGGCTGCGACCGATGGGGAAGAGTCTTTTCGCCAAACCGAACAACTGATCCGCCAAAGAGATATCGGTCACAGCAATGCCCCGATGAGGTTTAAGAGCCACTGGGTTGTATGAGTACATTGGCAGGGATTTTCAGCCCCTCGTGAAGGCGACGAATCATCTCCAACGAGAGGTGCCGTTTGTAGTTGAGAACCTCGGCCACCCGGGCCCGGCTACCAATGAATGGCTCCAGTTCCTTGCGGCTCAAGCCCATTTGTTCCATCTGGAACTTGATGGCCTCGATGGGATCCGGGAGATCGATGACATGGTGTTTGGCCTCGTAGGCTTCGATCAGGGTAACGAGTATGTCCAGGTTATCCCCTTCTGGCGTATCAGGATCAGCATCCATGAGCCGCTCCACTTCTGCCAATGCCACGTCGTAGTCCTGTTCGGTCTCGATGGGATGAATGTCCATCACAACACGGTCTCCGCATCGATATGATCGTATTGGGCATGAGTTCCTATAAATCGGATATACACCACACTATGGGGATAATTTATTTTGACCAACAACCGGCACTGTCTATTTTCAGGCTTTTGATTCAAAATCAAAAAAAGATTCAAAAGCAGAAAATTGGAGCTTTTGATTCAAAGTCAAAACCCTGGGGGCAATCCCCCAGACCCCTTTTTTTCTTCAATAATTTTATGGGGGAAGATAAACAGTTACCCGTACTTTTTCCGCTATCATCATTGCCTCTATCACTCCCACTCGATAGTCCCGGGCGGTTTGGAGGTAATGTCATAGGTCACCCGATTGATCCCCTGGACCTCGTTGATGATGCGATTGGATA
>JADGCQ010000206.1 GCA_015228925.1 Magnetococcales bacterium | reverse complement strand
GAGTCGCTCCCGGAGGGGCCTGAGCGGTCTGAGCGTGGGCGGCAAATTTTGGGGACGATGCAGCGGTTATGGCCCGATATCAAGAAAGCGTTGGAGTTTTGGTTACGAAGTTTCCAGGGGGTCAAGCCTTCGTGAATGTGGTTTGGGGGATCGGTTTTGTGTTGAGCCACAAAATGGGAGGGGAGAATAAATATTAAATCTTGGATAGAGACATGGGCAGTTCGGTTGCTCTTTCGGTCAGCGTTGCAAAAAAGTGGGGGGGGTGGTTTGGTTTTGATTTCCTTTATTTTTATGTTGACTTTTTTTTGACCGAATGGCATACGTGTCCATGTACTGGGGAGGCAGGGTTTGTCCTCATTAAGCTGACGAAAAAATATCACGGATGTTTTGGGGCATATCTCTTAATATTTTGGCTTTGTGTCCTTTGATTATTTAGACCACTAACCTGTCAAGTAAATTAGAGTCATGCCATCCTCTCCCATAACTGCCTCGCCGATGCTCTCTGTGATTATCCCCGTTTATAATGAAGAAGAGAGTATCCAACCGCTTTGCCAGGATCTGCTGGCGGTTCTGGAATCCATTGGGATGTCTTACGAGGTTATTTTGATCAATGATGGCAGTTTTGACCGATCGCAGGAACAGTTGCGTAAGGTGGCCGCTGAACATGATCATTTCAAGGTTATCCGTTTTCGCCGCAATTTTGGTCAAACCGCAGCCATTATGGCCGGCATTCAGTATGCCCAGGGGGAGATCATCATTCCCATGGATTCGGATCGACAGAACGATCCCAGGGACATTCCCCGATTGCTGAGTAAGCTTGATGAAGGCTATGATTTGGTTTCGGGTTGGCGCAAGGTGCGCAAGGACAATCCGCTGATTCGAACCCTGCCGAGTCGCATGGCTAACTGGCTGATCTCCAAGATTTCCGGGGTTCATTTGCATGATTATGGATGCACCATTAAAGCCTATCGTCGTAGCGTCATCCATGGTGTCAAACTCTATGGGGAAATGCACCGTTTCATCCCGATCTACGCTCACTGGATGGGGGCTTTGGTCACCGAACTTGAGGTTACCCATTACCCACGGGAGTTTGGCCGCTCCAAATATGGCCTCAATCGTATCGTCAAGGTTATTCTTGACCTGATGGTGATCAAATTTTTGGACAAATATTTTGTCAAGCCTATTTATCTGTTTGGTGGTTTTGGACTGCTCGCATTGTTTTTCTCCGGCATCAGTGCCGTGTCGGCGGTCTATTTGAAACTGTTTAAAGATGTTTCATTTATCTCCACCCCTTTGCCACTGGCGGCGGTCATGACCTTTATGATCGGTATCATGGCCATTCTTCTAGGTCTTGTCGCCGAAATGTTGGTGCGGACCTACTTTGAATCCCAGGGGCGCACGACCTACTTGGTGCAAGAGACCATCAATGTCTCCTTACCTGTTGATGAAAAGCCCTGATGTGCGGCATTTGTGGCTTTGTTGGCAATGGAACGCATGATGACCTGGAACGGATGACCCTTTCTTTGGCCCATCGTGGGCCGGATGGTCATGGGGTTCACGTCGATAGGGATCATCGGGTTTTTTTGGGCCACCGTCGTTTGGCAGTCATCGATCTGACCGGTGGCAACCAGCCCATGTGGACCGCCGACCGTCGGTTGTGCATCGTCTTCAATGGTGAAATTTACAACCATGTCGCGTTGCGCGAGGAGCTGCAACTCCGGGGTCACCGTTTCCAAACCGACCATTCCGACACAGAAGTTTTGCTGTATGGTTACCGTGAATGGGGTGAACGCCTCCCTGAACGACTGAATGGCATGTTTGCCTTTCTCCTCTATGACCTGGAACGCAAAAAGCTTTTTGCCGCCAGGGATCGTTTTGGCAAGAAACCTTTTTATTATTTGCATACGGCTAATTTTTTTGCTTTTGCCTCGGAATTATCGACACTGCGCCTCCATCCCGACTGCGCCGGTTCTATCGATCCAAAGGTGTTGCAAAAATATTTTGCTTACGGTTTTATTCCCGCGCCGAACGCCCTGTATCAGGGGTGTTATAAATTGCCGGGAGGTCATTTTCTGGAATTGGATCTGATCCATTTTTCTCTGCGGCGGCACTGTTACTGGAAATTTCGCCTGACGCCCGATCCGGCCTTGGAAGAACGCCGGGAGGAAGAATTGGTGGAGGAATTACGCGATTTGCTGTTACAGGCTGTCAAACGACGGATGGAAAGTGACGTTCCCTTGGGATTTTTCTTGAGCGGTGGTATTGACTCCAGTACCATCCTCACCTTGGCGACCCAACTTGCCCCGTCAGCATCCTTGAGTAGCTTTGCCATCGGTTTTGAGGAGCCATCCTACGATGAGTCGGCCTTTGCCCGTAGTGAGGCACACCGGGTTGGCGTCAGGCATCGCGAAGAGATCTTGACTATGGAGAAGGCCAAGAACCTCATTCCGGAGGTTTTGAGTCGGTTGGATGAACCCATCGCGGACGCTTCGGTTATTCCTACCCATATGCTCTGCGCCTTTGCCCGTCGTCATGTTACCGTAGCTCTGGGGGGGGATGGGGGCGACGAACTGTTTGCTGGTTATGACCCGTTCAAGGCACTTTTTATGGGCCGTATCTATCAACGGATGGTCCCTGGTTTTGTCCATCATGGAATCCGCCGCTTGGCCGATCTGTTGCCCTTGTCGGGTCGAAACATGAGCCTGGATTTCAAGGCACGTCGTTTCCTCTCTGGGTTGTCCCATGCCATGGCACTTTGGAATCCGACCTGGATGGCCCCTTTGGAACCGGATGAAATTGCCGATTTGTTCCACCAACCTACCGACGTGGAAACACTTTATAGCGAAGCTTTGGAGGTTTGGCAGGATTCACAAGTGACCCATCCGGTTGACAAAACCCTAGAGTATTTTGCCAATCTGTATCTGCCGGATGACATTTTGGTGAAGGTGGATCGGAGTTCCATGATGGTTGCACTGGAGGTACGTTCCCCATTTTTGGATAATGATGTCGTCGCTTTTGCCCAACGTTTGCCTCATAGTTTTAAGCTGCGCCATGGTATGCGCAAATATCTGCTCAAGAAGGCCATGACCGGTTTGCTACCGAACGCGATCATGCAT
>JADGCQ010000205.1 GCA_015228925.1 Magnetococcales bacterium | reverse complement strand
CAAAACTGATGAGCTGACGTCGTTTCATCTTGGAAAGACTCCATCGACCACTGTTATGACACAATCATGACGAACGAACCCAACACCACCTTTGGCATCAACGCACCTGAGAATGTTCAACGTTTTAGTCACGGTGCTAAGAGGAGCAAAAAAAAACGGTCGGAGAATACATCCCTAACCGTTTGAACAATATCGATTTTTGGTGGGCGGTAGAAGAGTTGAACTTCTGACCCCTACCGTGTCAAGGTAGTGCTCTCCCACTGAGCTAACCGCCCGCTTACGCGCCAACCACTCGCCGCATCTTCGTGTTGCAAAAGATCGTGCAGATTCTAATGCCATCACCCAGGAAGTCAATGAGAAAAATGGATACGTGTGATCTCCCCCATAGATGATATAATTTAATATACTGTTCTTGTTAAGAAAACGCTTCAATGGAACCCGATCCTTTACGCAAAATCTTGGGAATGCCATCCGTCAGATCCACCACCGTCGAGGGTTCTTCGGGTAATACCCCGCCATCAACCATCACATCAACCCGATCCCTCATGAGTTGCTTGATTTCGTCGGGGTGAAACAATATGCCATCGTGTCCCGGAAGCCTGAGCGACGTGGAGACCAACGGCATATTGATGGCCTTGAGCAAATGCAAACAAATGGGATGATCGGGTATGCGTAATCCGATGGTCTTCCGTTTTGGAAGAATATTTTTGGGTACATCACGGGTCGCTTCCAGGACAAAGGTATAAGGACCGGGGAGAAATTTCCGTAAAATACGATAGGTTTGGTTTCCAACCCTGGCATAACGTGATATCTCGGAAAGGTCAGGACACAGGATGGAAAATTGATGGTTGGGCGGCAATTGCTTTAAGCGGATGATCTTCTCCATACCCCGGCGATTATCCAACGCACACCCCAGGCCATAGGTGGTATCGGTGGGAAAAACGGCAATTCCACCCTGTTTGATGATGTCCGATGCTTGTTGAATCAATCGCGGCTGGGGATCGGTGGGGTGGATTTCTAAAAAGAGTGTCATTGTCCTTCCATTCCTTGAAAACAAAATCGTTCGGATTCACCATACGTTCGCCATACGTTTGAAAAACGTTGAAGCTGATATCCATAACAGCAGGAGAAACACCATGCCCGTTTTACGATCCTACACCTCCACACACGGACGCAACATGGCTGGAGCTAGGGCACTGTGGCGTGCCACCGGCATGTCCGAAGGCGATTTTGGCAAACCCATTATCGCCATTGCCAATTCTTTTACCCAGTTCGTCCCTGGACACGTCCACCTACGCGATCTGGGGCGAATCGTCGCCAGTCAGATCGAAGAGGGCGGTGCCGTAGCCAAAGAATTCAATACCATCGCCATCGATGACGGCATTGCCATGGGGCATGGTGGCATGTTGTACTCCCTTCCCTCACGCGATCTGATCGCCGATAGCGTCGAATATATGGTGAACGCACATACCGCCGATGCCATGGTGTGTATTTCCAATTGCGACAAAATCACACCCGGAATGCTGATGGCCGCCTTGCGGCTCAATATTCCCACGGTCTTTGTCTCCGGTGGTCCCATGGAAGCTGGCAAGATGATGCAGGATGGCCAGGTATTGCGCAAGCTTGATCTTATCGATCCGATGATCGCGGCTGGTAACCGGCAGGTCACCGATCAAACCTTGGCGACCATGGAACGCTCCGCCTGTCCAACCTGTGGATCCTGTTCGGGCCTGTTCACCGCAAATTCCATGAACTGTCTTATGGAAGCCTTGGGTCTGGCATTGCCGGGAAACGGTTCCCTCCTAGCGACACACGTTGACCGCCGCCAGCTTTTTTTGGATGCTGGAAAAACGATTGTTGCGATCACCCGAAACTATTATGAACAGGACGATACAACAGTCCTTCCCCGTTCTATCGCCAACTTCAAAGCCTTTGAAAATGCCATGACCCTGGACATTGCCATGGGAGGGTCCACCAATACCATTTTACACATTCTCGCCGCCGCACATGAAGCCCACATACCTTTCACCATGGCCGATATCGACCGATTGTCCCGCCATGTTCCTTGTTTGTGTAAAGTGGCCCCATCCACGGACCGCTTCCACATGGAAGATGTTCATCGCGCTGGCGGTGTATTTGCCATTCTCGGCGAACTTGACCGCGCTGGCCTGATTCAACGGGATACCCCCACAATCCATGCGCCATCCATGGGGACTGCCATCGACCGGGAAGATATCCTCGGAAACAACGCCATACAAGAAGCCAAGCAACGTTATCTGGCCGCCCCAGGAGGGGTTACTACCGTTGAACCTTTCAGCCAGGCCAATCGCTGGGGACAACTGGACATGGATCGCAAGAATGGATGCATCCGCAACGTCGAAAACGCCTATTCCACGGAGGGTGGGCTGGCTGTCCTTTATGGCAATATCGCCCGTGATGGTTGTATCGTGAAAACCGCTGGTGTCGATACCTCCATCTGGACTTTTTCTGGTCCCGCAAGAATTTTCTCCAGCCAGGAGGAGGCGTGCGAAGCCATCCTCAACGATAAAATCCAGGCGGGTGATGTCGTTGTCATCCGCTATGAAGGCCCCAAAGGGGGGCCAGGTATGCAAGAAATGTTGTATCCAACCAGTTATATCAAAGCCAAAAATCTTGGTAAATCCTGCGCTTTGATTACCGATGGGCGGTTTTCTGGCGGAACATCGGGTCTTTCCATCGGGCATATTTCCCCGGAAGCGGCGGAAGGGGGGGCCATCGCTCTGATTCAGGAAGGGGATCGTATCGAGATCGATATCCATCAGCGTCGTATCCATGTCGCTGTTGAAGATCATCTCCTGGAGCAGCGGCGCAGCCAAATGACCCACTTTGCCCCCAGCAACCGTAACCGGCTGGTCTCTTCGGCCCTTCAGGCCTACGCCGCTTTGACGACCTCCGCTGCGCGTGGGGCCGTCCGTGACTTGTCCCAAATAACCAAGCGATAATGCCCTTAAGCGCTTTCACCCCTTGCCTTTGTTGGTGCCGGGGTGGAAGCGTCAGGGCCATCGCATTTTAAATTGGCACGTCAGAATTCCCGAAAATAATCAATTATTAAAAGAAAAAAGGGGTCTAATGGTATGGTCCGCCCCGTTCCTAA
>JADGCQ010000204.1 GCA_015228925.1 Magnetococcales bacterium | reverse complement strand
CAAAATCAAAACCCTGGGGGCAATCCCCCAGACCCCTTTTTTCTTTTAATAATTGCAATCGTCCCGCATTTTCTATCAAAGGACATTCCCCAAACAACCCCCAATTGTGTATCATGGTGCGTTTATCTATCAGGAACGTATCGTCACAGGAGTTTTCGCCATGACCAGCGACCCGACGACCCACTTTGGATTCAGCGAAATTCCCCTCAGCGAAAAAATGGGGCGCGTCCGTGGAATCTTCGATTCGGTAGTGGATCAATACGACCTGATGAACGACCTGATGTCCCTGGGTATTCATCGGCTCTGGAAACGCTATGCCATGCGCCGTCTACGCATCCGTCCCGGCTACCAAATTCTCGATGTCGCCGGCGGAACCGGCGACCTGACACGGTTGATGCACCCCCGACTCCAAGGCCAAGGACGCATCATCGTCTGTGACCTCAACGATAATATGCTCAAACTCGGACGCTCCCGGCTCACCGATGGCGGAATCGTCTCCGGTGTGGAATGGATCCAAGGCAACGCCGAAGAATTGCCATTTCCCACCAATACCTTCCACATCGCCAGTATCGGATTCGGTATTCGCAATGTCACCCAAATCGAAGTCGCTATCCAAGAAATGGTCCGCGTCCTCAAACCCGGAGGACAATTCTTATGTCTGGAATTTTCCAAACTGTCCATCTCCCTGCTGCAACCCCTATACGATGCCTACTCCTTCAACGTTCTTCCAGAACTAGGCCACTGGGTCGCCAAAGATCGCGATTCTTACCAATATCTGGTGGAATCCATTCGCCGTTTTCCCGACCAGCAAACCTTTGCAACCCTGTTGCAGAATAACGGTCTGTCGGGCGTGCGCTATCACAATCTTTCAGGCGGCATCGCCGCCGTTCATCATGGATGGAAGGTCTGAATCATGATCATGTCTCTGTTGTCTGCCCCCTTAAAAATCATTCCGCAACCCGTCACGGCGGTCACGTTGAGTATCGTCCTGAATCTGTTCTTTACCCGGTACCCAGAACTGAAAGAACGCCTCGGCGAACTGGATGGCAAAATTTTTCAATTTGAAATCGAAGACCTGGAAGAATCACTCTACATGAGCGTCGATGACGTGGGACAATTGCGTATTCACACCTATTGCGACGCAATTCCCCATGTCACCATGTCGGGCAAAGCCTCCGCTTTTCTCTCACTGCTCTTTCATACATCCGATCCCGATTCATTGTTCTTTTCCCGACAATTGAAACTTTCGGGAGAAACCGATACCGGGCTGCGCTTTAAAAACCTTCTGGATAACGTCGATCTGGATTGGGAGCGGGAACTGGCGACCCTGGTGGGAAAGTCTGCGGCCAAAACGCTCATGGATATGGCAAGAAAAACCAAACAGGCCGGTCAACGGGGTAAAGAAGTCCTGGAAACGGAAGTGGAGTCCTGGTTACAAAACTATGGCTTTCCATCGCGCACCGTTCTGCAAAATTTTTCTCAAGAGGTGGAAACCTTGAATACACGCTATGAAAAATTGGAAAAAAGCGTCGCCCGGTTGAAGAAAAAAAGGGCCGTCGCCAAAGGGGCGGCGGCGGGAGAAAAACACAACACCACCCATGCCAACCCAGCGACCTCCTGACCACCAATGCAGAACCATTATCGCACTGTCAAACGGCTGGTCCGTATCATCTGGATCCTGGCCCGATACCGCATCGAATTTTTAAGCGATCGGTTTATCCTCTATCGGTTTGTGGCCTGGATGGTCGGCTTCAAACCCGGAACACAAAAAATGCGCCGGGAGCTGAGTGCCCCCGCCCGGTTGCGTTGCGCCCTGGAAGATCTTGGCCCCACTTTCATCAAGTTTGGTCAAGCCCTCTCCACCCGCATGGATGTGCTGCCAGAACATGTGGGTCTGGAGATGAAAAAACTCCAGGATGAGGTGCCGCCGTTTTCATTCGATATTGTCACAAAAATCGTCGAAACCGACCTGGAAGGCCCTCTTTCCCAACATTTTATCCATTTCGACCCTGTTCCCGTCGCTTCGGCCTCCATCGCCCAGGTGCATCATGCCACGACGTTGGGTGGCCACGATGTTGCCGTCAAAGTGTTGCGCCCCAACGTCGCCGACGTGGTGGAAACCGATATTCATCTACTCTCCACCATCGCCAAGCAGATCGATACCCATATTCCCGATTGGAAACGCTTTTGTTTGCGTCAGGTTGTCGAAGAATTTGCCGCCTCCATCCGCAATGAAATGAACTTTCAGGTCGAGGGTTCCCGTGCGCATAAATTCAGAGAAAATTTTCAACTGGATTCCGAACTTTATGTCCCTACGGTCATCTGGGAACTGACCACCACGCGGGTTTTGACCATGGAGTGGATCGATGGTATCCCCATCGATGAACTCAGCCGAAAATCCCATCCTGACCTGGATCCGACCCAGGTTTCAAAAAATTTGATCATCGGTTTTTTCAAGCAAGTGTTCCGGGATGGTTTTTTTCACGCCGACCAGCATCCTGGAAACATTTTTGTCCTGAAAAGCGGAACCATTGCCATTTTTGATTTTGGGATCGTCGGGCGTATTTCGGTTCAGGAGCGGATATGGCTTGCGGAACTGTTGCAAGGATTTATTACGCGCGATTATCGCAAAGTTGCGGAAATCCACGTCGCCGCCGGTTATGTGCCACGCCATACCAATGTGGATGAATTTGAGGATGCCTGTCGGCAAATTGCCGAACCTATTTTTGGTCAGCCCCTCAAGGATATCTCCATTGCCCGTTTGTTGGCCCAGCTTTTCAAGGTAACCGAACGGTTTGATATGGCGGTGCAACCGCAATTGCTTCTGCTACAAAAAACGATGTTGACTTTGGAAGGGGTTGGTCGGGAAATCAATCCCGATTTGAACATGTGGCTGTTGGCAGAACCTTTGATCCGCGACTGGATGATGGACAACATGGGTCCAAAGGGGAAAATACGCGCCACCCGTGATCGGTTTCGGACGTTTTCCACCGCAGCCCTACAGTTTCCAGAACTGGCCATGCTCAGCGTGGAAAAATTGGCCAATGATAAATTGGCCATCGAAGTCTACGGCGAAAGTTTGGATCGCTTGGAGCGGCGGTTATCTACGGGGATGAAGCGTTTGAGCATGGCCGTCACTGGAGCGGGCCTTTTCATGGGGGGGGCCATCATGGCCAGTGCTAACCTACCCATTTCCTGGTTTGGCCCACCGCTCATGCTGGCGGGGTTTTATTTCTTCCTGGCCATCTTGCCCAATCGCTAGGGCGTGTTGACATTAAGAAAATTATTAAAAGAAAAAAGGGGTCTGGGGGATTGCCCCCAGGGTTTTGCTT
>JADGCQ010000203.1 GCA_015228925.1 Magnetococcales bacterium | reverse complement strand
ATCGAAGGGACTTTAAAAGCTTCTGGATGTTTTTCACCGAACATCAGTCTACCAACTTTCATTGCAACCCACCCCCCTCTTCCATATCCCACTGTTTTTTCAGTATCATCTTCGGAAATCTAATCACACACATGGCCCCTTTACCCACGGCACTCTGGCAGGAAATCGATCCTTGCAACGTTTGCGTCACTAGGTTGTACACCACATGCATCCCCAACCCACTCCCCCCCTGACCTCTGCGGGTGGTAAAAAAGGGTTCAAACAAACGTTTCACCCCCTCGCTATCCATCCCCTTGCCATTATCCCGATAGATCAAGACCACTTCGTCCCCTTGAATGGCGGCATCGATGGTAATTTTTCCGTCATCCAACCCCTCAAAGCCGTGAATCAAAGAATTCATCACCAGATTGGTCAGGATTTGGGAAATCGCCCCGGGATAGGTCTCAAGATGTTGACCATCCGCACAGTTGACCACCACACTATGTTTGGTATTCCTGAATTTAGGACGCAAACTGAGAATAATCTCATCGATATATTCTTTTAAATCAATCCCACGAACTTCCTGACTGGTCTGATCGACGGCGACCATCTTAAAACTTTTAATCAGTTCGGAAGCCCTTCTCAGGTTGGCTTCGATCAGGCTGGATGACTCTGTGGCAACATCCAAATAATCATACAGATTTTCATAGGTCATCTCATCCGAGTCGATGATTTCCCGAAGGCTTTGTGTACGATTCTTAAGATAGGTTGCCGAGGTGAAACCAATCCCAACAGGCGTGTTGATTTCATGCGCAATCCCCGCCACCATCCCCCCCAAGGCGGCCATACGTTCGGAATGGACCAACTGATGTTGATATTCCTTCAATGATTGGACATGTTCCTGCAATTCTCTTGTCCTGGTCCGTACATTTTCTTCAAGGTCGGCATTCCTGAACAACAATTTTTCTTCCGCCTGCCGTCTTTCGATCAATCGGGCCATGGCATGAGCAATCGTATACAACGCACTTTCTTCCTGACCGTTGCGCTCATGCCCATGTTCCAGATACAGGTTGAGAACGCCCATGACCCGCTGTGCTGAAACCAGAGGGACAATATAATGTCCATGGCTTTGCATCCCGACAAAAGTGACATCATGCCGTTCATCGATGCCGGAAGCATGCAAAAAGGTGTTGGTCGCGGCTGACCGCCCACACAGACAGTGACCCAAAGGAATGTTGGCGCAGGCAGTCAACAAAGCCGCATCCAACCCTTTTTGCGCCACCATTTTCAATCCGCGACCCGCCTCGTTCACTAAAAATACCGCCCCTTTGGATTGATTGAAAAACCAGGGAATCGTTAATATTTTTTCCAGTGCCCTTTCCAGTTGTTCCCCCAAAGGAATGGTATCATAGGAGATTTTATGAATGGCGTTCACAACCCGTTGCAGCGTCAATAATTGCTGATTGAACCTTGTCGTCTTCAACCGCTCACTGATATCCCTGAATACCACCACCGACCCTTTGAGTTCATTATTTTCCAGAATGGGGGCGACGGTGTATTCCACAGGGAAAGAAGATCCGTCTTTCCGCCAAAAAATCTCATTGTCCGAGGTTCTGGGTTTTCCATCCTTGGAGGTCAAACAAACCGGACAGTCCTGGTTGGGATAGGGGGTTCCATCCACCTTGGTGTGATGCATCACCTCATGCTGGGGTTGACCGATCAACTCACGGGCCTGCCAACCGATCATGGCCGCTCCGGCATCGTTGATGAAGGTGGTTTTCTCATCGGAATCAACCCCATAAATACCTTCACTGATCGCTTGCAATATCAAATTATTATGCCGTGCAAGAGCTTCCATTTTCCGAGTGGACTTTTCTTGTTCCACCGTTTTTTCTTCCAGTTCCTGCGTCCGGTTCCTGACTTTCGTTTCCAAATCCTGGGTCAATTCCCGTACCGAATCGGCCATTTTGTTAAACGCCCTGGCCACGGCCCCAAATTCATCCTGCCTGGACTCGGGCAGTTTCATTCCCTCCAACGGGTTTTTCGCCATCGCGTGCATGATGACAAGGAATTCGTCAATGAACTGATTTTTCATGAAACACTGTGCCCCTCTCATGCTCCCCGACACACCAGACTCCCCAGTCAGCAATCCCCGTCTGCCCAATGAAACTAAAAAATTATAACAACAAAAAATAGTTTATTATTCACGCCGCAGCCCTCCATTTTCTCTCCCTTGCTTTGGGCAGCACACCACAGATCTGCCCAACGAAGTAAAACGCCGAGGGCCATGGTGCAGAAAAACTACTGAAAGATCAAAGAAAACAATTTCGTATTTTCTACCCTATTTGGGTGATACATCGCGCCTGCCACATGCGTATATTGGAACACTTGCTCAATGGGGGTTTTGGAGGTGCGCCTTCGGGCGTAGACGTTTGGGTTCCATGGCATGTCATGATTCCAGTAGGTCCGTGGAATCCAAACGTCCCTTCACCGAACATAAACAATTCCCTTGTTTTGGCGAATTGAACGGGCGCATGGTGGTTGTCAGGTACGTGCAACGAGGCGAAGCACGCTATGTTCCGGGTGGTCAGGGTTTCCAGCAGATCGCTCTGCACATCCACCAGAAAGGCCGCCCGGCTGCCGGACCTGCGATATTCGTACAAGTCGAATTGCGCCATCAGAACAGCCGCTCACCATCGCTGAACAGACCATCTCGTTCGATGCACCGATTGTAGGCATCCGTGGCAGGTTGATTCTCCTCCTGCCATGCCCGGCACCTGCGTTTGGCGATCACGTCGGTGAGATGGCTCTCGATTTCCTGGGAGATATTGATCTTCAGTGCCTTGGCCTGAGCCGCCAGATCGCTGTTGATGCACACGTTAACGGGACGCTTCGGGGCGGCGGGGTCGAAAATGGGAACTTCCATGGCAGATCACTTCGGCAAGGGACACGCATACACAGCAACGCTGGTCGGATCCGTTTCTATCGGCAAACGTCGTGTCATCCAGCGTATTTTGTCTGAATCAATAGAAAATCGTCAAGATGGTCCAAAAACAGATCCACCAGCCTCGGTTCAAAATGTCGGCCCCGTTCCTCCTGTAACAAAGCGATGATCTTCTCCATGGGCCAGGCAGGCTTATAAGCCCGCGCATGATACAGGGCATCGACAACATCAATGACGGCGGTGATCCGCGCAAACAGATGGATCTCTTCCCCCTTCAACCCCTCAGGATAACCCGTCCCGTTCCACTTCTCATGATGCTGTATGGAAATAACGGCCCCCGCCTTCACCACCTCCCGTTCCTGCCCTTGGAGAACCCTGTAACCAATTTCGGGATGATTTTTGATGCTTTTCCACTCTTCATCGTTCAATTTTCCCGGCTTGTTCAAAATATGATCGGAAATACCAATTTTCCCCAAATCGTGCATGGGTGAGGCCATCCACAGCACATCGGTCTCGTGCGCCGAAAGTCCCAACAGGCGGGCCATGAGCCGGGAACTCTCCGCCACACGCCGCACATGATGGCCCGTCTCGCCACTCCGCGCCTCAATCACACCTGCGCAGCATTATGGATGGAAACCCAATACGGCGTCAAGTGATCA
>JADGCQ010000202.1 GCA_015228925.1 Magnetococcales bacterium | reverse complement strand
TTTTCGCGCCTTCTGCGAAAAATACCACGCATAATGCCATGTTTTAACACCTTCACCATAGCATTTGCCTTTCTTCGCAAAAAACGCGCAAGTATGACAAATTAAAGTGTGCGCCCTACGCATTTCTTTTCGCAAGAACAAAAAGCGCGAAAAAAAATGCGTAGGGTATGGGGCGCATGAAAAGCAAAATCAAAACCCTGGGGGCAATCCCCCAGACCCATTTTTTCTTTTAATAATTGATTATTTTTGGGAATTTTGACGTGCCAATTTCAAATGCGATTGCCCTGTTTTTCACGCTTTTCTCAATCATAGGTCGGAAAAATGGCCATGATCTTGATTAATCCAAGCCCTGCTGGGAAGGGGAAACCCCCTTCCCAAACCCGTCTCCATGATGAACGGGACTTCCAGGACACTTGAACGATCTTTCACAGGATGTTCTCAGGTTGCGTGGTGTACCCACCGTCGGCCTGAGACAAAGAGAGAATCAGAGTGATGAGGTGGTGTTATTCTCGTCACCAAAAGCCTGCAACAATATCGAATACTGTCTGGTCGCCATGGATTGTGTCGCCCCGCCGGTGAGACGACGTGTCAGGCTGCTCATGTCAGAGGATGCTGTCTGATTGGCCTGTTCTTCCTGTTTGGCTTTGATATCGGCCTCCAATTCTTCCGCCGAGATTACACCATCACCGTCGGTATCGATCGTGTTGAATTGTTCCGCTAAGGGGCTGTCTTCAACCTCATCTGTCCCCAGGGCACCATCGCCATCGCTGTCCAGCAGGGAAATGAGATCGGATGCTGAGGGGGGGGCACCGGCACCACCAGGCCCACGAGGACCACCGGGGGGGGGACCACCAGGACCACCGGGGGGGGGACCACCAGCACCCCCTTTCCCCCCTTTTGGACCCATCGCGCTAGGACCATTGCCCATCTTGGCACGGATGCTTTCCAAAGCACTCTCCAGTTCTGTGGCGGTCAATTGACCATTGCTGTCGGTATCGACCGTGGTAAAATCATCCGCCAGTTTCCCTTTGACTTCATCTTGACCCAGTACACCATCGCTGTTTTTGTCCATTTTGGAGATCATCGTATCAGCCGATGGCGGTTTTCCCATACGCTGCATCGCTTGCATCCCCGACATCGAATTGCTCATCGAAATATTCATATCTTATCCCTTTTTTATGGTGAACCTGTTATGGGTGCAAGATTTCCCACACCCTGTTCGATTGTCGGCACTTTCTTCCGTGTCATCCCCATTGTTGATGGAAAAAATTGCCGGTTATCATCTCTCTTCCGTCAGACCTGGCCAGGAACGCGGCGAATTGTCAGAGGTCTTGCAAGTCGTGATCTTTTTTGTCCAAATTCACGTTTGATTTTGTGTACGTTTTGTAAGCCTATGTAAGATGCTTTTTGCATGAGGGACTTCAGGCGGTATAGTGACGGACTGATACACGTCGGCAACGACATCAAAAAGGGTTGAATCGGGTCATGTACCGTCTACTTCTCATCGATGATGATCGGAAACTTTGTTCCATGCTCTCCCGCTTTTTGGAGGGGGAGGGATTTATCTGTGAGTGTGCCTATGATGGGGCCGCAGGACTTCAGAAAGCGACGCAGACCGATTATGACGTGTTGGTGCTGGATGTCATGATGCCGAAAATCAATGGCTTTGAGGTCGTCAAACGGCTGAGAAAAATTAAAAATACCCCCATCTTGATGCTGACTGCCCGTGGGGATGAGGATGATTCCATCGTCGGTCTGGAAATCGGGGCGGATGACTATCTGTCCAAACCCTGCAATCCCAAGGTGTTGTCTGCACGGCTACGCGCCGTTTTGCGCCGAATCGATGCCTTTTCTTCCGAATCTTCCGAAAACTTCGAGACGGTGAGTGTGGGCGATGTGACCATCCTCCCAGGGACGCGCACGATCAAGGTCGGCGGAAAGCCGTTGGATTTGACCAATACGGAATTTAAAATTTTGACGTTGTTGATCCGCTCCGCCGGCAAGGTGGTCGAAAAAGAAACCCTTTCACAGATTGGTCTCGGTCGTAAGCTCAATCCGTTTGATCGGAGTATCGACTTTCATATCAGTAGTTTGCGGCGAAAATTAGGAGAGACTCCCGAGGCAACTCCCAGAATTCTCACGGTGCGTGGCGAGGGGTATATGTTCGGTTTGCTGGAGGAGGGGTGATCGATGCGGTTTTTCTTTAAATTATTCATTTCTTTTTGGATTACCTTGATAATTATTGCTGGGATCATCACTTGGACGGCGCACCATCTGCGTGACAACTTTGAACAAGAGATGCCCGATTTTATCGTGCGGCAAATGCAGGAGCGGACAAATCTGGCCGATATCCTTTCCCGAAATGGCGTTGAACGTGTACGAGAATTTCTTGCCTCCAGAGAGGATTCGGAGCAGTTTTTTATTGTCGATGCCGCTGGGCAGGACATTTTGGGAAGACCCTTTTCGCACCACCGCCACCGTGTCATGCAAGATTTGCGGGAGCGCAATGTGTTTGATCCCCAAATCGTCAAGGCCCCGGATGGCAGTCGTTTTCGTATTTTTTTGTTTCCGCCAAGGCCCTCTTTATTGCATATCCTGGTTGCGTATCCTTGGAGTCCGGTATTGATGATTTTATTCAGTGGGATGACGGTGTTTTTATTGGCATTGCATTTTACCCGCCCCATTCAGCGGTTGCGGGAAACTTCCATGAAACTTGCCGAAGGTGACTTGGGGGCGCGGTATGATTTTGCCTATCCCCGGATTTCGGATGAATTGAGTGGTCTGGGGCGTGATTTTAACTTTATGGCGGAACGTCTGGATCAACTGTTTCATGCCCACAAGCGGTTAATCCGCGATATTTCCCATGAGTTGCGTTCCCCTTTGGCGCGGATGCGGGTTGCCATCGAACTGGTGGAACCCAAAGATGCCGATTCCCAGGAAAATTTGAGTCATCTGGGTGCCGATATGGAACGGCTCGATGAATTGATCGGGCAGATTCTTGCGTTGTCACGCCATGAAACTGTCTCTCCCCTTGGCTTGAAGGATTGGATCGAACTGACCGGACTGATCGAAGCGTTGGTTGCGGACAGCCGCTATGAGGCGACCCAGATGGAACGTGAGGTGGTGTTGCATTTATGCGATGAAGTCATTATCAAAGCAAACGGGCTTCAGTTGCGTTCCGCTTTGGAGAACGTTGTCCGTAACGCTTTGAGGCACACACCGGACCACGGCAAAGTCACGATCACTGTTGCAAAAGATGACAAATATGCCATTGTCACCGTCAGTGATGAAGGGGAGGGGGTTGCTGAGGATCAATTGGAGCTGATTTTTCAACCGTTTTATCGGGTTGGCGAGGATCGGGACCGGGAACGTGGTGGCTTTGGCTTGGGGTTGGCGATAGCCTCTCAGGTTGTTCAGCATCATGGCGGTGCCATCTTTGCCGCCAATCGTGTGACGGGGGGGTTGATCATCACGATCCGCCTGCCCATTACCGAGAGTGATACGGGAAGTTAAGAATCCAGGGATCTATTTTTGGGCGTGTTGACATTAAATAAAATTATTAAAAGAAAAAAGGGGTCTGGGGGATTGCCCCC
>JADGCQ010000201.1 GCA_015228925.1 Magnetococcales bacterium | reverse complement strand
TCTTGGGATTTACCTCCTATATCAAAAAAACCGCCGCAGCCATGGCCAAAACCATGATCATCGGTAAAATTTTGCTCAGAGGGGGTGTCGTTTTGGTCCTGGATAGGGTCTCCCGATGCGGATCGGGGGGTGAATCTGCGGCATCTGTTTCCAGGGGGATTTCCCTGGAGAGACGCTTACGGGCATCCAGTTCATTGAGTGCTTTGAATAAACGGCTCACGGTTTGTCTCCCTGTCCCATGAGTTCTTTGATCAGTGCCAGGGGATTGGGGCGGTTTTTGGCCGCATCCAACTGTTCGTTCAATGGGGTAGGCAGTTCGACATCGCCATTCTTGGCCGCTTGGATCTCGGCCTCGGACATGTCCGCTTCCCACACTTCTTGCAAGGCTTCCAGACGATTCCCAAAACCAAACCGAATCTGGGGTTGCTGCCATGCGGGAGGGGAAGGGATATTGGCCATTTGGAAATATTGAAACTCCCGGCCATTATAGATCTTGCTCTCCGACAAAGATTGAAAAAAATGAAAGACATCATCCCGTGCCAACGTCCGCCCGACAATGACGATATCGCGTCCTCCATCCAGCAGTTGAATCTGGGTCAACCACAACCGGGGATGGGGTCTGCGGGCCAGATCGGCAAAAAAACCGGAAAAACCATCACGATTGCCGACACGGTGGCCCGAAAGCAGTTCCAATACCAGTTTTTTGACCTTGATGTCTTTTTCCAATAGTTCCTGTTCCTGGATTTGTTCTTCGTCGGGGCCGGCAAAATGACTACGATCTTCAAAATCTTTCATGACCTGTTCAAGGGCTTGCTTTTGTTCTTGGAGAGCAAAAACCGTGCGCGACACCGTGAACTTTTGGATCAATACCGCAACGGTCCCCAACCCCAAAACGGTGGCCATAGCCAGAATGATCCAAAAGGCTTTGGTGGCATCCAACCAATCGTGGGTGGTGGGAAAAACGGTCGGATCATAAAGATTGATGCGTGGCCGACTCATTCTGCCATCTCCACACTGCGCAATGCCGCCCCCAGAGCGGGCAATCCCAAGATAAATGTCGTCTCATCCGAGGGTATAGCCGTTTTGAACAAAAAGTCCAGTTGTAATGATTTGATCCGTACATTCAGATGGGTGGCCAGGGAGTTGCGCAGCATTTCATCGGTTTCGGGCATGGCAACCAGGTAGAGAATTTCCACAGGCTGGTGAAAAAAATTAGATTCAGCATAATTGAGGGAGCGTTGGACATCGGAGGCCATGGCGTGACCGGGATCGATTCCCAGTTCCAGGGCATCCATGCTCATGGCGGCGACCCGGCGCGCCAAAAACAGCGAACCGCCCCGCGCAACCAACAGACAGCCCCACTCGCCGGTCGGTGGAAAATAGAGTAATGCCAGCCCTTTGGGGCTTTCGGGTAAAAAGGAGGCGATATTGTTCAACGCCAGTTCGGTGATTTCCACCGCTTTGAGTTCCAGGCGGGTTGGGCGGAAAACATCCAGACATTTTTGCACATCGGTTTTATGGGCTGCCGCGACGTAGACTTTGCGTTGGGAGGAGACACGGATGGGATCGGGGATGAAAAAACAATCGACGACCGCCTCTTCGACCGAAAAATCGAGGCGATCACGGACCGTCCATTTCATCGCCTGGGCCAATTCTTCCAGTGGGACATCGGCGGCATCGTTGGGAAACAGGGCATAGGCATCCATATCCAGGCAGTAGACAAATGGAATTCTTTGTATCTGATGTGCTTTGGCCAGACTGTTGAGTGTCAGGGAACGCCCCGTCCCATCTTCCCAGGGGATATGTTCAAACAGTTCGATCATGGGGGTATCCTGCGTCAGCCCGCGTGCCAGGGCGATGGAAAGACCCGTATCATCCCAGGAGATCCCCACTTGGGCGTCATCGATGGTTTTTTTCCTCAAAAATCTTTGCAAGATGCTATTCATGCCCGTGTTATCCCTTCGCCCCTTTGACCAAATCCCACAATGGGAGAAACACTCCCATGGCCAGGATAGCGATCATGATCCCCATGACGACGGTAATGATGGGTTCGATGGCACTACTCAGGGCCTTGACATCGTATTCGACTTCGCGTTCATAAAAAGAGGCGATATCATTCATCATTTGGTCCATGCTCCCGGTCTCTTCGCCAACGGACAACATTTGAATCACCAGTGGGGGGAAGAGTTGAGTGGCATAGGAGGCTTGGACCAAGCTTTCGCCGCGTTCGATGGCGATCATCATTTCCCAGATTTTTTTGGCAACATAGGCATTGTCTACCGCATGGGCTACCGATTCAAGAATCCCCAGGATGGGGACGCCCGATTTGGAAGACATGGCAAAGGAGCGGGAAAACCGGGCCAGGGTTCCCCGTTTGATGATATTACCCACCACGGGGAGGCTGAATTTAGTGCGATCCCACCAAAGTTTGCCATCGGTTTTTTTGATATAGGAGGTAAATCCCAAGACCCCGGCCACCAGGGCGATCAGGATGAGATACCAATAGTTCAAGGTGAATTGTGAGGTGGCCATCAACAATTTGGTCTGCCAGGGCAACTCCATCTTGAATGATTTAAAGAACCCAAAAAAGTTGGGTAGCACAAAATAGGTCATGACGAACAGGGCGGCAAACATTCCCGACATAACAAAGGCGGGATAGCGTAAGGCCGACTTGATCTGTTTACGGGTAGCACTGTCCACTTCCATGTAATGATAAAGCTGGCCAAAGGCTTCATCCAGGCGTCCGGTGGATTCGCCGACCCGGACCATGTTGACGAAGAGGGTACTGAAAATCTTGGGGTGTGACGCCATGGCACGCGAGAGATCCTGGCCCGATTCCAGGGCGGTGGCGATTTGGTTCAAGGCTTTTTGGAGCATGGCGTTGCGCGATCCCCCCTGTACGCCGTGGATGGCGCGAACCATGGGGATACCGGCGCGGACGAGGGTTTGCAATTGCCGGGACATCAAGACCAAATCATCGGTTTTGGGAGGATTTTGCCCAAAAAGCTCGTCCATCAACCCTTGGCCAAGGTTGCTGGTGGCGACTTTGACTTCCAAAGGTTGGATATTGCGTTTGAGCAATTGTTCGGCGACGACAGACGGGGAGTCGGCGGGCATTTCACCGCTGATTTTTTTTCCATCCCGATCCCGGCCAATAAACGAATAAATTTTCATGGCGCGATACGTCTGTTCAATGGGCCTCACCTGCCAGTTGCATGGCTTCTGAAAGGGTGGTTCGTCCTTGGGAGGCCAGGATAAGTCCTCGCAGGGCCAGGGGAATATAGGCGGGATTGGCGGTCGCTACCTCTTCAAACCCTGCGGAATCTTCGCGGCGGATACGTCCGGCCAGTTCGGTGTCGATTTCCAAGATTTCCGCCACCGCTTGACGACCAGTATACCCGGTTTGGTGGCACTGTGCGCAACCGATACCACGATGATAAGGGACCTTGGCCAGCTCTGGGGCCATGGCATCGATCCACGCCTGTTCCTGGATGGAGGGGGTGTGGGATTCGACACAGTTGGAACAAATCTTTCGTACCAGCCGTTGCGCGACGACCCCAATCAAGGAAGAGGCGACGGCAAAGCCACGGGCACCGATTTCAAACAAACGGATGACGGTGGAAACCGCATCGTTGGTATGG
>JADGCQ010000200.1 GCA_015228925.1 Magnetococcales bacterium | reverse complement strand
GCGCTGCCCCAAACCCCGCCGGGGGGGATGATCCCCCCCGGACCCCCGCAATAATTTTTGCCAAACTTGTGTATAATGGTATGCCCTTAACCTCCGCAACAATTTCAACCTTAAAAGAAATGGGGGGGGGACGTAACCATTCAGACCCCGTCATTCCCGCGAAAGCGGGAATCCAGAATGAGTCGGCACGGACGAAACGATGATCAAGGCCGGTCTGTATCAAGAAAGCGCAAAGTCACCGGGATATTGGAATCCATAAACTCAAAAACGGGTTGTAGTGGATCCTGTCATTTATTGAAAGGCAGCCAGAGATGTCAACTATTGACCAATTGAATCAATTCCTCGCCAATATAAACCATCTTGGATTTGCCAAATTGACCGTTTTCAAGGAAATTTTTCCAAAAATACCCGACAGTTCCTTTTTTCAAGTTTTTAATTATCCTTCCCTATGCGGCGAAAGTATTGCCCATATGGAATCTGTCAAGGTGGGAGATAAAGAATCCTCCCAATTTGATTTTGATCTCAATTCAACAAACAGGACGCCATTGAACTGTCTGTATCCCTTGTCCAAGAAAGAGAAAAACAAAAAACCAGAGCATTTTACCATAGGCTCCGACACCGACAATAACTTGGTTATCCCCGATTTTACCGTTTCCAGGCACCACGCCGTCATCAACAAAAAGGCCCACCGCTATTATTTACAGGATCTAGGAAGCGAATTCGGTTCCTATATCAATGGTGTCTCCTTCGACAATGAGGAAATATTGCTTAACGATGGCGACCAACTCTCCTTCGGCAGATATCAATTCCTGTTCATGGAACCCGATACCCTGTTTGAATTCGTCCACAAAAACAAGAAAAAAGAACCTCAGCTCCGTGAAGAAATTACGCCAAAAGAAGGCGAACAGTTGAAACAACGCGTTTATGAAAATTATCACGCGGTTTCCCGGAATATTACCGAGAAAAAATTTGAGAATGTCACGGAAAAAATATTGTCCATCATATCATTCATCCCGTTTTTCAATGCCTTTTCCATCTACGAACGCAATCAACTGGTTGCCGACCCGCACCGATTGCTCGTGGCGCGAACAGGGGAAACCATCATCAAGGAAAACGATGCCAGCAATAATTTTTATATTGTTCTCAAGGGAAAAGTCAGTGTTGTCAAAAAGGGGAGCAAACACCAGTTCAGCAGCTTCGGGCCCGGCAATTGTTTTGGAGAAATCGCCTTTTTAACGGGGATTCCACGCTCCGCCGATGTCGTCGCCAATGAATCAACCATTTTGTTTACCATTGATCGCGATCTCTACGAAAATATTGGCGTTGAGATTCGCGAAAAAATGAAAGATCAAATCATTCGCCAAGTCTCTTCCAACATCATCAGGCAAAATCGCGATGTTAAAGATATCCGACAAGGGCACACTTCGGCAAAAATCAAAGTCTCCAAAGTAAAAGCCATGCATGCCGAACTGGAAAAAGAAAAAGCCAGAAAAATGATCGATAAATTCGTCCGGGAATCCCCCGTGTTCGCCAAATTTACGACCTATCAAAAAATTGGCCTGACCGCTTTCCTGGAAAATGTCAAATTTTACAAAGCAGGTGAGGTGATCATCGAAGAAAATGCATTGAATGATGAAGTCAGATTCATCATCGATGGGTCGGCCTATATCACAACAACCGAAAATGATGTGGTTCTATCCGAGATTCATGCCGGCGATCTGTTCGGTGAAGTCTCCGCGTTTGGCAAAAAAAAGGTGTCCGCCAACGTAATCGCCAAAGAAAAAACCCACGTTGTCAGCATTGCCGGGGACCACATGCGGTCATTGCCCATCGAAATCAGGGAAAAAATGAAGGATATCGCCTTGGAGCAACTGCTGCGCCGAATCACCGCCCAAAACGTCACAATCGTTACTGGACGGGTCTGAACCGTAGCTGGAACTATTCAAACCGGGATATTCCAAGGCAATTGTCTCAAGTCCTACGCCTGGAAAGACGCAAAATAGACCTTCAGACGTTCTTGGAATATCCCATGATGAAATTCATTCCGGTGCCGGCGGATCCGCGAAAAAGACGTTTGGTCGAACGAATCAATTTTTCAACGTCCTCCAGTTTTTTCTCCCGGATTGTGACCAGTAGGGCCCCGATTTCTTGCAGCAGTTCACGCATTCGTTGACGATCTTCATGGAAGATATCCAGGAGATCCAGCGTCCTGCCCAATCGCTCAGCGCCAACCTGCAACTCTTCCAAATCAACCTTGGATTCTGGAACGATGCTGGCAATCGGATCAAAGAAACGTTTTTCAAGTTCCTTCAGTTGCCGTGACGATTCCATATAAGAGGCGGTTTGCTCAAGATCAGAACTCCCATGCGCCATCCATAAAAGTTCCGGAAGCGCCGAAATCCCCTCCGACATGAGCATCCCCTCCAGGTTGCCCTTGGCAGGCACATCCACCAGCGCCATCGGCGTAATCCCCGGCCAGCTTGAATAATACTGAATGTTATTGGCACGGAACCAACTCAGTATCTCCTCCATGGAGGTTGTGTCGATTTGGGGATTGACGAAAGTATCGTATATGATGGCCGTGCGCGAGCGACTCCCGAACCGTTCGGCACGATCAAGATGTTCGGGAAAGAAACGCTGCGCCAATTGGACGATGTCCGCCTCACTTTTGGCATAATGAAACAGAATGAGCCTTTGCAGATTGCGCTGTACGTTCCCCCCCTTGGTGCCGAGACCAAGGAAAACGAAGCCACCCGGCTTGAGAAAGGATACCAGACGATCAAACCCTTGCCTCTTGGCTGCCGTATGGTGCAGCACCCCATCCGAGGCGACGATATCGAAACTCCCCTGAAGCGCGACGTCAAACAGCGAACCTTCCACAAATTCATATTCCAGACCTGGAAGCGCATATTGGGTAAAGATTTTTTTTGCCCGCTCGACCGCGAGTGGATTCATTTCCACCATGGTCATCCGAGCCCCCCAACGATTGTAAAAAATGGCGCGCTCCCCGGTACCACTGCCAAAATCCAACATCCTCGCCCCTTGAAACATTTTCAGGGGAAACTTCAGGTAGTCCTGAAATAAACGCTGCCGCTTCCCCCCCTCCAACTCAAAATCGGCTGGACTCCTGTCGAGGAAGCGCGTCGACGGATTGACCTTTTGATAAACCGCCAGCACATCATTTTCAATGCGTTGCCGCTGTGACAAATGGGGATCGGAAAGGGTGTCCATGGTGTCCTTCAGAAAAGTGGGCGGTAATGGTATGCCCTGCGAAAAAAAGCGTAAGCGAAACGGGAGAAGGGATGGTCCAGGTCTTTTCCTTCCCCCAAACTTTTGCGATCACCTCCATGATGCCCCATCGTCACAAGAAATCAAAGGCAAAATCGTTGTACAACAACATGAAAACCATTGACATTTTAATCAATTCCGAGGAGTGTGTCATAAGAGGGTGCATACGACCTATTGGCGAATTTCCACCGAACCTGCCCATGAATCAATACCGCTCACTCATCACCTTCGACTGGGCCTTGAAGCGTCTTTTGCGCAGTAAGGCAAACTTTGAAGTTTTGGAAGGTCTCCTGAGCGAATTGCTCCGGACCGATGTATCCATTGTCGAAATCCTCGAAAGCGAGAGCAACAAAGAGGACAAACTCGACAAATACAACCGGGTTGATCTGAAGGTCAAAAATGGCCAGGGCGAATGGCTTATTA
>JADGCQ010000001.1:9115-148025 GCA_015228925.1 Magnetococcales bacterium | reverse complement strand
ACGTCTTGAGACATACCTTTGCATCTCATTTCATGATGAATGGCGGGAATATTCTCGTTCTGCAAAAAATTCTGGGACACCAAAGTTTGGCCATGACCATGCGATATTCTCACCTTTCTTCCGATCATTTGAAAGAATCGGTCAGCTTGAATCCTCTCGCAAATTTAGGTTGACACTTTGTTGACAAAAACGGTTTAGGCGGGGTTGTTTATTGGGTTTTAATGTCCGTAAGTCATTGTTTTCATTGGAGCCGATGTGGGGAATCGAACCCCAAACCTACGGATTACAAATCCGTTGCTCTGCCAATTGAGCTACATCGGCTTTTTGTGGATTTTCTACTCCGCTCACACAACCCGCCTACATCCTGACATAAAACCGGATGAGTTTCCAGTGTGGATGGCCAACCTGAGCCACACTTCTTTCTTAGAGAGCAGACAATTGACATTTTCCAGGGACAATGCCTATGATGCCCGAGTCTTATCGGCCCTTGATCATTGAATTCCTCGCCAGGTCACACGAACGGAAGAGCGCATGTGATAAAAATCCTCCGCAGCAATGCCGGTTTCACCCTCACCGAAATGGCCATGGTGATCATGATCATGGGTGTCGTCGGCTCGATTCTGATGACATCCCTAAGTGCCCGAATGAGCCAGACATCCCACACGGTCACAAAACAACGGATGGCGGCGATCAAGGAGGCGATGATTTCCTTCCTTCGGGTGAAAGGTCGTTTGCCTTGCCCGGACACCGTTGTTACTGCGCCAACTGGCCAAGCAGCCGACACATGCTCGTCCAGTACGACGGGGGCAACGAGTTCTGGAATTGTCCCTTGGCAAACTCTTGGCTTACCTCGCGAAGGCGTTTTAGACGGCTGGGGTAATTTTTTTACCTATCACGTCACCGCAAAGACAAGCGCGGGTTCCAGTAATTGGACCGCTCCTGGAACTTTGAATGATGCCAGCATTGGAGATCTCATCGTTCTTCAGAGAAAATCGGATGGAACGGGAACAGAGCAAGTAACTGAGGTTGTTCTCGTCTTGGTTTCTCACGGCCCTAATGGCAAAGGGGCCGGTACGGTCAAAGGTACGCAGAACGCCCCTCCAACGGATCATCCCCACGAACTGGAAAATACAAATCTTGATGGCACCTATGTGCAACGTGATTTTTCAGATAACACGGATTTAGTGACGAATCCCAATGGGCCTTTCGACGATATCGTTGAATACATGACCGTGGCTGATTTGATTGGACCATTGATTGGGGAAGGCTCGGTGAAATCATCGGCAGCACAGCTTGAAGAAATCAGAAACCTTCTTAAGGGCTACATTCTACAATCATTTTCTGGATCATCATGTACATTCCCAGGGGCATGGACCGCATTGGGGAACTTTGACTACACGACTGCTGTTGTTACTGTTAGCATGACAGCGGAGACTGATATCATTACTGTAGATTCAACCAGCACCCCGCTCAATCCTGATATCAGAATGACCAAACAACAAGCTATTGGTCTGTTTACATCGGCTGGAAAAACGCTCCCGGCTTGTCTGGACCATGGCTATGGTGTCATTGCTGATCTGTTTGCTACGATCAAACATACATTGGTTGCCTATATGGTCAACCATTTCTCCTCCGATTCGTGTGCCTTCCCAGAGACTCTTGGTGAGCTGGGTTTACCGACTGCGGACCCGTGGGGGGGAAATTTGGAATATATCCCAGTGACAGTGAATGTGGCAGATCCTGAATCAACAACCATTTTTACCGTTAAATCCACGGTAACGCCAACGGTAAATCATACACTTTCCATGACGAAGGCTGAAGCCAATGGACTGCTGATTGCTGCGGGTATGACGCCGGCGGGTTGTCTGATGTTCCATGGACCTTAAGCCGACTCGTCGTGGAATTTATGGACACCGCACGGCTAAGTCTCCCATCTTCCTCGGACAAAAACCGCTATGGATCACAAACAGATAGGGTTCTCACTGATCGAAGTTGCCATCGCCATGGTCATCATGGGGTTGCTCGTCGGTTCTGGTATCCTGCTGGGTAAATCACTCATCGGTAGTGGCCATTCTCAAGAGATTGTGGCTCTGGCAACCGATCTGAATCTAGCGGTGAAAAATTTTAAAGAACGTTACCACTATTTTCCAGGAGACTTGCCAGACGCGAAGAATGATATTACAGGTATAGACTTGAATTGTCACTATAATAATACAAATAGTGCAACGGTCCAGATCGGGAATGGTGAAATTGATACCTCTTTTTTGACGATCACGCTTATTGATTCTGACCATAACCGGGTGATTTATCACGGCTCAGAAGCCACCTGTGTACCAAACCACCTCTACAAAGCAGGACTCATTCAACGGATTCCCGACAAAGATGGCGATATCGTTTCAAGGTTTGGCAAAGTACGGATCATGGCGACCGCGCAATCGCTATTCAAGGATGTCGCCCTGGACGGTCATCCAGACCATATCATCCAATTGGAAAATCTTCCCGTAGAGATCGCCAGAGATGTCGATCGTTATCTGGATAATGGCGATATCACGACGGGCAGAATGCAGGGTATCAACGCAACCGCCCCGCTGGCGATCGATCCCGATCCCAACAACCAGCCGGAGACGGTGCGATTCTACGCAGTGCCGCTTTAACTCGTTTCATCCGCCCGTTGTACTAAACCGGTGAAATGGCAAATGAACTTTGACACCGCCTGGGGGTCATTCAGGTCCAGCAATGGCGGTTCCGGTTCGATGCCGATGACCAATTCAGGCATATCGGTGGCGATGGCGATGATGTTGGACAATCTTTTGATCGTTTCGGGATCGGTGACGCCATCGCGATAGATGGCAATCTTGGGGTGATCATTATCCTTATATCCTTCGACAAGGACCAGATCATGGTGCGCAAACAGGGTAAGTTGTTGATCCAAATCCGGTTCTGCGCCAGGATCAAGTTCCTGAATCAAAAACCACCGCTCAGGGCAGGCAAATAACACGGTTTTGGCACCTGCCTGGCGGAAACGATGGGTATCTTTCCCCGGTTTATCGGGGTCGGCGGGATGGTGACCGTGTTTGATGGCTCCAACATGGAACCCCTCATGGCGCAGCTGGGCAATCACCAGGGCCATGAGGGTGGTCTTTCCAGTGCCGCTGGGGGCGGCAAATCCAATCACGGGAGGCGTCGGTCTCATCCGCCGCTGACCGGGGGAAAAAAGGCAATCTCATCCCGGTCAGAAACAGGGGTATCCTCCTGGGCATACTCTTGGTTGACCGCGACCCGCAGAGAGGGATCCGACAAGGCTTCATGATGAGGAGAATCCTTGTCGCGTAAAAACTGGATCACCTGCCCGACCGTCCCCACCTGCTCGGGAAGGGTGATCCGCTCCTCGGCAACCCCAACCTTCTCGCGAATCCAGGCAAAGTACAAAATACGGGCCATGGGATTGTTTCCCTCACGGTGAAAAGTTAAAAACCTACAGCCAACTGCATGGTCGCCGAGTCGGATGTGGTACCGGTCCCTGTCCTGACCGCCCCCCCTTCGACGGAACTTGAATCGCCTGTTTTGTAGTCCTTATCATGGTTCCACTCCAAAGCGATATCGGTATTCTCAAATAAGGTGATTTTCAATCCACCGCGCAACCGGTGCTGCGGCATCATCAATCCGCCAGCCTCCCCAGTCTGTTGGTATCCGGCGGCTGCCGTGGTTGCATACCCCATGATGTCCCAGGTATAACCCAGTTCAGTATTGACCGCCCAGGGGCGTGCGCCATCGGCGTTCCACAGGATTTCACTGGTATCCATTTTTTTCAGGGCGGTGACATATTCCGCCAAACCTGTCCACGAAGCCACATCCAATCGGGCGTGCAGACTCAAGCCGGGGATGTGTTTGAACATGGTGGTCTCGTCCAAATCGGAGTCGGTCAACCCATCGGAATCTTCGATGGCACTGATAAGATCCGTACCCAGATGGACGGTGCCAAAATTATACTCGCGGTTGTAGGCCAGATTACCACCGTACCCAATCAAATGGCTGTTTTTTGCAATCTTTTCCGCCTCTCCGTTAAACAGATAGAAAGATCCACTGTAGTAACTGGTGTTAAACCCCAACTGTAACGCCGATTCTTGGGTTTCGCCCAGATCAAGCCCCAGAGGATCGGTAACCATGAGTGTATCATAGCTGCCAAAGGGGAGGGTCATCAAGCCGCCGGTGAAAAAGAACGGGGTGACCTCGGCATTGCCGATGGTAATGGTCGCCTGGTCAAGATCGACCTCCTTGTCGGGTCCATCCTCCTCGTGGAGCAAAACAACCTGACCGGAAACCCAGGGATTGATCTTGACATCGGTAACCAATTCGGCAGTCGCCACGGTCACATCGGAGGTGTTCTGCTTGGGGGTACTCAAATCACCGTCATGATTGTTATTCCAATTGGCTTCGACCTCGACCGTCCCGCTGAAAGAAATACGATCACTCCACTTGAGTCCTGAGCGATTGATTTTCTCAGGTTGTGTCTCTGGGGTAGATTGGGTAACCTGGGGAGGTTGCGATGGCGTTGTGGTTTCCAGTTGTTTCTTTAACGCGATCATTTCACGTTGTTGTTGCTGGAGTAGTTTCCACATCTCCTCACGGCTGGGCAATTCATCCGCCAGGGCAGTGGTGGCTACGGACAGAACCATGCACGATACGAACATTGTCCCTGATGTTTTTTTCATGAAAGAATATCCTTGGAAAACAGACTCGGTTACGAAGGGCACCAGGGGCAAGGGGAAAGCATGGCCTCATTTTTTTGCATGATTACCCGAATTCCCAACCCCGTTATAGGTTCCATTGATCGGCTTGATGAAAAAGGGACTTGAGGAGAAAAATCGGGGCGTTTGGGGGTCATGACGGGTGGTGTTGTCTTGGGTATTTTCACTTTATGATTTGGAAGAAATCTTATGCCCTCTACGGAAGCGATTTTGTTTATTGGAGACATTTTTGGTAAATCGGGGCGTACCATCCTGAAAAATCGTCTGAATGATTATAAAAAACGATACCAAATCAAAGCCGTTGTGGCAAATTGCGAAAACGCATCTGGGGGTATCGGTGTAACCCCCGCCATTGCCAGGGAATTGTTGTCCCAGGGGGTGGATGTTCTCACTTCGGGTAACCATGTCTGGCGGTACAGGGAAATATTCCGATTCCTTGAGGAAGAAAAAAGGATGATCCGTCCCTTGAATTATCCACCGGGGGCACCCGGTCATGGGATGATTGTGGTGGAATTGGATATGGGATTTCGTTTGGCGGTGTTGAATCTGCAAGGGCGGGTTTTCATGGACCCCTTGGATTGTCCGTTCCGGGCGGCGGATGCCTGTCTGAGTAAGCTGACCTTGGGGCGGGATGCCCATGCCATCATCGTCGATTTTCATGCGGAAGCGACATCGGAAAAAATGGCCCTCGGATACCATCTGGATGGACGGGTCTCGGCGGTGGTGGGAACCCATACCCATGTCCCTACCGCCGATGCACGCATCTTGCCCCGTGGCACGGGATTCATCACCGATGTGGGGATGACCGGTTCATATGATTCCATTATTGGTATGGAAACCTCTTCGGTGATGCCACGGTTTTTGAAAGGTTTGCCAACCCGCTTTGAACCAGAAACCTCCGCAGCGACCTTGGCGGCGGTCGTCATCGAAATCGATCGTGCCAATGGCCGCTGTCTCAACATGATTCCCGTTTTGGAAGGGGGGCATCTTTTGGGGAGTCACACCCCTTGAAGACCCCATTACGACGTGTTCGGAAAAGAGACCCTTGGATATTGCTTTCAAAGTGGTACAATCCCGGTTGGTGGAGGGGTGATTGAGTCCGAAATGCGTGTTGTTTTCTAAGGATCCGGCCATGATAGATAGACAAAAGTTATATGAGGGCAAGGCCAAGGTATTGTTTGCGACAGACGATCCCCATGTCCTTATCCAATACTTCAAAGATGACGCGACCGCTTTTAACGGTGTCAAAAAAGGGGCGATTCATGACAAGGGGGTGATCAATAACAGGATCACCGAACGGTTGATGACAATCTTGGAAGCGGTCGGGATACCGGTCCATTTCTTGGAGCGGATCAGCGAACGGGAGCAAAAAATCCGTCGGGTAGACATTGTGCCGGTTGAATTGGTGGTGCGTAATCGGGTGGCGGGTTCCATGGCCAAACGGTTGGGCCGGGAGGAAGGGGAAATCTTGCCGCGTCCGGTCGTGGAGTTCTATTATAAATCGGACCCTTTGGATGATCCTCTCATCACACTGGACCATATCGCAGTGTTCGGTTGGGCCAGTGCCGCCGAGGTGGCCTGGATTCAACAGACCGCATTGCGTATCAACGATGTCCTGCGGGGTTATTTTGCCAGTATTGGTATCCATTTGGTCGATTATAAGCTGGAATTTGGCCGACTCAGTGAAGACCCCCGGAAACTGGTCCTGGCCGATGAAATTTCCCCCGATACCTGTCGCCTGTGGGATATGAAAACTGGAAAAAAACTGGACAAAGACCGTTTCCGGCGTGATTTGGGTGAAGTTTCCGAGGCTTATCACGAAGTTGCATTCCGTATGGGGTTGTTTACGACCTCATCATAATGCTTTTGATCACTGGAGTCGCTATGCCCCATGATCCGATGATGGTTCTACCGGGAGGGTCCGCCCTGACCTTGTTTCAACAACAACGCCTGGTACAGCGGGTGGGTGGGGGGTGTCGGGCGGTTCGGGCCAGATTCGTCCTCTTTGCCGATCTTTCCTCCCCCATGGAGGAAAAAGATCGGGTGCGTCTTCATGCACTCCTGGATAGTCCTCACGAGGAAAACAATGCCCCGATGTTCCAGGAGGGGGACTACTTGGTCATCCCGCGTGTGGGAACCATCTCCCCATGGTCCACCAAAGCGACGGAGATCCTTCGTAACGTCGGTTTTGTGGGAATACGCCGCTTGGAACGGGGGATCATCTACCGTTTTGCCGGGGAGGAACCTTCGTGGCAGGTGGGCACTGAGGTAAAACGGTGGATCCATGACCGTATGACTCAGGATGTTTTTTCCGATTTGGAATCGGCGTATAAACTGTTTGCCATGCCTGACCCGAAACCGCTGGAACGGGTGGGGATCATGGCCATGGGGATGGGTGCCTTGTTGGCTGCCAATGCGCGTCTTGGGCTTGCCCTCTCCGAGGATGAAATGGTCTATCTGGTTGATGCTTTTACCAAACTGGGCCGTGATCCTTCCGATGTAGAACTCATGATGTTTGCCCAGGCCAATTCCGAACATTGTCGCCACAAAATATTTAATGCTTCCTGGACCATCGATGGGATGCGACGTTCCGAGACTTTGTTTGGGATGATCCGCAACACCGAGGTGGTTTCGCCTCAAGGGACCATCAGTGCCTATACCGATAATGCGGCGGTCATGAGCGGGGGGGCGGAGGGGGCTTTTTATCCCGATCCCGAAACGGGGCGTTATGATTTCCACGTCGCTGAGATCGATATTCTCATGAAGGTGGAGACCCATAACCACCCCACGGCTATTTCCCCTTTTCCGGGGGCGGCAACGGGTTCCGGGGGTGAGTTGCGCGATGAGGGGGCGACGGGTATCGGGAGTATCCCCAAGGGGGGGCTGACGGGGTTTTGTGTCTCCAACTTGTTGCTCCCGGGGGCAAGGCAGCCGTGGGAAATCGATACGGGGAGACCGGAGCGGATCGTCTCCGCCTTGGAAATCATGCTGGAGGGGCCATTGGGGGCTGCCGCTTTCAACAATGAATTCGGTCGCCCTGGGTTGGGTGGTTATTTCCGTACCTTTGAGATGATCCATGCGGGTGAGGTGCGTGGCTATCATAAACCGATCATGATCGCGGGTGGTTTGGGTCATATTTTCAGGAAACACGTCTCTAAAAAATCGATCCCACCGGGTGCTTTGATCGTCCAGATCGGGGGACCGGCGATGCTCATCGGATTGGGAGGGGGGGCCGCCTCTTCCCAGGCGAGCGGTTCGGGTCAGGCTGCATTGGATTTTGCCTCGGTACAGCGTGAAAATCCAGAAATGCAGCGGCGTTGTCAGGAGGTGATCAACCGCTGCCGGTACCTGGGGGAGGATAATCCCATTTTGTCCATCCATGATGTGGGGGCGGGGGGGTTGTCCAATGCCGTCCCGGAAATTATCCATGGGGCGGGCGTGGGGGGACGATTTGAGTTAACCGCCATTCCCAATGCGGATCCGGGGATGTCCCCGATGGAAATCTGGTGCAATGAAGCGCAGGAGCGGTATGTCCTGGCCATTGCCGCAGGGGACCGTGACCGTTTTGCCCAATTTTGCCATCGGGAACGGTGTCCTTGGGCGATCTTGGGGTATGCGACGGCGGAAGAAAAATTGATCCTTTCCGATGGGCATAGCGGGACGTTGCCCATTGACATGCCCATGGACCTTTTGTTTGGCAAACCGCCTCGGATGCATCGGGCGGTGACCCATCGGCCCGTGGTTGCATCCGAATTTCGCCCCTGGTTGGATTTGGATGAAGCGGTGAGACGGGTTTTGCGGTTGCCGACGGTGGCGGATAAGGGATTTTTGATCACCATCGGTGATCGTTCGGTGACAGGATTGGTCTGCCGTGATCCGATGGTCTCTCCCTGGCAGGTGGCGGTGGCCGACGTGGCGGTGATGGCGCGGGGCTATGAAGGGGTGACGGGAGAGGCGATGGCGATGGGGGAACGGTCCCCTGTAGCCCTGGTTCATGCGGCGGCTTCGGCCCGTCTGGCGGTGGCGGAGGCGATTACCAATATCGCTGCGGCACGGATCGATGATTTATCCTTGATTAAATTATCGGCCAACTGGATGGCACCGGCGGGACATCCGGGGGAAGATGCCAATCTGTTTGACGCGGTGGCTGCGGTCGGGTTGGAACTCTGTCCCGCTTTGGGGATCGGAATCCCTGTGGGTAAGGATTCTCTTTCATTAAAAACGGTGTGGCGGGCAGAAGGGGTGGATCAATCGGTGACGGCACCGGTTTCTCTGGTGATCTCCGCCTTTGCGCCGGTGAGCGATATCCGCCGAACCGTGACGCCGCAATTGGTCTCTTTGGATGAGGAAACCGATCTGATTGTGATCGATCTGGGGCGGGGGCGTCATCGCCTGGGGGCCTCGGCATTGGCCCAGGTCCATGGCGCAATGGGAGGTCACCCTGCCGATCTGGATCATCCCGAAGATTTAAAAAGGTTTTTCTCCGCTATTCAAACGTTGCATCGGGAGGGGTTGTTGCTGGCCTACCACGACAGAAGCGATGGGGGGCTGGTGGTGACGTTATTGGAAATGGCCTTTGCGGGGCATTGTGGATTGCAGATTGATGTCGAATCCCTGGGGGATGATTGGATGGGGGCACTCTTCAATGAGGAGCCGGGTGCTGTGATCCAATCGAAGGTCAGCCAGCGGGAAGCGGTGTTGTCGGTGTTGGCAGGGATTGGTCATGTGGCCTGGGTGGGAAAACCGGTGGTGGGGGACTCCATTGAGATTCGTTCGAGTATTCGGAGGTTATACAAGGCTTCTCGCACCGCCTTGCACCGTTTGTGGTCGGAAACCAGTTGGCGTATGCGGACCTTGCGGGATAATCCCGCCACCGCCCAGGAGGAATATGACGCTTTGCTGAAGGCGGATGATCCGGGCATGACGGTTCGTTTGACGTTTGATCCGTCCAAACCGGCGGTGCTACGACGGACCGGAACGGGGAGGGATCGATTTCCCAGGGTGGCCATCCTGAGAGAGCAAGGGGTCAATGGCCATGTGGAGATGGCGGCTGCTTTCCATCGGGCAGGTTTTGCGGCGGTGGATGTCACGATGACCGATCTTCTGGAAAAACCTCAGAGACTGCAAGGGTTTGATGGTTTGGCCGCCTGCGGTGGTTTTTCGTATGGAGATGTGTTGGGGGCGGGGGTGGGGTGGGCCAAGTCCATTTTATTTCATGCCGATTTGCAGGAGGCGTTTGGGGCTTTTTTTCATCATCCCAAAACGTTCACTTTGGGTGTGTGTAACGGCTGCCAAATGTTGAGTCATCTCAAAGGGCTTATTCCAGGGGCGGACCATTGGCCAACCTTTAAAAACAATGTCAGTGCCCGCTTTGAGGCGCGGTTTGTCTCCTTGATGATCCCTCCCAATCCGTCGGTCCTTTTTTCGGGGATGGAAGGGTCGATTTTGCCGGTGCCGGTGGCCCATGGCGAGGGGAGGGCGGTTTTTGAAAAGGAAGACATGGCGGGATATTGTCTTGACCAAAATCTTGTCGTCGCCCGATATGCGGATGGGTATGGTGTGCCAACCCAGAGCTATCCGAACAACCCCAATGGATCGGTTGCTGGCATCGCTGGGGTGACGAGTCGTGACGGCAGGGCAACCATCTTGATGCCGCATCCAGAACGGGTATTTCGCAGCGTGGCCAACAGTTGGTACCCCGATTCTTGGGGTGAAGAGGGACCATGGCTCCGTTTGTTTCGCAATGCATTGGGATGGGTTGGGTGAGGTGGAAGGGGGCATCATGAAACGCCATGGGGATTTAAGAGGGACTTTGCGCGTTTTGGTTTGTGGAGGTGAACATGCCAATGGATGATGAAGAGGGACTGGAAGACGATTCGGAGGGGTCTTCGCAGGAAAGTGAACAGGACCGGAAAAAGAAGCGGAAAAGAAAAATGATGTTGATCGTCATTGTGATTCTTGTTCTGGAGTTCGTCGCTTTTGGTGTTTATCAAATCTTCTTTAAGTCTGGGAGTGTGGAGAAGACCGAAGCCAAAAAGAAATTGGAACAGCTCAAAGAGGAAAAAAAACTGGCACGAAAAATCATCATTCGTGGCCATTGGTTTGCTGGAAGAATTCCTGTTTTGCCGCCCTTGGCGTACCAATCCAAATATATCTCCAAGGGGGGGCAATCGGGTGTTGGAAACAAGGTCGCCCCTGGGGGAAAAACGGGTGATGGCGAAAAAGCGGCCTTATTGTCCCCACCTGCCCAGGTAGCGGATGACGAGGATGTTGAGCGCACGGCTAAGGGGGATATCATTTATTCGGAGGGGGAAAAAAAATGGCTGGGGATGGAAGGGAAGGATACGGGGACTGTGGTGGTGGACCGGTTGCAGGTTGTTACCGATGATTTTGGCCGTCGGCTTGCCCGGGGGAGGGTTGTGAATTATGGGCGTCAAAGTCTGTCGCGGGTCGTCGCCTTGTTGGATTTTACCCAACCGGATGGAGATGTTGTGATATCGCGGTGGATTAATCCATTGGTGATTTCGGGGGGACTTTTTGGCGATCGCATTCAAACCCTTCAGCCGGGAGATAGCCGCATGTTTCAAGTGGATGCTTCCGATCTGCCGACATCCTGGAAGGGGCAGGTGGCGGTATTGGTTCAATCCTATCATTTTATCCCATGAATGGTCCCAAGGTAATTTTGGCGTCCACCTCCGTGTATCGGCGGATGCTTTTGATGCGTCTTGGATTGGATTTTGAGTGCGTTCGCCCGCATGTTAGCGAAACCCCTTTGATGGGTGAGGGGGGAGCTGAACTGGTGGTGAGACTCTCTGAGGCCAAGGCGCGTGCTGTGGCGTCGGACTACCCGGAGGCGGTGATCATTGGATCGGACCAGGTGGCGGTGTTGGACGGGACTATTGTGGGTAAACCGGGAACGGTTGCCAATGCGATGGCGCAGTTGCGGCAGGCATCGGGACGCCAAGTGGTTTTTTATACGGGTGTTTGTTGTTTACTGGGGGCTGGGACGTGCCAGGTTGATATTGTCTCAACCCGCGTGACGTTTCAAACGTTGGATGAGGATAAAATTCGCCGCTATGTTGCCCGGGATCTCCCGTTGGATTGTGCGGGATCCTTTAAATCGGAGGGGTTGGGGGTGACGTTGTTTGACAAAATTGAGGGCGATGATCCTTCGGCACTCATCGGATTACCCCTGATTCGATTATGCCGTATGTTGGAACAGGCGGGTGTTGTTTTTTATTGATGGTCTCGATACGAAATGGTGTTACTGCTTAAGAATGCAGGAGGCGTTGCCATGAAAATCAGTGGTTTGATCCGATTTTTTGTGGCCATGTTCTTTTGTGTGTCGTCATCGATGGCCAATCCGACGCAGGATATAAACCAGAAGGAGATTTCCGCACCGGAATTTTCCGATCCCGCCCAAAAGTCGCAACGCTCAAAAGTGTGGCAGGCGCGTCCCATTCGGTATGATTCCTGGGGGCAGAATGCCGATGTTGCCGTAACTTTGGATCAGCACCAGTATGCGGCCCTCCGGGAGACCATTCAGATGTTTTCCATGAAAAGCGGTTTGCGTATCGCTGTCGTGGAGGGGACATGTGGCACATCGGAGGCGATGCTGGACAAAAAACAGGTGGATATTGCCGGATTTGCTTGCCCCCCCGCCACGACGGATCGTCTCCCCGGCGTCCGCTTTCATACCTTGGGGATTTCGGCACTGGCGATTCTCGTTCATCATGGAAATCCGGTGCAAAATTTGACCGTTGCGGAGCTTCGCGCCATTTTTTCCGGTCGCATTACCCATTGGTCCCAGGTGCGGGGTGTCCAGGAGCGGGGGGGATGGGATTTTCCCATCAGGCCCGTTGGCCGTTTGCATTGCAAGATGCGTCCAGGGCATTGGCGCACCCTGCTGCCCGATGAAAATGCGTTTTCGGCGCAACTCGTCGAAGTGGGAACCGTTCCCGACATGATCGCTTCGGTCGCCGGAAACCAGGGGGCGATCGGTTATGAAGTGTTGTGGAACCGGGAACGGTTTGATCGTGGTGGATTGGTGAAGGTCATCCAGGTCGATGGCGTTTCGCCCGATGACGATCAGGCTTTGGCGGCAGGGCACTATCCTTTTTATCGGGTTTCCAATATCACTTCGTGGGAAGCTCCTGGGACAAAAAACAATGCCGCCGCCAGTTTGGTGGCCTACTTGCGCGACAATGTACCGGTGTTGAAAAATAATTACAGAATCGTTTCATCCGAATGGCTGAGGAAAAACGGATGGCGT
Source organism: Magnetococcales bacterium (assembly GCA_015228925.1). Taxonomy (GTDB): domain Bacteria; phylum Pseudomonadota; class Magnetococcia; order Magnetococcales; family UBA8363; genus UBA8363. The sequence goes on along the minus strand of JADGCQ010000001.1, from coordinate 135,005 downwards.
TTTGAGGGGGATGAATTGGTTGGCAACAACCGATAATTGTTTTGCCAAATAGTTTTATTGCGTTTTGGGTGTTGGATCATTTTTATATTTTCATGGCTGGGCTGATGAATTATAAAACATTATATAATGATCTGCGCGTGCTACCGCTGGCATTGAAGGTGGTGTTACTGACCGTAAGTTTTTGCGCGATGGTTTGGTTGGCTGGCGATTGGATGCATCGGCGTGGCATGGATGGGGTGTTCAAGGATTTCCTCCAGCAGGAATTGCGGCAGATTGCGGTCATAAACCAGGAAAGGTTTGACGACTATCTGCGTACTCAGGATCGGTTTGCTCGGTTGCTGGTACAGCGGGGTCCGTTATTATCCCATGTGACCTTGCACTGGGATCAACCGGAGGGCGGCAAGTCGGTGGTTGTCCCCATCCACCATCGGGATCCCCCCCAGTGGCTTGCCGACAAGGATGGTATGCATGGCTTGACGCCAGGATCACAGATCCTCCTGGTTGACGCGGGTGGCGTGCTGCGTGAAACTTTCCATGCGGGTGGTTCCGATACCGTGGAGGTGTTGCCATCGGAGTTGCTGCGCAATCTCCTCAGCCGGGATGACCGGGAGACGGTTTTTGCGTCGGATGATGGGGTCTATTTGTCGATTTATGCCAGAGTCATGGATCCCGCCGGTATGCTGAAAGCTTTTTTGGTTGTGTTGATCCCTTTGCAGGAGTCATTCCTGGTTCATCTGTCCAGGGAGACCAGCCCGGATGTCATCATGGCGTTTGTCCATCAGGATGGGCGTCGTGTGTTGGCCTCCAGCCGCCCGGGTCTGGTCCCATCGGGCAGTTTGATGGCCTCATTGGAGCAAAAATATCTTTTACAGAAACAAATTATTTTTGGCTATAGCTTTCCGTCCACGACCAGGATCCCTCTGGCGACCTTGGTGTCGTTGGATCGGATGGTTCGTGTGAATCAGAGGGTGGATGAGATTGACCATCATGTGCGTGCGTTGAGTTTTGGGATGTTGCTGGTATTGTTTTTTGGGATGGTCCCATGGTGGGTTGGGCGCATCCGGGCATACACGGTCGAGATGTCAACCTTTGCCAAAGAACATCTGGGCTTGGAGCCAATCCAGGGGGTGGGGCGTGATCATCTGACCGTCATGGGCGAGCAGTTTCGGTTGATGAAGGAGGCTATTATTGAAGGGCGGAAACGGTTGGAAGAACGGGAACGAGAACTGACGATGGCCAATAAATCATTGTGGGAATCGTTGGTGATGGTCAAACGGGCACAATCGAAATTGTTTGAGTCGGAAAAGATGGCCTATCTGGGAAGTTTGGTGGCGGGTGTGGCGCATGAAATCAACACACCGGTGGGGATAGGGATTACAGCGGCCTCCTTTCTTGAGGAAAAGTGTCGTGATATTCATGCGCTGTGCGCGGCGGGGACGATGAAAAAATCGGATTTGATCGCCTTTGTCGGTGATGCCCGGGAATCGTCGGAGATGGTTCTGAATAATTTGCAGAGGGCGGCAGAGTTGATTCGTAGTTTTAAGCAGGTGGCGGTTGATCAAAGCAATGAAGAAAAGAGACGCTTTAATATCAATGATTATATCAATCACATTTTTAAAAGCCTTCAGCCCCGACTTAAAAACAAGAAAATAATTGTTTCGACGGTCTGTCCGAAAGACCTACAATATTATGGTCTACCTGGCGTATTATCACAGATTGTTACCAATTTGGTAGAAAACTCGCTGAAACATGGGTTTGACGCAGATGAATCGGGGAAAATACACGTAAGTGTCGAGCCGTTTGCGGGCAAAATCCGTTTGACCTACAGTGATACAGGCCGGGGAATCGCCGAAGATTCATTGCAGCATATTTTTGAACCTTTTTTTACGACAGCAAGAAATCAAGGTGGTAGTGGATTGGGATTGCATATCGTGTATAATCTGGTGACGCAAACCTTGGGGGGAAGCATCGATTGCCAAAGCAGTCCGGGTAACGGCGTGTCGTTCGTCATGGAATTTCAGGCACACGAGGAATCTTTAAATGGATAATACCTCTAGGATCGATGACGGGGATGTGCCGTTGTTTTTTCCAGAAGATGGTCCGGTGGGAGGGACTGACAGCGGCAAATCGTTATCGGGTGACCCGTGGAAGGTCATGATCATCGATGACGACCTGGGCGTCCATGAACTGACATCGCTGGTCTTGCGGCGTTTTCAATTTGAGGGGAGGGGGCTGAATTTGGTTTCGGGGTATTCCGGGGGCGAGGCCCAAATGCTGATGCAGCAGCATCCAGATACGGCGATTTTGTTGCTGGATGTCGTGATGGAGCGGGAACATGCGGGTCTGGATGTGGTCCGTTTTGTCCGGGAGGGGTTGCAGAACCGTCAGGTACGGATCATCCTGCGCACGGGGCAGCCGGGGGTGGCACCGGCGTTGGAGGTCATCACCCAGTATGATATCAATGATTATCGTGAAAAGACCGAACTCACTCAGGAAAAATTGCTCACAGCCATCGTTACGGGATTGCGTTCTTTTCGTGATTTGACCGAGATCGCGCAACATAAAATAGGGTTGGAAACGGTGGTGGAGGTCATTGGAAATCTTTTTGGACTGCGTTCGGAGAAAACATTGGCCGATGCGGTGTTGAAGAGTCTGGATACCATCCTCCTTACGGTGGCAGGTCGCTGTTGTGACCCATCACCCGTGGGGTTTGCCGCACGGGAGGAGGAGGGGGGACGTTGGGCCATTTATGCGGGCCAGGGGGGGTATGGATCCATGATCGGACAAAACTTGGAGACCTGTGCCTCCCAGGAGATCATGGCCATGGTGGCATCGATGCGGCATTCCGGGCCACAGCCTGTGTTCGCGTCCAACTGGATGATGACGATGTTTCCGGGAGAGTCGCGTGGGCGGCACCTCCTATATTTTGAAAATAAATTCAATTTTAATGGTCTTGGTCAATCTTTATTGGACATGTTTATGGCCAAGGTGGCGTTGGCTTTTCGCACTCTTGGGCCGTAGTGCGGATGCCAAAAAATTTGGCTATCCAAGATAAAATCCCCGACAAGGGCGATTTTTTAGTGTAGGTTACTCCCTCCGAACTCTAAAACCCGTATGTTGCATGGTGAACGGTTGGTTATTTTTGCAGCCATGGTTACGGACCCTTGAGAGTCCATTATTCCGATCCCTACCGATATTGAACGATCTATGAAGACAACTGCTGAGACCGAATATACCTATCCCGCAACCATGGGGTTTGTAACCGCCGATTGGTTGGAAACTGTCTTGGGAGATGCCCGTTTGCGGGTGGTGCAGGTGGATGGGGAAAAATATTACCATCAGGTTCACATCCCCGGCGCGTTGCCGATTTCCTATGCCAAACTGGTGACCAAGCGTGATGAGGTTCCGGGTGTCATGGCGGATCCCTCCGATTTGGCGCAGGAGTTTGGTCGCTTGGGTATCGCGACCACGACCCCGGTGGTCGCTTACGATTTGACAGGCGGTTTGGATGCGGCCCGGTTTTTGTGGACGTTGGCGTCTTTGGGGCATACCGGCTTCAAAGGGGTACTGGATGGTGGTTTGCCGCTTTGGTATTCCCAAAATCGTCCGCAGGAATCGGGGGCGGTGCGTGTTGCCGAGGTGACGTTCCAGGGGGCATTGGATACGCGCTGGTTGGCGGAATATGAAGAGGTTTTGGCCGTTTCCGAGGGACGGCAAGAGGCCATTCTGGTGGATACCCGATCATCCAAGGAATATCAGGGTTTGACGCTGCGTGGCCCCAGAGGACATATTCGGGGGGCGGTCCATTATGATTGGACCCAAAGTCTTGTGGGTGCCAAGGATCTGTGGCTCAAAAAACAAGAAGAGCTTACGGCGCAGTTGCATCGTCTTGGGATTTCGGACACCGGCAAAGAGGTGATCCTATACTGTGAAACGGCACACCGTGCCGCGCATACGTGGTTGTTGCTGCTGCATCTTGGATATGAAAAAGTGCGGCTTTATGATGGTTCCATCGCAGAGTGGCGTGTGTTGGGCTTGCCCGTGACGCAGGAGGCTTGAGGATTGGCGTCGCAGCTTGAAGTTGAACCTTTTTCGTGCGCGGTTGGATTTTGTTGGGGTATAGGGAGATACGAACATGTTTGATGCGCTTTCAGATCGACTGGATCAAGTCTTCAAAACATTGAAGGGTCAAGGATCTTTGAGTGAAAAAAACATGGAGGATGCCCTGCGTGAGGTGCGGCGCGCCTTGTTGGAGGCGGATGTCCATTTATCGGTGGTCAAATCGTTTATCGCTAAGGTCAAGGATGAGGCTTCGGGGCAGAAGGTACTCAATTCCTTAACGCCGGGCCAACAGGTCATCAAGGTGGTGCATGATGAACTGGTCGCCATCATGGGGGAGCGCAACGAACAGTTGAACTTGGCGGCGCAACCGCCGGTGGTGGTGATGATGGTGGGGTTGCAGGGGTCGGGGAAGACAACGACAACGGCCAAGCTTGCCAAACGGTTGTTGGATCGGCACCAGAAGAAAAGTTTATTGGCCTCGTTGGACGTTTACCGCCCGGCAGCCATGGAGCAATTGGCGACGGTGGGCCGGGAGGCGGGTGTTGATGTGTTTCCCGGACGGCCCGATGCTGATCCCCGTGATATCGCCCAACAGGCGTTGGAAGCGGCTCGGCGCGGTGGTCAGGATATTTTGTTTTTGGATACTGCGGGTCGTTTGCATGTGGACGATGACCTGATGCAGGAACTGGAAGATATAAAAAAGTTGCTGGATCCACTGGAGATTTTATTGGTGGCCGATGCGATGACGGGTCAGGATGCCGTGGGGATCGCCCGTCGTTTCAATGAACGGTTGGACATCACCGGTGTGATTCTTTCCAAGACCGATGGTGATGCGCGTGGTGGTGCCGCCTTGTCCATCCGGCATGTGACCGGCAAACCCATCAAGTTTTTGGGTACGGGGGAAACCTTGTCGGGATTGGAACCTTTTCATCCCGACCGGATTGCATCGCGCATCCTGGGGATGGGGGATGTGGTCAGTTTGGTGGAAACGGCCATGGAAAAGGTTGATTTTCTGGAGACCGCCAAACTTCAGGAAAAAATATTGTCGTCGTCGTTTACGCTGGATGATTTTTTGGTGCAATTGCAGCAGATCAAAAAGATGGGTCCGTTGAGCGATTTGATGGCGATGATTCCAGGGGTCAAGCAGGCGATGAAGGGGAGGGCGATGGATGGTGATGAAAAACAACTCAAGCGCATTGAGGCCATGATTTTGTCGATGACACCCCAGGAACGCCGAAAACATCAACTGCTCAATGCATCCCGAAAACGGCGTGTGGCCATGGGTTCGGGGACGAGTGTGCAGGATATCAACCGGTTGCTCAAGCAATTTGTGGAGATGCAGAAGATGATGAAAACGCTTGGCAAGATGGGTGGAAAAGGGGGGCTTCGTGGCGCACTCTCCGGGTTGGGTCTGCCCAAAGGTTTGAACCTGGGGGGGCTGGGAGGATTGAAACTTCCGGGATTGGGGCCAAAGAGATAGGCTTGACTTTCTGTGCCACTGTCAACATAATGCGACGTTTTTGTATCTTGTTCCAGTTTGTTGGAAACTTCACGGTCTCCATTGCGGGGACCGGCACTTTTCGAGAGGACGATTTATAACATGGCGGTACGTATCAGGTTGCAACGTCGGGGTTCAAAGAAAAGAGCTTTTTATGCGGTCGTAGCGGCTGACTCCCAGATGCCCAGGGATGGTCGCTTTTTGGAAAAGCTGGGTACGTTTGATCCCCACAAGGAAGCGGGAGGGCTTGATCTGGACATGGATCGGGTCAACCATTGGCTTAGCGTGGGGGCGCAACCCTCGCCGCCATTGGCCAAGTTGTTAAAGAGTGGCACCGAAGCCGCAGCCCAGGCTTGAACGATCCCAAAAAGTTTTTGGCACCCTCCGATGAGCCAGTTTGTTGCACCCAGTCCGGTGATCGTTGGTTGAAGGTAGGCCAGATCGCCGGCCCGTTTGGTGTGCAGGGGGCGATGAAAATTTATTCCGGCATGAGCGATCCCGTGGATTTGGGTCAGTGGGATACGTGGTGGCTGGGGGGTGCGGATCGGGACAAGGTTGCCCATGAGGTTCTTTGGTGCAAACCGCATGGGAAAGGTTTGATCGCCAGTTTGCGGGATGTCACCGACCGTGACCGGGCTGCCGCCATGGCTGGGTTTGCCATCTGGATCCCCCGGGAGCGACTGCCTGAATGTGAACGGGACCATTATTATTGGGCCGATCTGGTGGGGATGGTGGTGATGGATCGGGCGGGTCGCTCGTTGGGTCGCGTGGCTCATTTGTTTGAGACCGGTGCCCAAGATGTCATGACCATCGTGGATGAGGCGGGACATGAGGTCTTGATCCCCTTCGTCGCTGCGTTTGTCGATGCGGTGGACAACGAAGAGAGGATCATTACGGTCAATCCTCTCCCTGGCATGGTTTAGGGATCGCGCCCGTGGGAATGCTGGTGTGGTGATTTTGTTGTGTGGTATGCGATGCCTTGCCAGGGGAGAGGGTGATGCGGTTTAGCATAGTGACCCTTTTCCCGGAGATGTTTCTTGGGGTCGTGGGACATTCCATACTGGGCAGGGCGGTGAAGGACCGTCATCTGGAGATCGCGTTGGTTCCCTTGCGCGATTTTGCCGGCGACCGGCATCGGACGGTGGATGATGCCTCGTTTGGCGGTGGTCCGGGGATGGTTCTTAAGGCGGATGTGTTGGAGAGTGCCCTGTTCAGCATCGAGGGGTGGCGCGAGGCCCGTGTCGTCTATCTTTCGCCCCAGGGAAGCCGGTTTGGTCAGGGGGATGCCGTCCGCCTGGGTGGATACGGACATGCGATTTTGATTTGTGGCCATTATGAGGGGGTGGATGAACGGTTTGTGGCGCGGTATGTGGATGAGGAAATCTCTTTGGGAGATTTTGTCCTGACCGGTGGGGAAATTGCCGCCATGGCGGTGTTGGATGCTTCGGCCCGGTTGCTCCCTGGGGTGTTGGGGGATGCAGAGAGCTATCGCAACGATTCGTTTTACAACGGATTGTTGGATCATGCCCACTATACCCGACCAGCCTCCTGGCGTGTTGGGGCGGGGCGGGGTGGAGAAAACGCGGAGAGGATCGATGTACCGCAGGTGTTGTTGTCCGGGAATCATGGGGCGATTGCCGGTTGGCGCAGGCGGCAGGCGATGTTGCGTACCTGGGTTCGTCGGCCCGATCTGCTGGAGTCGGCGCGGTTGACCAAGGAAGAACGCCGTCTGCTGATGGCTTTGAAGCAGGATGTGGAACAATGGGACGTGAGGGAAGAGGAATTCCCTGATGGAAGAGAGTAGGCGATATCGGTGATGAACTTGAATTCCGAAATGAAAAGCAGTGCCGGACCCTCTTTTCATGGAGTTATGCGGATAAGATCAACGGTCGGCAGTGGCGGGACAGGAAGCCATGAATGAAATGATGAAGTTTGAACAAGCCCAAACCAAAACCACCCCTCCCGTTTTCCGTCCCGGGGACACGCTTCGTGTCCACGTGAAGGTTGAGGAAGGTGGACGTGCGCGGGTGCAGATTTTTGAAGGTGTATGCATCGGGCGTCACAACGCGGGATTTCGTTCCACGTTCACGGTGCGCAAGGTTTCTTTTGGCGAGGGGGTGGAGCGGGTATTTCCCCTGCATTCTCCCAAGTTGGCCAAGATTGAACGGATTCGTCAAGGGGATGTACGCCGTTCCAAACTGTATTATCTCCGAGATCGTACCGGCAAGGCGACACGCATCAAGGAAAAACGTGATTGGTAGGTTTCATGTTTTGGCGATGGACGGTGGTATTGTGCCGCCCATACGGATGATGCCATATGGAACGTATGGTTGTCAGGAAGAGGCCAGATCTGGACATTGAGGTCGGCCTTTGGCGGGAAGGGAAGACGCACGTTTGTGGTGTAGACGAAGCGGGTCGAGGGCCTTTGGCGGGACCGGTGGTGGCGGCAGCGGTGATTTTGCCGCCGGACTTGCCTTTGGCTTCGGATCTTCCTGGCCTGGATGACTCCAAACGCTTGACTTCGGACCAACGGGGTCGGTTGGAGGCGATGATTTATCGGGTTGCGTTGTCCGTGGGGGTGGGGCAGTCGGATGTGGCCGAGATCGACACGCTCAATATACGCCGCGCCAGTCTCCTTGCGATGAGACGTGCCGTGGAGGCCCTTGCGCTACCCCCCTCTTTTCTTTTGATTGATGGTCGTGATTTGCTGGAATTATGCCCTATCCCCGCCAGGGCGGTGAAGGGGGGTGATGGCATTTCCGCCAGTATTGCCGCCGCCTCCGTGATTGCCAAAGAGACCCGCGACCGCATTATGCGTACCCTGGCTGAGGCGTGTCCTGGGTATGGTTGGGAGCGCAACATGGGCTACCCAACCCAAGAGCATCGAAAAGCTTTGCGTGCATACGGCGTGACCCCCCATCACCGCCGCACTTTCAAGCCGGTGGCCGAAATTCTTGGGTAATGGGGAATATTTGTCAGAACTTTAATTTTCAATAAGTTATGTTTGCGCGGGCGTGGGGTGTTTACTGAAGGTTTATGGTTGTGCTATTCTCACCCTCCGCCGTACTGTGGATCATAGTGCCATTTTGTCATTAGGGGACTTACTATGTGGAAAGATCTTTCGATTGGGAAGAAAGTTGGCATCGGAATAGGCATTGTTCTGCTGCTTGTCATCATGACTGGGGTATGGTCCGTCAGTGGCATTGGTGAGATCGTCGATAACGGCATGGTGGTTGCCGAGGGTAACAAGCTTCGTGGTGAAATTCTTCAACGTGAAGTGGACCATCTGAACTGGGTCAACAAGGTCAGTTCCTTTATCAATGATCCTACCATTAAGGATTTGGATGTACAGCTGGACCCTAAACAGTGTGGTTTTGGTAAGTGGTATTACGGGGAGGGGCGGAAGAAAGCGGAGGAGCTGGTACCCATTCTGGCACCTTTATTGGCAGCCGTCGAGAAGCCGCACCAGATGCTGCATGAATCGGCGGATAAGATTTCCAAGGTATTCAAACGGGCCGATGCCAAATTGCCTGAATTTCTTAGCCAGAAAGTTGTGGATCATTTGGTATGGGTTGGCAAGGTCCAGGAAGCACTTTTGTTGGGACAAAATGAAGCCAAGGTACAATTCGACCCAACCAAGTGTGGGTTAGGTCAATTTATGTACGGGGCACCTGGGAAAGAGATGCGCCAGTCTGATGCGGAACTGGGGCGTTTATTGGATGCCGCCGAACCGGCGCATAACAAGCTTCATGTGGCCGGGGAAAAGATCAATGCGGCGTTGAAGGCGGGTGACCGTGAGACGGCCCTTAAGCTTTATCAAGATTCGGTTGTACCCGCCCTGGCTGAGGTTCGGGGCGTTTTGGACAAGATGCAGACCAGGGCGCGTGAGAACTTGGAGGGGAAAAAGAAAGCGGAAGACATTTTTGCTGCCGAAACCCAGGTTGCTCTCAAGGAAGTCAAAGGAATCTTTGAAGAAGTCATCACCAAGACATCCGAGAATATTTTATCTGAAAAGAGTATGTTGGAAGGGGCTGTTCATACCAAGTCCATTGTGATGACCGTGACTTTGTTGGCTGTGTTCATTGGAATTTTCCTGACTATTGTGATCCCACGGTCGGTGGTACGGCCAATCCTGATGGGTCTTGGATTTGTGGAGAAGGTTGCGCAGGGTGATTTGACGCAAACGTTGGAATTGAATCAGAAAGATGAAGTGGGGCAGTTGGTTCATGCGATGAACATGATGGTGGACCACCTGAAAAAGGTGATCGGCGAGTTGAGTAATGCGTCTGATCAGGTGGCGACGGGGAGCAAACAGATTTCGGACTCTGCGCAAGATCTTTCCCAAAGATCGACGCAACAGGCGGCATCGATCGAGGAGACTTCTGCGGCTATGGAACAGATGGTTTCCAATGTCCAACAGAATACCGACAATGCGACGGAGACGCAGACGATTGCCAGCAATGCCGCCAAGGATGCCCAAGCGGGTGGGACGGCGGTTGGCGAGACGGTGCGCGCCATGAAGGAAATTGCCTCAAAGATTGGCATTATCGAAGAAATTGCCCGTCAGACCAATTTGTTGGCGTTGAATGCGGCCATTGAGGCGGCGCGTGCGGGTGAGCATGGCAAGGGTTTTGCGGTGGTTGCCGCCGAAGTTCGCAAGCTGGCGGAGCGGAGCCAGACGGCGGCAGGCGAAATCAGCCAACTTTCCACGACGAGCGTGGGTGTGGCCGAGAGGGCGGGTAGCATCATCGGAAAGCTGGTACCTGACATTGAGAGGACGGCGGAATTGATTCAGGAGATAGCCATCTCCAGCAAGGAACAAAATCAGGGTGCATCCCAGATCAACACGGCGATTCAACAACTGGATCAGGTGATTCAGCAAAATGCGGGGGCCTCTGAAGAGATGGCGGCAACGGCGGAGGAATTGAGTGCGCAGGCTGAGTTGATGAATCAGTCCATGTCTTACTTTAATATTGGTGTGCAGCGTTCAGCGGTTGATCGGCATCCGGTTAAAAAATCGCAGAGTGCCGCGACCAAGGGGAAGGTGCAGGTTGCGCATCTTTCAGGGGGTGGGTCCAGGAAATTGACTTCGGTTGCGCGTCACTCTGGAGGGGCCAATTTGGATCTTGGTCACGGGAAATCAGGGGATGATGAGTTTGAAAGTTTTTGAGTTGGAACGACCGTTGGATGTTTCCACCGGGATAGTCTGGTTGTAATCGTTCAGACCCCACCTTGCTTTGCCCCTCCCCCTTTGTGGGAGAGGGGTAAGGGTGAGGGAGCGGGCCGGGGTGATTGGATTACGTCTGGTTTTGAAATCCGCAGAAAACGATGATATCGCACCCAGGCAGCAACTGCGCGGATCTCCTTTGGGTGGCACCTCGTCGGAAATTTTCTAGAGAAATCCAGGTTGCCTTTCAGAACGGAGGGCTAATAAGATGAAACAACGACAGTTGATCAGCTTTGACTGGGCCTTGAAACGCCTGTTGCGCAGTAAGGCCAATTTTGAAATCCTTGAAGGGTTCCTCACCGAACTTCTTCGCGAGGATGTGCGTATTGTTGAAATTTTGGAGAGCGAAAGTAATCAGGAGGCCCGTCACGATAAATTCAACCGTGTCGATCTCAAGATCAAAAACGCCCGAGATGAAATAATTATCGTTGAGTTGCAATATGAACGAGAGTGGGATTATCTACAAAGGTTACTTTTCAGCACGGCCAAGGCCATTACTGAACATATGACGGAAGGCAAGCCTTACGCCAGTGTCATCAAGGTCATCACCATTAGTATTCTTTATTTTGATCTGGGGCGCGGCAGCGATTATATCTATGTGGGCAATACTTCTTTCAGGGGATTGCATACCCAGGAGGAACTGGCCTTGGACGAGGGGCAGAAGGCTCTATTCCAACGCCCTTCGGTAGCCGCCATTTTCCCAGAGCATTACTTGATCAAGGTGAAAAATTTTGATGATGTTGCCCGCGATACCCTGGACGAGTGGGTCTATTTCTTGAAAAATTCTGATATTCGGGATGATTTTACAGCGCGTGGCCTCAAAAAGGCCAAAGAGAGGCTTGATGTCCTGCAATTGCCAGAGACAGAGCGTCGGGCCTACGAACGTTATCAGGAAGAACTGCACGACCAAGCAAGCTTTGTACTCTCCACCTATGGTGCTGGTAAATGGGAAGGCGAGCAGATTGGCGAACTGAGAGGCGAACTGCGAGGCGAACTGCGAGGTGAGGCAAAAATCCTGACTCGCCAGTTGCAACGCCGTTTCGGTGCTGTGCCCGACTGGGCCAGCGAAAAGATCGCCAAAGCCGATCTTTCTTCTTTGGAGGCGTGGAGCCTCCGCATCTTCGATGCCCAGTCACTGGATAAAATTTTTTCGGACGAAGTGTGACATCGTTTTCGGATCAAAGTTTGCGAAATTCTTCTGGTACCCAAAGGAATTGTTCAGACCCCCTCTCCCTCTGGGAGAGGGCAGGGTGAGGGGAAACGGAAACTCCACCATTCCAAGGGGTGTGGCGATCCTTGGAGAACCATTCCAATTGCTTGATTTCGTGACAAGTTCTTTCTATGGAGTTACCGTTGATCAAAGTGCCGGTTTCCGCACCTCTGCCCCTCTCCCAGAGGGAGAGGGAAAAAATCCATGGGGTGTCGGAATGGTTACTTCAGAAGAATGTTGTTGTTTATTTTTGGGTATGTTTACCGAGCATTGTCATCATCTTCCAAAATTTTTTCCCCTTCTTTTTTGAAGCGGTCGCGATTTCCTGGCCAGTAAGCCCAGAACACAATCCCCAGGAATACCAGGAAGAACACGATCAGAGAAAATTCTTTTGAGTAAAGCATCAGCGTATTAAATTCCATATAAATCATGCTCCTTTTGGATTATCCATCACTTCCAGCGGCAGATTGTAGAACACCGGCCCCATGGCACTATCCAATGCAAGGCGCAGTTCCCAGTGACCGGGTAATGGCGGCTTGACCTGGGCTTCATAGAGGCCGGGTTCTCGTTCTTGCATGACGACAGGTTGATCGGTCCCTTCCTGGACGTTGCGATATAAGGAGCCATGGACGATAACGCCCGTGATGGGTTGGCCTGTTCGGTCCCTCAGCGTCATACGTACCAGGCCTGTGACACCGCTGATGAGACCTGGATTGGGCATGTCCACCGACAGGCCCAGGTTTTTTTGTTTTTGTCTTTGTTGCAACGTTTCATTGAATGCCAGCCCTTTTTCATAGTGGTTGGCTGTTGTCACACCGTTGAATGTTTCCATTCCCAGGATGATCATGACACCGTTGGCGATAAAAACACAGACAAAGAATAGGACCAGGCCAGTTAGCCATGGATTCAGGTGGAATTTCTTTGTATTTTCGGTATTTTCGACATGATTGTGATTCATTGTGGCCTCATAAAGACGCTTTGGTAACTGTTTTCTCCCCCTTGGGGATCGATGGCAGTCAATTGAAAGATAATTTCTTGGGGTCCATGTTGGACATGGTTTGCGGCTTGTTTGAGATAAACGGTATAGGGTGCGACCTCACCGGGGGCGAGGGTCAAGAGTGGTCGTCCCTGAGGATCGACATCGGCAATGGCTGCCACTTTTAGGGAAGCCCCTTCCAGACCGGATACACCCAGCGAGTAGGTTTGTTGGCTGGAACTCATGTTCAATGCCCTAATGGTGAAATTATTTTGAATACTGCCATCGGATTGTGTGATGTAGGTGGGTTGTCGGTGGTGAACGACGTTGAGTTCCACGGGGGGGCGCAGTACAAGACAGGCGGCAATGGCTCCCAGGAACCCAGTCAACAATATACCATACGCCAAAATCCGAAAGCGGAACCAACGGGTTTTTTGCCCCCCCATCTCTCTCAGGGAGGTGTAACGGATCAGTTCGTTGGGGAGGTGGAGTTTATCCTTGATGGTGTTACAGGCGTCGATACAGGCACCACAGGTGATACATTCGTACTGCTGGCCATTGCGTATGTCAATTCCGGTAGGACACACCGTGACGCATTCTCGGCAATCGATGCACAAGCCCACTTTTTCTGGTGTGGTATTACGGATGCGGCGATTGGCTTGACGGGGTTCGCCCAGTTCGGGATGGTAGGCGACGATAATGGTATCATCATCAAACATTGCCCCTTGGAACCGGGCATAGGGGCACATGTAGATGCAGACCTGTTCACGCGCGAAGCCTGCCATCGTGTAAGTAGTCAGAGTCAGAAATGCCAGGGTGATCCATGCCGATGAGGGGGCGTTTCCTGAGAGGAATCCGCGCAACAAGGTTGGGGCATCGGAAAAGTAGAAGACAAACACACCTGCGGTCACCAAGCCGATCAGTAACCACACCAAGTGTTTGCCCAATTTTCGGGCCAATTTTTCCAAGTTCCAGGGTGCTTGATCCAACTTGATACGACGTTTGCGATTGCCTTCGAAGAATCGTTCCACCTGGAGGAACAGGTCGGTCCAGACGGTTTGGAAACACATGTAGCCACAGAACACTCGGCCCGCCAGGGCGGTGATGAAGAATAATCCCAAGGCGGCGGCGATTAAAAGCAGGGCGAGGAGGAAAATTTCCTGAGGCCAAATTACGATATCAAAGATGTAGAATTTGCGCTCTGGCAAGTCAAATAATACAGCTTGATCAGGTAGACTTCCAGGTCTATCCCAACGGATAAATGGTAATATATAATAGATCCCCAGGAGTACTATCACAGAAGCCCATCGTACATTACGGAAAAATCCCGACTGATATTTTGGATATTGTTTTTTCCAGTCGGCATAGAGGGAATCGGTATGGGTTGCCATGGTCGTGTTTCCTTTTTTATTTTTGGGAAAGGAATTTTTTTTCTTGATTACTGGTTGATTATATTTTTAAATGAGGATGTTTTCAAATCAGAATTCGTGTTTTTATTGCATCATCTTCGTGATTACTGAACATTCAGATGATCAATGCGTTTTAGGGAGGTATAATGATCACTCAACGGGTGGGAACTGAGCAGTATGACTATGATGTGGTAAAAATGTTTACCATCATGTCAGTCATCTATGGAATCGTTGGTTTTTTGATTGGGGTGATTATCGCCCTGGAGTTGGCGTTTCCAGAATTGAACGGAGGTATTGAATACATTTCCTTTGGAAGGTTGCGACCGCTGCACACATCGGCGGTGATTTTTGCGTTTGGGGGATCGGTGCTGTTTGCCACCAGCTATTATGTGGTGCAGCGGACGTGCAAGGCGCGTTTATTTTCTGATTTTCTCAGTCGCCTGACGTTTTGGGGCTGGAATTTGGTGATTGTGGGGGCGGTGGTCACGTATCCGCTGGGGTTGACCCAGGGCAAGGAGTATGCGGAGACCATTTGGCCCATTGATCTTCTGATCACCGTGGTGTGGGTCGCCTACTTCATCAATTTTGTTGGGACACTGGCCAAGCGCAAGGAAAGGCATATTTATGTCGCCAACTGGTTTTATCTGGCTTTCATTATCACCGTGGCCATGTTGCATATTGTCAACAATCTGGCGATTCCGGTGAATCTGACCGATTCCTACTCGATTTATCCTGGGGTGCAAGACGCCATGATTCAATGGTGGTATGGGCACAACGCGGTAGGTTTCTTTTTGACGGCAGCCTTTTTGGGGCTGATGTATTATTTTGTCCCCAAGCAGGCGGAACGCCCCGTTTATTCCTACCGTCTCTCCATTGTCCATTTTTGGGCCTTGGTCTTTTTGTACATTTGGGCTGGCCCCCATCATCTGCACTATACGGCACTTCCAGACTGGGCTAGCACCTTGGGTGCTACTTTTTCCATCATGTTGCTGCTCCCCTCCTGGGGTGGGATGATCAACGGCATCATGACCTTGAGTGGTGCTTGGGATAAACTGCGTACCGATCCCATCTTGAGGTTTTTCATTATCTCCCTCTCATTTTATGGAATGTCCACTTTTGAGGGACCGATGATGTCGATCAAGTCGGTGAATGCCCTGTCCCATTACACGGATTGGACGATTGGTCATGTCCATTCGGGTGCATTGGGATGGGTGGCGATGGTTTCGTTTGGAGCGATTTACCATCTTGTCCCCAAATTGTGGGGTACGACAACGTGGTCGGTTCGTTTGATCAACGTCCACTTTTGGTTGGCGACCATCGGCATCGTGATTTATATCGTCTCCATGTGGATTTCGGGGGTCATGCAGGGACTTATGTGGCGAGCCTATGATCACTACGGCAACCTGACCTATTCTTTTGCGGAAACTGTTGGGGCGATGCATCCCTACTATGTTTTCCGGGCTGTGGGTGGGATTATTTTTCTGGTTGGGGCACTTTTGATGGCGTTTAACGTTGTCAAGACAATCGGCAATAAAACAGTCTCGTCCGTCCGTGTCGGTTAAGAGAGGACTCATAAAGATCGTTACAGCGCATTTTTGAGCTGGTAAGGAGAACACCGTGAATCACGCAACGATTGAAAAAAGTATCCCACTGATGGCCATACTCACCTTGCTTGTGGTGGCTATCGGTGGATTGGTTGAAATTGTGCCGTTGTTTTATCTCAAGAGTACCGTGGTCAAGGTGGACGGGATGCGACCTTACACCCCTTTGGAACTCAAGGGACGCGACATTTATCTGCGCGAGGGGTGTTACAACTGCCATTCCCAAATGATCCGGCCTTTTCGCGATGAAGCACAGCGTTATGGCCATTATTCTTTGGCGGCGGAGAGCATGTATGATCACCCGTTCCAGTGGGGTTCCAAACGGACCGGACCCGATTTAGCCCGGGTTGGAGGGAAATATTCCAGTCTTTGGCACCAAGCCCACATGCGTCGTCCCCAGGATGTTGCACCGGAGTCTGTGATGCCGCGTTATCCGTGGTTGGAGGAGAACGAGTTGAATTTTGCCGATGTTGGCAGTCGCATGGAGGCATTGGCGAAGGTTGGTGTTCCCTACACTTCGGATCAGATTGCCCATGCCGTGGATGATCTTAAGGCACAGGCGGTCTTTCAGAGTGATAACGCCACGTTGCGTCAGCGGTATGGTGAGCGGATCGCTTTTGATGATTTTGACGGCCATCCAGAGAAGATCACCGAGTTGGACGCACTGATTGCGTATATGCAAATGTTGGGTACCCTGGTGGATTTTTCCACCCCTCAACCCGAAACCCATTGAGAACCGAGCGTGGCCCGGATAACAAGGAGACCCTTTCATGTCAGATAAGAGCAAAGTGGAAACCACGGGGCATCAGTGGGATGATGACGAAGGCTATCCACTCAAGGAATACAACAATCCACTGCCCAAATGGTGGTTGTACACCTTTTATGCAACCATCGTATGGGCGGTTGTCTATTGGTTTTTTTATCCCACATGGCCTATGGTTGATGATTACACGCGGGGTCTTTTGGGATGGAGTATGCACAAGCAATTGGACGAGGAGATGGCGGAAGCCCAGGTGCAGCAGAAGCCCTTCAATGATCGTTTGGAACAGATGTCTTTGGCGGATATCACCCGGGATCCGCAGTTGCAGCAGTATGCCATATCGGGGGGCAAGGCTATTTTTGGTGACAATTGCGCCCCGTGCCATGGCAGTGGTGGTGTCGGCTCGCTGGCGGGTGGTTTTCCGGTATTGGTGGATGATGATTGGCTGATTTCTGGAACCATCGAGGGGATTCAGGAGACCATCCAGACGGGTCATACGGCGATGATGCCTGCGCATCAGACGGAGTTTGGTGGTGCGTTTACGGCCAGTCAGGTGGATGATTTGGCGGCCTATGTTCTCTCCCTGAGTGGTCGGGAGGGTGATAAGGAGGCACAGGCTCGCGGTGGTGTGTTGTTTAAGGGTGATGCGGGCTGCGTGGGTTGTCATGGTGACAATGGCAAGGGGTCTGCCAAGGATACCAGTGGTGGATCGCCGATGGAAAAGACCATTGGTGCCCCCAACTTGACGGATGGTATTTGGCTATATGGTGGGGATGCGGCGGCGGTACGTCTTTCCATTGCCAAGGGTCGCAGTGGTCGGATGCCGGCTTGGAGAGTGGGTTCGGAAGGGCTTAACCGTAAACTTTCTCCTTTGGCTGTCAAGCAGGTGGCTGTTTATGTTCACAGCCTGGGAGGAGGGCAGTAAGTCGGGGTTTGTTTGGGTTGTGTTCCAAGTTGTGTCGGTTCATGATCGTTACTGGAAAATGACTGTGTTTTGTGCCAGGATGGGGTCGGGTGGTTGAGGAGACAGTCAGAGTCCCCGTAGCTCAGCCGGATAGAGCAACGGATTCCTAATCCGTAGGCCGTGCGTTCAAATCGCGCCGGGGACACCAGTTAAAAATCAAGCACTTAGGCCACTCTTCGGGGTGGCTTTTTTCGTTCCAAAAACCCATATCGGCGCAATTTCGGCGCAGTTGCAGCAAAAATCTGATCGGGGTTAAACATGCTTGTTGCTCCTGTCTGATCATTTAAAAATGCCAGAGCAACTTGATCGTAAGTCAAACATTCTGATTGTTTGGTTTCGCACTGCAAATCTTGGCTATCGCATTTTTCTAAAAGTAGAGACATATTTGATCGTTTTTGAGCAATTTTGATCGTTTTTGAGCAATTCAGGCGCAATTCAGGCGCAACTATTTTGAAAAATTCCTGCTTATCTTTGATATAGTTTACTATTTTTAAGTATTCTGTTGCTGTGCCGAATAAAAAATGTTTGCACCTGTTGAATAACGATCAATCATCACGTACCATTTCCCGCATGGCGACTATACGAAAAACATCTTCTGGCCGTTGGCGAGCGGAAGTCAGGAAAAGAGGCTTCCCGGCGCAATCAAAAAGCTTTGAGCGCAAAGGCGATGCGTCCCGGTGGGCTGCGCAAGTCGAAGAGTCCATGTCTTCTGGTTCGCATGTCGCCAAGACTGTTGCCGAGCAAATGTCGGTAAAAGAAGCCATGAAAAAATATCTGGAAGAAGTTTCTGTAAAAAAGGCTGCCTCAACGGAAAGCAGAGAACAACTCAGAGCAAGAACCCTGATTAGCCATCTGGGGGATTATGCGCTCGCAAATTTGACGGTAGACGTGCTGGCTCAGTACCGGGACAAGAGGTTGAAAACGGTATCAGCAAATTCCATTCGTCTTGAATTTGCGCTTCTTGGACACATGATCAAAACAGCCATCCGAGAATGGCGAATCGGTTTGACATTCAATCCAGTTGATCAAATTGCAAAACCACGTTTGCCAAGGGGCCGCAGCAGACGGTTACTCCCGGCAGAAGAAATCCGGCTATTCAAAGCCCTTGATGAAGCCACAAATAGAATGATGAGCCAGATAGTCCGGTTGGCACTGGAAACCGGGATGCGGAAAAATGAGATCCTGAAACTCAAAAAATCCGACGTGAAGCTTTCAAGAAAGATCATCATCGTCCGGGAGCATGAAGAACGTGGACATGCAAAATCACCAAGGGAAGTTCCACTCACCGAAGTTGCAGAAGAGGTTATCCTGGAGGCCGTCAATTTTGCAGCAAATTTTCTTGAGACCGATTATATTTTTTTTGGATCGCCGGGGAAGGATGGGCAGATTCGTCCCTATTTGATGGATAAAAACTGGAATTTAATAGTTAAAAAAGCTGGACTGAAAGATTTCCATTTCCACGATCTAAGGCATGAAGCCGTCTCAAGGATGGTTGAAATGGGGCTGTCAGATCAGCAAGTTTCAGCGATCTCAGGCCATCAGACTTTACAAATGCTGAAACGCTACACCCATCTACGTGGCGAAGACTTGGGGGAGGTTCTTCGATCTAAGAAGCGGGTGGTTTTGTCGGTGAAGGATGGAACTGGATCAAAGTAGATTCCCGACCCCCACCAATGTCCCGGTAGGTGTCGGGAATCTGATTTATCCCTCT
Organism: Magnetococcales bacterium; assembly: GCA_015228925.1. Taxonomy (GTDB): domain Bacteria; phylum Pseudomonadota; class Magnetococcia; order Magnetococcales; family UBA8363; genus UBA8363. The sequence continues at coordinate 115,587 of JADGCQ010000001.1, read as the reverse complement.
ATGAGGGTGGTGATGGGGGCGGGGCAAAAACGTCTAAATGGCCAATCCGATCAAAAGGTGCAACCCGGTCGGCAGAAGCGAGAAGTTCGGTAGCAAGTGCCGTTAGGGTTTTTGCGAGAGTGTAACAATTATTCTTTAAAACGAACTGCCCCATATCTTGGCAAATGCCACTGCTCACATCGTAAAGATCGTTGGAAAGTTTCAACATATGACCAATATGTGTTTCCACGCATTCAGGGAGCAGTCTTTTCCCTTCATTGCGATCATCTGAACACGTATTGCGATGAACGCAATGAGTATTTCCAGTTTTTAAACCACACATCGTCAGGTTCGACTTTCTTTCTTGATGCATTTCCATGTTTAGCATTGCTTTTCCCTTAATGTTATTAGTTTTACATAACAATCTCCTGAAAGGGTAGAAATATATGAAGGCAAAATCAACAAAAACTATTTTCAAAAAACGATATTTTCATGTTGTTTTTCTACATAAAAATGATACGTAGCATATTATCGATAATAGCGCAAGTCTATTTTTTACTCGTTAAAGGTTGGATGCAGATCGGTAAATTATTTGTTTTCACCGAGATTTAGTCTTTCAATAAGATCTGCTATCAATTTTGTAGGATAAAGGCTTTTCCGTCCTGCTGTGATTCTTATTTTCCGCAGTTCTGTAAACAAGTCGTCCTTCCCTTCCCGAACGAGCCGATTAAAAGCTGTCAGTTTGCCAGAAAAACCAAAGATCGAAGCCACTTGCTCTGAGGATGCCATCAATCCCCACCCATGTTCCCGCCTGAGTTCTTCGTAAGTGTTCATTTCGTCCATTCCTATTACAGTAATTGATTGTCAATTCGCTTGGTCACGTTTAGCGTTGAGCATTGGAACAAGATCCAGCGTCAATTGCCCGTGGAGCGCGTGTTGGTGGTCTGCAATCAGGGTTCGGCCAACCAGTTTCAACCATTGGTTGATCACTTCAATTGGGAACAGCCAAGTTCTGGTGCGTGCGCATCGTTTTGCAGTAGCCCCCGTCGTTTGAAGACAGAAATCCAACAGGCTGTGGCTGGCCTTCAGAACCAAACCACGGCGACCTTTTGATGGAACTTTTTCCGAGTCGAGAATCTGCTTGGCCGATTTCATCGCTTCGATGGCAACACGGGGATCGTCTTTCAGTTGGGCATCAACCGTGACAGCAACCTAGTTTTGCCACCATCCTGGCGATTAACTTGCCCAAGCCAACCGTAATCGCCTGATTCACCGATTTGTCGATCATGCTTTGAATCATGTCTAGGTTGGGATGGCTTCGTTGCGCCCCAGCCATTTTATAGAATGCCTTGTTCAACCGGATCTTGAACTCCCGGCTGATGGTAGTGTTCTTTATGTAGGTCAGGATGATGGTGGACTGGCGTTCGTTGAGGTAGGCGAATTCTGTTTTTTGAGTTCCACCATAGATTTCAAAGGATAGCGTTCCAAACGCGACCATTCCAAATGTCTCCAAATCAGTTTTGTGGGTGCTGATCAGATTCAGGACGGTTTCGTGTTGCGTCGAGGTTCCAGAGGCAATGGCCAGGGATGTGGTGGTGGGGATGCCATCTTTGATGATGATGATGGCGATACGATCTTTGGTGGTGATGATGTCATTGTTCGGATCGGTGTGGGTTCTATTCATGATGGTTTCCTTGTAACAGGGAAGAAGGGCCATGCCCCTTGCCAACCAAACGCGATGGCAAGGGGCGCGATCAGTTACAGTTTTATTGGGTTTCCCTATAAACCCAAACCCCAGGGGCAGATGTAATCTCGCTTTCGGAAGGCAACACTTCCTCGAAGTCGATTTTTGACATTTCAATGCCGATTCTGCTCAGGATGGGGAGGCAATGTGTAAAATCCCCAAGCACATCAATGCTGACCGTGACTTGTTTTCTCTGTGGAGCGGGAACCCAAAAGGTAATCCCAAAACGACCATTAAGCCTGGATGTTGCGTTCATAGTGATCCTCGTGTTGGTTGTGGTGCGGTTGCGCCAGGGTGGCGGGTGGTGTAAACAGGATTTTTTGCCTTCTTATTCGGAATGTGTGGTAGGCTATGGTTGTCCGTCACTTGCTGCCCTGGAGAATTGACCATGACTTCTGCCGCTGTTACCTTCGACACGCTCAAGTATGCTAACCGCCTCAAGGCCGCTGGAGTTCCGGGACAGCAGGCCGAAGCCATGGCAGAAGCGCAAGCGGAAGTTAACGAGATGTCGTTGAATAACCTCGTTACGGAGTCAAAATTGGAAAAAGAACTCGCCCCCATCCGTACAGATTTGGTGCTTCTTAAATGGATGATGGGCATCCAACTGGCTGGCGTGATGGCTCTCATCCTGAAATCCTTCTTTCCGCATTGATCGTTCATTTCACGCATCACGTCTTACGTCTTATCAGTTCTCTGACTTCCATCAGGATCAGCCCTAGCATATTTTTGCCCTTGCCGTTGACCTCTCCCCACAGCCGGTTGACTGCATTATCAACCGTGGCCGACTCAACCAGACGTGCATCGCCGGTAGACAGGAGCAAGTCGGCCAAGTCCTGGTGCTGGGCAAATTTGGCAAACAGGACGACGCCCATCCGGTCAAATTTTATCTGGCTCCAGTTTGGAGCGATGTCCCACGAGTAGAGTCCGTGTGCGGCCATGGCCAGCAGGGAGGGGGACGGGGATGCCATCAGCCAGTCACGAACCTCTTTCTTTCGTGGCTTCCCGGCTTGATAGGCGTGTTCTGCGGTCGGAAATTTTTCTCCTTCAAAAAACATTTCCCGCTGGTAAAGATTGCTGAATGCCCCATAAGGCTTGTCGCTGGATCGGTAGAAAGTGATGTCGTCCATTTGTCCCTCATCATTTCGTGGAAGTAGGTGATGATTATTCCCGGCTGCCGCAAATTTTATATTCCGATAGGCGTACTGATTGTTCTAAAAAAGTTTTTCGGCCTCAGCTTCCGACAATGTTGCAAGAAATTCCGACCATGTTTTATCGTCAAACCATGTTATGTCGTCAGGTTGCAACGATGGTTCTCCATGGGGAATACCGATTAAAATACCATCCTTTTGAACGTCCACACCGGCTGTCAGGCAAGTTGCTCTGGCGGATTCAATCGACGTTTGCAAAGCTTCGACTTCTGAGATTAGTGTTTCAATTGTTAAATATGATTCTTCCCATTCTTTTACAGATTCAGGAAAACCATGACACAAAACAATATTTTCCCTGTGGACAGTTGCATATGCTTCCAATACGGAAATTATTCTCTCTTTCAAATCACTGTTCATTGTTTCACCTTTATTCATTTATTTTCTTAGTGATCGTTTCGGTGGCTATGGCCCTCATTACTTGCTCCGAATGAAAAGTGAACAACCCCGCTTCAATTTTCTGTAGCCTCTTAGTGATCGTTTCGGTGGCTATGGCCATCATTGCCTGATCCAAAAGAACAGGGAACAACACCACTTCAATTTTCTGTAGCCTCTTACGCTTCAATTTTCTGTATCCTCTTAGTGATCGTTTCGGTGACTATGGCCCTCATTGCCTGATCCAAAAGAACAGGGAACAAACTGTGTCGTTTCATTACAGCGCAAGCTGCAAAATGGGTATCAACCACTGTTCTATCATTGAACAGGAAAGCTTCTGCGTCAGAATTGCTAATTAAAGTTTGTTTAATTTCGCCAGAATCTTCGTCTTTTGTGGAAATGTTCGCTCTACCGTCAATATCCAACAGGAGCCATTCTCCAGTCTTTAGATTCCTGGCGATTACAATTTTCAATCTGTCTATCTGCCTTTCCATTTCCATGCTCCTTGTGTTCATCCTGTGAGCCACAAACGATTTTGTGTCTCATAAATTGCGTTTTACGATACACAAACTTTTCTGGCTACATCGCCCAGCACGTTGGGATATGCAGCGAGCAATACCATTTCCCCAACTTTCCCTTTTTGGGATCGAACCCCATCCCGGCTTCTGCCCATCGACCGCATTCAGGACACCAGTGAGAAAATGTCCTGTGGCAAATCTCAGGGATCAAAGTTTTCCTGCCTTCGTGGGGTTCCCCGTATTTAAAATCCCACGGCCATTTTTTATAGATGGCAATAAACTCGTGGGCGGTTGTTGGTGTGGTCATGAACAAAGATGAATCCAATCTGGTGGGGTACGATCACCACATTTTGGACAAACCGGATAGTGTTTACAGATTTCGCAAGTGGGGTCATCTTTTTCCCAACTGCAATCACAAACTGGTTCATCTACTGAAATATTCATACTCTTCACATCCCCAAATCCTGTTTATTGATCTCCTCGGTCACAAGGCGATTCCATGTCTTCAAAGCCGCATCTTTCCCAAGGTCCGGGTGTTCCTTGCTTTCTTCGCCAAACCCACAAGCCAAACACCGGATATAATTAAAAAAACTCTCGCCGGTAAGAAGCCGTCGTAAAAACGACTCATGGTCAGGTATGGGGGCCGATCCCATCTCCAAGAATCCATACAGGCAGCCAGAGGGACATTTCATAATCCCACGTTCGATCCCCTCTTGCTTGAGTGCAGGTTCTTCCAAAATCATCGTTAAACACGCATCTAGCCCAGCATCAACCGGATCGCTTGTGTCATGCCGACATTTCGGACATTTGACTTTTGGATTTGAACAGTTGTCGCTACACGGGGCGCACAGATGACAGGAACACCCGCCTCTTGGGCGGATCCATTCCATGATCCCATCACACCCGTTCCTGCGGCACACATTTCCCTCACAATATCCAAAAATCTCCATAGCCTCACCCCATCCCCAAAGCCTGTTTGTACAGGTGCAGAATCGCCTCTTGCTCGTCCAGTTCGTGGGGATCTTGCTTCCGCAACCGGATAATCTCCCGGATGACTTTTGGGTCGAAACCATTGCCCTTCGCTTCGCTGTAAACATCCCGGATGGCGGTGGCCGTTTCGGATTTTTCTTCTTCAAGCCTTTCAATCCTGTCAACAACAGCTTGCAAATAACCCGGATCAATGTCTTGAATTGGATTCTCGTCTGCATTGACGGTGTTGCTCGCGCAAGATGCGTTATCCATGTAAAGTTCTCCTTTAATCTGTTGAACGGAAAATTTAAAGATTATCAGGCAGGTTGCTTATTGCCTCATCGAACCCATCCCAATTATCCACCCCGGCAGCGCGTAGGGCTTTCATGACCAGAGAATCCCACCGCAATTCGTCGAGTTCTTCTTTGCTGATTTCAACCATTTCTTTTTTCATTGATTTCCTCCATCTTTAACGTGTGTCATACCTGCTGATCATGAAAATCTCAGGAATTGCGGGATAATGTCGTAAAACAATAAATACGCGACCAGAGAAAGAGACAATAAGAGCAATAATGGGTTGCATTTTTCCATTTTCCTGACCTTAAATATTGAATTGTTTGTATGGGTGGCGGTGGGATCGGATAAATCCCACCGCTGATCCTTCATCATGGTCACGGATAACTTGAAACCGTGCCGTCCTGAACCCAAAATGTTTGACCAAGTTTCAATGCTGCCAGATCCGGTGGGGGATCTTTTTCAAGATTGTTTGTCGTCATCCCCACGATGGTGGAGTGGCGGGCGTTGTTCAGCAGACGGAAAAGCCCCCGGCGTCCGTTGGCGTTGTCCAGAATTTCGACGCCATCCATAAGCACGATTTCGGCTTTTGAGTACGCTGCCAGGGTGATCTGCATGACCAGATCGGCACGCATTTTTTCCGACGTGGAAAGAGCAAAATACGGAAGGTCGCCGTAGATTGTCTCAAAGTGCATCAACATCTCGCTGTTGACGGATACTTTGCCCCATCCGGCTACGGTTGAAGCGTTGGCCAAGGCAGAGTTGAAATCTTCAAGAGCAATCTGCATCTTCCATGCTCTCACGCCATCCGGCGCAAGGGCTTTGACGATGAGAGCGATAATTTGAACATCCCTATGGAAGGTGTCGGCTTCGTTCTTTTTCCTGATGTTCTTGGCGAACTCAACTGCAATGTCTTTTGCAAGACGGGCAGCATCAACATCGCCTTCACCCCCCGTCGATCCTTTTGCCCGGATTTCTGCAAGCTGGTCTTCCGCGCCTTTCGCTTCCCGGTATGCTGCTGACAAATTACGTTGATTTTTGATCTGCAAGTTCATCTCGGCTCTGGCATCCGCAATCTTGTCGTTGCAAACGGTTATGGCTGCCTGTCGCAGACCCAACTCATCCGGTGAAACTTCCACCGTTTTGGACACGGCATAACCGCTTGCTGACTTTTCAAAAGCGATGGCCAATCCGCAATGGGGGCAAGCCCCAGAGTTCGTGGGCAATTTGCTGGTGGGAATGCTGTTTCTTTCTGTCTCCAACGCATCAATGTTGAGCTTTAATGCCTCAACGACCTTTTCAATATTGGAGATGCTGATTTTAAGGTCCGGGACTTTTTTTGCCAGAGTTTCGTACCTGTCCACGACATCGGCAGACACAGCTTTTGCTGCGATTGCTTTCTCCAGGGCCGCTTCTGCGTCCTTCACGGCTTGATCGGCTTCTTGTTGTGACGCGCCAATAATTGAGTGGTCCGCACCTTTTGGGAGCCACGATTCGGCTTTCTTTGACCCGTAAGCTTCCCCGGCGATAGTTTGCCAACGATTCTTTGCAGCACGCCCCTGCTCGGTCCAAGTGTTGTACATCACATCCCAATCACGGTTTAACTCGATGTCATTCCAAAGCGTATCCACAAATTTTTGTTCAAACCCGGCTCCAATCAAATTTTTCTCCAGGTCTTCTTTTGTCGGATTTGCTTTGATGTATTCCCCCAGAAACCCGGCTCTCTCACGGGAAGAAATGAGACTTGAAAATCTGACCACGCCAGCGGCATGTGCATCACACACAAACTGCTCACCGTCGCTACGGATTTTCATTTCCGGCCAGGAGCATGTGATAGCTCCATCGTCTTTTGTGATGCTGACTTTTGCGGTTGACGCCCTGCGATTCACATAGGCTGCTCCGCTTCCTTTCTTGTCCATGCCACTGACAGGCATTGTGTCTCCCGACAAGACAGCCGCCAACGCTGCCAGCACTGATGATTTTCCAACAGCGTTCCGGCCAGTCAAAAGCGTGATTTTTGGCGCATCAAATTGCGCTTGAGTTATCCCGCGAAATCCTGTGACATCAATTTTCAACATTTTTAACCCCCTGCCTTGATTTTAGAACGGATCGTTCTCGGTTTTATCAGCATGGCCTGGTTGCTGATGAACCGGCTGTTGGACCGGCTGCTGAACTGGCTGTTGGACCGGCTGCTGAACTGGCTGCTGAACTGGCTGTTGGACCGGCTGCTGAACTGGCTGTTGGACCGGCTGCTGAACTGGCTGTTGGACCGGCTGCTGAACTGGCTGTTGGACCGGCTGCTGAACCGGCTGCTGAACTGGCGTCTCAGGCTCAAGTTCGCCATCGATGTAGTCAATTCCCGGTCCTGGGGAAGCAACTAATTGTTGGTCCACAATGGCCGAAGTCTTTCCGGCGTCGAAGGCGTCTTCCATGGCCACAGCGTTTTGCAGTTCGGGCGACAGGCTTACAAGCTTCATCACCCGGCGAACGGCGGTTTTTTTGGCCATTTCATCAAAATGGGTAGTCCATGGGGAATAAGCCGGTTTTTGCGACTTACTCAGGGCAGCGTCGCGCACCTTGAGCAGTTCCTCCATGGTCAAAACGGACCGCTGAACCCCGCCATCCTTGAATTTAACGATGGCAAAAGCCCCGGCCACGGCACCGCGATTATTCCATGAACGGGGCTTTACACGGAAAACTGATTGATCCCCTTCTTCCCAATCCACTTCATCGAGTTCATGGATCAAACCAGCTTCGATGGATTTCACATCGCCTGACTGACGAGCCAGCTTTGCCAACCCTTTGTAGCCGGGGATCATCTGGACTTTGCCCTTAAACGGGACAAGGTAGGCTTCCCCCAGGAATCCATCGGTCATAAGCCCAAGTTGTGCAGCACTGACGCAAGCACCAAACAGCGATGTCCGGTCGCATTGGAGCAGGTACGGGTTCTGAGCGATCGACGACACGGCTACCCGGATGAAACGGTCAACATCGACATGCGCTGGCAAGGCAGCTTGGATCTGATTACGCATAGCCGGTTTTTCAAGCGTCCGTCGAAAATCGGCAACAACCAATGCCTGTTGCTGCTTTGGGTCGAGCCTTTGTTCCGGTCTGCTTTGTTCCGGTCTGTGATCTGGTTTCTGTAGTTCGTTCATACGGATTCCTTTTTGGTGTCCAATGTCATCGTTTCACACTTAAACTGGCGTGTTTCGTCACGAAGATTCGTTTTACGTTATCTTGCGTTTTCGTTCTGAACATTTTGTCAAAACGATTTTAAAATTACAAGAACAAAACGATCATGTTTTGAAATTTCGCAAACAAAACGAAAAATGCGATTATTGGTTCATTATATAAGCAAAGTGATGTTTTTTAGCCGCAACTACTGAATATCGTCTAAACATCATGAAATGCTTGACAATTAATATGCTGTTTGCGTTTTTTAGGTTAAATATGTCAGAATTAGCCGTCTGGTTGGCAGCGTCATCCGGTTCCTGGACGCATAAACGCTGGAGTTAGTTGTAACCCTGGAAGGAGAATCCCCGTGAGTACCGCGATTGCGTTTGACACGTTGGCGTATGCCAAGAGACTTAAAGCCGTTGGTGTTCCCGAAGCCCAGGCCGAAGTCCAGGCTGAAACCATCGTTGATCTGATGGAAGAACGGCTGGCGACTAAGTTGGACATCGAGGTTGTAAGGCGTGACATGAGGGAGATCGAAGCTGGACTCAAGCGCGACATTGAGAACGTCCGACGTGACATGAAGGAAATGGAAACCGGACTCAAGCGCGACATGAAGGAAATGGAAACCGGACTCAAGCGCGACATGAAGGAAATGGAAGCCGGACTCAAGCGCGACATGAAGGAAATGGAAGCCGGACTCAAGCGCGACATGAAGGAGATGGAAACCGGACTCAAGCGCGATATGAAGGAACTTGATGCCAGCTTACAAGCCAAGATGAAGGAAATGGAATTGCGCCTCACGCACAACCTGACCATGCGTCTTGGTGGAATGATGGCTGCGTCTGTGGCCGTGGTGGCGGCTCTGGTGAAGTTGCTTTGATTCCTGGAGGAAGTTGTCATTGGCTGATTCCCAATTCTTTTTTCAAGAACCCATGGAAAGATCCGTCAAAAAGAGATCCTTCAAACCAAGATTTTTTGAAAACGTCGTGCATGATGTTGCTTTCGATTCTCAACTGATCGATAAAATTTGCTTTCAATTCATCGACCTTTTCATTGCCAAGAAAATTCATCCTGGCCGCCAGCAGGTCATTTTCTTGCTTAAATTTTGCCTCCGACTCATCCTGTTCTCGCCGTTCTTTGGCTTCTTTGGCAGCCAAAGCGGATTTGGCTATAGCCGTTTCGACCGCTTTTTTGCTGGCAGCAGGGACAAACGCACCATCTTTTGCCGAGACCACAAGCCGTTGTGCATAGCCGACGGGGGCCGAGATTTTCGTTGGCTGTGAGAATCTGGCCATAATTTCATGGCGCACTGATTCGCCAATCCCTGGCGGTAAAGAGGCCAACAGGACGTTGATGGCCTGTGTCTCTTGTGGGCTGCATTGAGGGAAAAGGTCTTGCCCTGGCATGGCTACGACATTGAGATCCAGGGTTTTCTGGTTTTCGATTGCCTGAGAAAAAACAACAACGCTTTCAGGGTTTTTGGCAGACGATATGGGAATTCCCATATCGGAAATTGCGGGTTGCGATTGCGGTTGGGGTTCGGTTTTTCGATTTAGAGAAAAAACAACAACGCTTTCGGAAACCGATTCATCCATGGCGGTGGCTACGGGTTTCTGGGTTGTGGTTGTTTTTCTATTCTTATCTAATCTGTTCTGCTCCGTAGTTTGTTCGCACCTTGCCGTATAATTGTCTAACAAATTCAACAATTTGGGAATTTCAACCCGTATCGTACCCCCCTCGTACCCTACTATCACCCCCCCATGTACCCCTAGGATACCCAGGAGTTTGGTCAGTTTGTTCGGGTGGATGTTGAGGGAACGAGACAGATACCCAGCAGGGACGGTGATGGATGGATCCCCACCTGGTTCAAACTGGAGGGCAACCATCTGCATGAGGAGGTGCAACAGGCCATAGGCTTCCAGGCCACCTTCTTCGATGAGTGCCAGGGTGTTCCCGGCAAGATAATCAATGGAGGGAGTTTTAAACCATTTCATTGGCCGACTCCTCTCGCTTTGGCGATGGCCGCCTTGGCGGAATCGAGATCGCACCGCCCATCGACCAGAGCTTCCAACGTCGCGAGCAACTCTGGAGCCGTCGCGATAAGTATTGCGTCAGGGTGCGTCACGTCAAACCGTACTTGGCCACTGTCGGAGTTTAAGGCGAATTTCCCGCGTTCGGTCCACATCACCCACAACTCCTCACCGCGAGGATTGTCCTGGGTTAACCTCATGCGTCTCATGGACACTTGCCACTTCCATGGCCCTGGTGTATGCCCGCTCATGATTCACCCCCTTCCGCTTTACTGATGGCATCCCGGGCATCGGACAGGATCTCGCCACCGGGCAACCAAGCCAGGAAGATAATCATTGACGGAACATCTGGCGATATAGCTGGCTTGGCGCATAGTTGCCAGCCGCCCCATCAAGTTATCCAGAACAGTCAGAAGATCAGGCGCGGCGGTGATCAGGTTGGGGCTGAAGCAGGGGTTTGCAAATGCCAGGAACTCGGTCCCGATACTTTGGCAAAAAGCCGGGTCGATCCGTCCCTCCCTGGCGGCATCGCGCAGGGTTTGCAGGGCGTCGCTGACGAGTGGTGCAGGGATGGGAACAGGTAAAGGTGCGCCCGGATCGCGGGCATGGGGGGACGTGCTGCTCATGACAGGATCCTTTGACTTGAAAGCTGGAACCCGCCACGTTCTGAGTCGAAGCAGAACATTGGCGGACTGTGCGGGGTTCGACTTACCGGCGTCAAAGGGTACCGGCGATCCCGAAGGATCCCCCGCGCAATCCGCCAGACGACATGTTGGCATAAAAAAACGCCAACATAAAGATGCGGCGTTTGCACGCCTTTGACACAATTCGGGAGTCGAAACCCGATCACGGAATTTTTCCGTGACGGAAATAACGTTAACTTACTTAAAGAAAGTTTGTCAAGGGAATTTTTGGTTTAGTTTGAAATTCCCATGTGAATTTTTTCTTGATCATGGTTATCGTTTTCTGCTAATAATAGGATTATTTTTGTTCGTCTAAGCTTTTAGAGATCGAACTTGACATGAAATTAACCAAAACATGAAAGGATTGCAGTCGTGTTAGGAAAATCTAATATTTTTATGTTTGTTTTTGTTATTCTTCTGAGTTTATCTGGAAATCTGAATGCAGCTAACGAATGCACAAAACAGGAAATCCTGCTTATGGTGAAGCAGGGTTTTTCAAAGACTGAAATTGACAAGATATGTAAAGAAACATTAAAAAATCCAGATTGCTGCTGCAAAATATCCAGGTACGAAAGGGATTCTTCCCGTTCTCCATGGATCAGTGAAGATGTTGTTTATCAATGGATGAATGCTAACAAGTGTTTGGAAGCTATGGATTTGGGTGATAGCGATGTAAAAGAAAAATATTCTTGTGTTTATAAAAGCGTGTGCGGAAGATAGTTTTTCCTGATGTCGCCCGGAACTCTGCCTGGAGAATCTTTTGTGAAGACATCGCTGACCTTACTGGGTCATGCCTGTCAACAATTAACTCTTGGATGGGGGATCCGTGGTATCCGCGACACACCCCGATACCGGAGCCGAAATACAGGCTACTGGTAATGTCCCTGGATCAATCACCACCCCCATCTATCTCTCGAAGGGGGCGTCCCAGAAAATGCAAAAAAATATGACAAGACAACAACGACACCTCTCCGAGGTGTCAAAGCGTTTCCCTGACGCTTGGAAGGGGCTGGAGAAATTGTTTTTCGGTCGTGGGAAAGAACTCCCGGAATGGCCTATGTGGTGTTGGGTTCCAATTGCGGCGGGAGTGGCTGTTGCCGCCGAAGGAGGTCTATCAATCCCCGATGCCGAGATGTCTGGATCGGTCATCGTCGGCATCGGGGCTTGGAGGCTGACCCAGGGGGTCTATCGCATAGATCCAACAGTCAGGAGGGCACTTATGTCCACCCCTCTGACAGGTGAAATCCCCGTGGATCTGTTTTACAGGCTCCCAGAGTGGTGCCTGTACATCGAGATACCTGACCACCCATCCATGACCGACCTCCATGGGATCTATGTATTTTTGGAGTGGGACACCCAATCACGGGGCGCGGAACTGCGCCTCCTCCTGGACCGCGATAAGTCGCTGGACCCGGCGGTGATGCATCTGATCCCCGGCGGGACGCTTGATGCATGTCTATCCGCAGCAACGGACAGGGCAGTTGCCAACGCACTAATGTCGGGGTTGGAAGTAGGGTTTAATTCCGAGGAATTCCGTGACTTTTGGGAGCCTATAATCTCCCTGGTCCTCTACCTGTGCAGCGATGAGCCAGCCATAAGATCACTTGCCGACATTGATCGTCGGCCCCGACACCCTGCCCCGGCCAAGACTAAAAAAGGGATGCGCCTTTTCCCTCCAGACAACCAAACTATATGGGATGTCGGGGCGAGCATTGGGGAGGAAATACGATCCGCATCAACTCAAGATCCAAAAGACGGTTCCCATGAATCCCCAAAGGTCCATATCAGGCGTGCCCATTGGCACACCTATTGGGTTGGCAAAGAGGGGACGGTGGGACGACGGAGGATTTTGAAATGGATCCATCCGGTATTGGTCGGAGGACGATTGTGCGGATAAATCTCCAACCCCCAGGGACGGCACCCATCCGTGGGGAGACTATTGCTTAGAGACGTAATCTGTGCAAATTGGCCCGTTATCGGTTTTTTGCCAATTTTGAGGATATTCCGTGGCAGTGATGTCGTAGATTTTTGTTAAAGCAGGTGTGATGCATGGTCCATATTTGGCGCATGTGTCACACCACTTTCGCTGGAACCATTCTCCTTCATCGCAGCTTCTAGGCCGATATGGCCCTAAATACGTAGATGCTTCCTGCCACCATTCCACATCGTTGCTGCCACCCATAAGTTTGCCCCATTTTGTTTGCGTTTTGTTTGATGTTACTTGGTTTTATCTTTACAATCGTCGCATACCGTATTCCCGCGCAACTTCACCCATCCCAGGAAAACGGCGCACGCTACTGCCAGACAAAGAATGAAGGTTTCGTCACCCATAAGCCTGTCTCCCTCTGAAATTTCCATCTGGAACCTCCCGATGGAATCAAAAACCCATTTCTTTGATCATTTTTGCGACGGCGATTTTCACGACGCTGCCACGGTCCAGTTTCAACTCTTCGCACACACGGTCAAACCGTCGGATGAAATCTGAATCAGCGGGGAACATCCCACCGCGCAAATGCCTTGTCCCGGTGTGATCGACTTTTGGTTGCTCCGGTTTTTGGCGGTTTGGTTTTTGGACTGGTGGAGTGGTTGTCCAGCCTGTTTTTGCAGCGCATTCCTCATCTTGCGATCTCTTACGTTCGATATTGCATTTTTCGCAGTCGGATGGCTTGCATTCAGGGATCGAAACCAATTCTCCACATTTCCCCGTGAAAGTTTCCCCGTCGATCAGATTAGTCCCGTTGCCTGGAACTCTTAGAAATTTTTCCAAAGATGGCTTCGGTGGTCTACCACGGGGTTTCTTTGGAGCAACTTCTGGTTTCACCCGATTTTGCATCCAACTCTGTTCCGGCACTGGAGCGGGAACGGGATCCGGCACTGGAACGGGTATTGGTGCTGGTTCCGGCATGGATACGGGAGTGGGTTTTAACTTTGGCTTAGGACCGGGCTTTAACCTTGGCTTTGAAACGGGTTCGGCCATTGGTTCGGCCATTGGTTCGGCCATTGGTTCGGCCTTGGGTTCGGCCATTGGTTCGGCCATTGGTTCGGGAACTTCAACTGCTGGAGCGACTTTCGGCTCAGACAGCTTTTTTTTTGCCTTGGCCGCTGCAATGGCCGCAGCAGCCCGTATCTTTCTTATTCCAAACGACGCACTCAATTTTGTCCGGGTTTCTTCCGAAAATGACTTAAAAGCATTGCATTGTGGGCAAACGTCTGCCAACCACTTGTATTCTTCGATGGATCTTGTGCAGAATCCAATCTCACCAACTCTAAACCTGATGCCAAGACATTTAATATCACGGTCGAGTTTGTCAGGATTGCTGTCAGTAGTGGTCATTTATTTTGCCTAGATATGGTAGATGAAGAAAAAGCCCGTCTTTCCGGGCTGTCACCACTTGCAATCCTTACATACTTAAAATTGGCAGGTTACGCTGTCCGGTCGCTATCCGGTCCCTGCCCGGTCGCTGTGACGAGGATGCTTTGTTTGCTGCGGGTGTGGTTCCCGCCTGGAGCGCGACCTATGAAGCAGACAACTACTACATCAGCCGATGTTACTGGCTGATTCCTTCACCTTGGGGACCGGCACTGGGCGCGTGCAGATGAAGAGAGATCATCATGAGAAGTTCATTTTCAACGCTACGGAATCCAGCCTTGGCCTTGGCGATGAACAGGTCATATTGGGCTTGCGTGAGGACAACGCTGAGCCGCATCCCTTCGGGTTTCTTGCGCTGCTTGCGGGGTTTCTTGGTGACGACACCAGCCACACCAGTCACTTCAGACAATTCGGGCATAACACTTCCTTTTTTGATTAAAAGTTAAACCCCCATTTTGCAAAAATTTGTCCCATGTGCAGGACAAAACTGGGGACGACACATCATCGACATCGGGTTTGCAGCAAAAGTCCAAGGATCTGGACTTTTCAAAAAGCTTGTCATACAGCTTTTGATACTCTCAATTGAATGCCAAGCAGCCATTTCGCACGTTTGCAAATTATATTCACTCACGACCGGAGAATCTTGTGCTTTATATTTTGGTGATCGCTTTACGAATATTGTTTGTATTTCCCTGACCGAAAACGCTTCACCTGTTTCTTTTTTTTCATGCTTTTGTAGCAGCGAATAACCCCCAAGTTGCGCTTGGTAAGGTCGGACAACTGCCCCTGTTTTTAGATCAATCAGAATTCCGTCCAGGGTAAGCAAATCAAGCTTGCCGGAAAATTCAAAACCATCCCCTGCCGATACAATCGCTTCATATTCAACCCTGTAAGGTGTGTAAACGGGCAGAATAGAATCAACGCACATGGATACCATTCGTGAAATTTGCGTACTCGCAACGCCAAGGTTTGGGGTGGTATCGTCCCATTCCATCCCTGTTGCAGCTTCTTTTTTAAGTTTTTCAACTGCCGCTTCAACAAGCTGTGAATTTTTCGGTATTTCGCAAAAATCTTTCTTTGCGGTAAAAGCGATTGCAAACGCCTCATGTACAGAAGTTCCCACTGCTGCGCCAATCGTTGGCTTGTTGGACCGCAAATCAAAACCTTGAGCTTCAATTTGTCGTCTATACTGTTTCGCTGCCGATCTACGTTGGCAATCATTCCACCCTGGCAGCATTGACGCTCTGATTCGTAAATTTAACATAAGCACCATTCAAAGTAACGTCTTGGAGCAAGATTATCAAATTACGAAACAATATGTAAACAAAAAAAAACGCCTCGCAGCGTTTTTTTGTTTGTGGATCGTGGCGATAAAGAAATGAGACCTCGGCCAGTTGTCTGTGGTTCTCCCGTCAAGGATGTGCCGTCAAGGTGTCTCCCTCTTAACTGGCACCTATCCGCAACACCATCACAACCTTGCCATCGACGTAGATGTCTTTTGCGTTAACCACATGATCCGCATTTTCTGACCCGGAAGCATAAACCTTCACTTGGCCGTCATAAAGACGTACAAAATATTGAAGTTGGTAGCTCTGTATTGATCCTTTTGTTTTAAAACAAAACAAGCCGGTCCTGTCAATATGTTTAACGCGCTGGTCGATGATTGCAATGTCGCCGTTCATGATCAACCTTTCCGAAAGTGTGCCGTAATATCTCAGCGCGGCAATCGCTCTTACTGTTAACTTATTATCAATTATGAACTTGTGGCTTAACATAATCGGCTCTGACTCTGGTTGCTCAACGGTAGGATCAATAAAAGGAATAATGACGTAATCATTGGGATTCTTCCTGCCTTCCCCTGAGTAAAGCCAGGTTGCTGATACGTTGAATCTCTTTGCGAGTTTCATTAGAAATTCAGCATCAATTTTATGGGTTACACCGGAAAAAATATTTGAAATTGTAGCGGTTGATACGCCAAGTTCTTGCGCGATTTTCCGTTGCGTATCGCCATGTTGAACTAATAGATCATTGAGACGATTTGCAATACCGTTTTCAATTCTTTCTACCCCATCGGCTAGCTTTCTTTTCCGTACAACATCCTTTTTTGCATTTTCGGGTTCAGACGTAGGTTCTTCTTGATTTCCTTTCATAGCCATCCCCTCTAGGCATACTTTTTTACTTGTAAGATTCGTTAAAGTATCGATAACACACTATATGCTACATTAAGCTAGCGAAAATTTCAAGTAGATAATTTTAACAAGACTTACATAAAAATATTTATAGTTAATTTAATTCAACAAAACCCAATGATTCCTAAAAATGCAAATAATAAACAGTTAATTTCTGTTAAATATTCCCGCTTGCGGAAAGTTTCGTAAACTGCGAAAATGGTTCAGCAAACAGAATTAAAATGATATAAAATTTACAATTATTGGCACGGAAACAAGGTTTATGACTGAAAAATTACCATCCACGGCTTTGATGGAGCGCACTAATACAGGCACGCCGCCAGAAATCCGCCTCTGGCAAAATGTGTTCTTGATGGGTTTAAGGGATCTATATCGAATTTCAGAAAATCCGCATCCCGGAGACGCACGCTGGAGATCGAGCGCACTGGAGTTAACCGCCTGGGCGACAGACCAAAGTGGCAAAATAGGCTCCATGTTATGGATTTGTTGGATCATTGAAATTAATCATCAAAAAGTTCTGGAAAAACTTATGGGTACGCTGAAATTTATGAAGCGGATCTTGAAAGTGCCGAAAGGCGACCTGGAAATATTCAACATGGAGAGATTGGAGAGCGAACCTGAAATGGATTACAACCGCCATTCATTAAAGTAGTGCGAGCCATGGACTACTCCGATCTTTACCCACACCAGAACGAAATGATTGCAAATACCCGGCTTGCGCTTCGGAGCATCACATCCGGTCCAAGGGCGGTGATTATGCAGGGGCCAACGGGGGTAGGAAAAACGGTCATCATGGCTGCGATGTCGAAAGGTGCCTTGGAACTCGATAAGCAGGTTATTTCCACGGTCCATCGGCATGAATTGATGCAGCAATCATCAAAATCCTTTGAGAAATGGGGAATCCCACATGGTGTCATCGCTTCTGGCCAACCCTATGCCGATGAAAAACTCCATATTGCATCAATCATGACCCTTGTGCGGCGGCTCGATAAGATCAGACCGCCAGACCTCATTTTGATTGATGAGGCGCACCATGGGATGGCCAAACAGTGGGCCACAGTGATCAAACATTGGCCGAATGCAGCGATAGTCGGGGTAACTGCAACACCGCAACGCCTGGACGGGAAAGGTTTGGATGGCCTGTTTCAGCGGCTCGTCATCGGACCACGGGTACGCTGGTTGATCGATAACAAATTTCTCTCTCCATATCGCCTTTTCATCCCACCAATCGGTATCGACACATCAAAAATACGAACTGTCCTGGGCGATTTTGATAAACAACAACTTGAAGAAGTTGTCGATAAAAAGACGATCACCGGGAACGCCGTTAAACACTATCTGCGCTATGCCGACGGCAAACGAGCCATCGTGTTCTGCGTGTCCATTAAACACGCCCGAAATGTTGCGGCTGAATTCCAGAATAATTGCATTGAAGCAGTTCCAATCTACGGGACCGACCCGGATCGTGACGAAAAGATGCGCAAATTCGCTGCCGGAACCATCCAGGTGTTATGCAGCGTCGATCTTATTTCAGAAGGGTTAGATGTTCCATCCGTGGAGGTGGCGATCCTGCTCAGACCGACGCAATCTCTCGCCATGTATTTGCAACAGGTCGGGCGCGTCCTCCGGTACGTTGCTGGCAAAGTGGCAATCATCCTGGACCATGTTGGTAATTACACAAGGCATGGGATGCCCGATGTCGAACACGATTGGAAACTTGCCGGGATACCAAAAAAGAAAGGCAGCAAAAACGACGTGGATTCGGGCGTAATCATTTGCGAGAAGTGTTATTGCGTCTTCCCACCGGCTCCTGTCTGCCCATCTTGTGGCCATGTGCGGGAAACAAAAAGGCCACCCATCCACGAAGTCGATGGCGACCTGGAAGAAGTTTTAAGAGTTGAAACAGCAATACGAAAAAAAGAAGAAGTGAAAAAAGCACACTCATTTGCTGATCTGGAACGTATCCGAATGCAAAGGGGCTATGCCCCCGGCTGGACGCACAAACTCATGAAGGCAAGGCAACAAAAAGTTTGGACATATAGGTGATGGTCATGGGCTTGAAAGTTGAACAACTCCGGTGTGGCAGCAAGCCCACACAACCTGCAAATTCCCATTTTCTGAGCCTTATCAGTCCAGAAACTATTCCTATCCTGATCGAACAGTATGGTGGTTGTCGGCTGTTTATTCCAAAAACGCTAAAACGCGATCACGTACTATATCAAACGCTCAATGAAACAATGAGAAAAAATGTCAGTAAAATATTTGGTGGATGCTACGTTTATATTCCAAAAAATCATATCAGTAAAAAAACTGTACTTGAAAAACGGAATGATGAGATCCGATCATTAAAACTTTCAGGAAAAACAAACATAGCCATCGCAAGAATTTACCATTTGTCTGTTAGAACTATCCAGATTATAGCAAGCAATCAAAGATAAAAAGTAAGTGGGGCAAAGTTAATGAAAGAAAGTCCGATAAAACGCGAAATCTTGGTTGATATTACTCGACGACCGGAGGTACTCTTGTTTAACAACCCGGTGGGTTTGGGTTATGTTGGGGGAGAACCAATAAAGTTAAGTGACGGCTCGTTCGCCATCAGAAACCCACGGAGAATCTCTTTTGGTTTGGTCCCAGGTTCATCGGATTTAATTGGATGTCGGACGATCATCATTACAGATGAAATGGTTGGGCGTTCTATTGGCGTTTTCGCAGCAATCGAAGTAAAGCAGCTAACGGGTACAGCGAAAGAGAAGCAAGAGAATTTTATTGCAACAATCCTGCAATATGGCGGGATTGCTGGAATAGCAAGATCGGTTGATGACGCAAAGATATTGTTAAACATATGAGTGATAAAGATATGATCGATAAAGACACGATCGACCGAATGAGATATATACTTTCGGAAGATTTTCTTGCAAAAGAAACCGTTTGCTGGAGGAATCCTGAATGGGTGCGACCAATTTCATGTCGTAATTGTGAATTCAATAATCATGCTGGATGTAGCTGTATTCAACCGTTTAGAAATAAAATATCGAGATAAATTCCATGGTATATCCATTACAGATTATAGATAGAGTCAATGCACACGGATGCTATTTTGAGATAAAGGATCTTAATGTTCTTGTGCTTAAAGGTGACACAAAAAAAATCCAAAAAGAATTATTAAAAAAAATAAGAGAAAACAAACTTGCGCTGATTCGCCACATAAGAAACGATGTGCCTTGTTTTGTAGTCGAAGGGAAAGAAAGAGAATCCAGTGAATGGACGGAACTTGCAAAATTTATGTACGTGGAGATGGGATTACGTGCCATCGCGTCTTACAAACAATCAATGTACATTGTAAGGCTAAGATTGCTTGACGGGGGTATTTATGACGCAGCAAAACGGCAAGATAGACTTTGAAAGAATCGCAAACACAGCATTGCTGAGTTCCACCGACCTGCTCTTTGAGTGGTTCCCGGCGGGTGTGCTGGATGGGCATGAATTTAAAATTGGGGACGTAACCGGGAGCAAAGGTAGTTCGCTCTCAATAAACGTGAAAACTGGCAAATGGTCGGACTTTGCATCCGGTTTAAAAGGGGGTGATCTCATCTCTTTGTATGCGGCGATCCAAACAAAAGGATCACCAACAGGAAAAGACCAAACCAAAGCTGCGGTTGCCATAGCCAAACGATTCAATCTCAACATCGAAGAAAAAAAGTGGAACCAATCTGGCCAGAGTAAAGCGGGCAAAAAGAAAGACGATCCACGCCCGACCGAATGGCTGGCTCTGCCATTTGTTGATCCCGATGCTCCATCACCACCTGACAGCCACTATAAACTCGGAAAAGCCAGCAAAATTTGGAGTTATCACGACATTCAAGGTAGGCTCGTTGGGCGTATCGCCAGATTCGATCCTCCAGAGGAGAAAGAGCGACCGCTGGATGAAGAACCGGAACTGGGGAAAAAACAAATCCTGCCTCAGAGTTGGTGCAAGTCGGAGGAAAGCCCTAACGCAAGCTGGCGATGGAAAGCTTTTGCATCACCAAGACCGCTCTACAATCTCAAATCTCTAAAGCTTTTCCCTGGCGCATCGGTGTACTTGCCGGAAGGTGAAAAAACCGCCGACGCAGCGCAGCGCATATTCCCTGATCACCCGGTACTCACCTGGTCTGGTGGATCAAACGCATACGCCTTAACCGACTTTTCCCCGTTGCGTGGGCGGCACATTAGAATCTTGCCTGACAATGACGTGCCTGGAACGAAAGCAGCGGAAGCCATCGGCACTATCCTAGTCGGCTTGGGCTGCACGGTGCAGATTTGCCGAATCGAAGAATCGGACAAGCTGGAAGAAGGATGGGATGTTGCCGACGTTGAAGGGAAATGGGATGTGGACGCAATACAGCGATGGGTGAAAATCCGGCTTAAAGATTGGATCCCACCAGTTCAGGAGATCCCAGTTCAGGAGAACCCAGAGGACTATTATGGCGAAGAACCCCCACATTTGGATGGTCCACCTTTAGATGATTACGACCATGGCGATGGCCAGACAGAAATAAACATTTCCAAAAATGGTGAAAGTCAAG
Source organism: Magnetococcales bacterium (assembly GCA_015228925.1). Lineage (GTDB taxonomy): Bacteria > Pseudomonadota > Magnetococcia > Magnetococcales > UBA8363 > UBA8363. Next base: position 94,489 of record JADGCQ010000001.1, on the reverse strand, counting down.
CGAATCAGGCCATTCCGAACCCTGTTTTTGCGTTCGATGAGGAAATGCCTTTTCGCGTTCTTGGCTACAACGGGAATGTCTATTATTATTATCCTCGTGGCACAATGCAAATACTTGAGTTATCGTCATCGGCGCACACAAAGAACAACTTGATCATGATGGCTCCACTTGATTTTTGGGCCAGGAGATTCCCGCAAAGATCAGGCGTTAATTGGGATGCGGCCATGAACGCTTTGATGCGCATGGCAGAAGCGCGGGGGGTGTTCGTTGCCAGGGATTTGATCCGTGGGCGTGGGGCATGGATGGATAAAGACCAGATCGTTCTGAACCTGGGAAACCAGTTGATAATAAACAGAGAATCTGTATCTCTTGCTGCTTTTCGCTCGAAAAACTTTTACGAAGCTGGGCAAGAAATCCCGTTCAATTGCCTTGCTGCCCCACTTGATACGAATCATTCAAGGAGGCTGCTGGAAATTTGCAAGAAGCTCCATTGGGAAAAACCAATTTCAGCATATTGCCTTGCTGGTTGGATCATGATTGCCCTGGTTTCTGGCGTCCTCCCTTGGCGTTCACATGTTTGGGTTTACGGAGAATCCGGGTGCGGCAAAACGACCGTGATGAAAAAAATTGTCCATCGAATCCTCAACAATTTTTGCATCTCAGTATATGGAAGAACTACCGAAGCTGCGGTTCGGCATTCCATTAAGACCGATGCAATCCCAGTTATTTTCGATGAAAGCGAACGCAGTGGCGATAAGTACACCGACAGTTTAATCCAAGGGATTATTGAACTTGCGAGAATTTCATCGTCTGGTGGGTATATCTATAAAGGTACGCAAAACCAATCGGGGGCAAAGGCTTTTGTTGTGCGATCTTGCTTTGCTTTCGCTTCAGTGGTCGATGGCGCAAACACTTTCCAGGACGAATCCCGGATAACCTTACTGAAATTGGTCAAGCCGGAAGATTGCACAGCTAAAGACAAAGAAAGAAACAAGCAACATTACAACGAACTTATGCAAATGGTAAGTGATTATCTCACTGATGAGTTTATCGATGGCTTGCGTGTGCGTGTCATCAACAACGTCCATGTTTTACTTAAAAACATCGAAACATTTACTAATGCGGTTGCCCTGCATCTTGGGTCAAGGCGAACGGCTGACCAGCTTGGGCCACTCCTGGCGGGGGCTTATCTTGCGTACAAAGACGAAGAAATCACTCCTGCTGCGGCTTTAGAATGGATCAAGGAACGGGATTGGCTTGATCATACTACAGATGAACTGTCGAAAAACGAAAACATATTGCTCAATAAATTGATGTATCACAAGATCAATATCCAACATGACGGTAAAAACTTTGGCCACATGACAGTATCGGAATTGATTGCCATCGCTCTTGAAAGGAAACTTGCTGGCTTTTCACAAGATGTTGCAGAGGAACACCTGCAAAGATATGGGTTCCGAACCGATTCGCCATACAAAGCAGGAGCAACGTGCAACGGGCAGATTGTGGATGCCAATGATTGGAGAGATGGAGTCCTTATTTCACACAACTCTCCGGCCATCAGAGATATTTTGCGGGGAACTGCGTGGGAAAAGAAGTGGCATCCGATGCTTCTGACGCTTAAAACGGTGAGGGAAGTTGATAAGACGCTCCGCATCAACGGTAGACCAACTCGCGCAGTCTGGGTTCCGTTGGATCTCTGCTGGAATGGTAAAGATGATCTGAATCAGGTTCGCATCAACGATGATGAAATTGTGATCTGAATTTGTATTCTTGGCATCTTGAGAATTTTCGACCGGGGAAAATTTTTCGACCGGGGAAAATTTCCAGAAAAAATTTCCCGATGGCTTTTTTGGGGGAAAACGGTCATGTGCTTGTTTTTATTACAAAGGAAACTTTTCTTGGTCCAAAAATATTATTTGGCACGAAAAATAATTTTGGAAAATTTTGGGAAAAATTTTTGGAGCCGGGAAAAATTTTGGAAATTTCCCGAAAAATTTCCCCAAAAGTGGAAAAATTTTTTGGAAAAGTGGAAAAATTTCCCAAAAAATTTTCAAAAACGTGGCCGAAATTATTTTTTCTGGGGGCAAAATTATTTTTTTTGGACGTGTTTTTGGAAAATTTTTCCCAAAATTTTTTCCAAAAGCACCTCCATGGTGGGTAAATCGGGAAAATTTTGGGCCTGCCCATGGCGATTTTTGTTACAACTGGAAAATTTTCCAAAAACTGGTACAATTTTATATTTAATCATTAACAACGCTTTATAATGATTTTTCTGTTGGCTTGGGAGCGGTTTGTGACAAAAAATGGCGTAACAAACTTCTCCGGGATATATCCATATAAAAAAGGAGAGAGTCACACATAAAAATATTTTCATATATATCCCCATCTATATATATATATATATATATATGTTACATATTTATATATATATAAGGAAGTGGCTATAATTGTTAAAATTTTTGCGTAACAAAATTTGTAACAAACCCGCACAGCAGGCAAATTGTCTGTTACGCCGTTACAAGGTAAATGATCATGGGCGATGAGCAAACTGCTCGTACCGATATGCAAACCGATCATAATTGGCCATCGTGTTATGATTTTGCAGTACGGCGGGGAAATTTTTCCAGAGCGGCCTGGCAAAATGATTTTTTCTCCTGGCGCAAAAAAGGCCATTTTAAGCGTCGTTGGCTATGCCATGGTAGGTAGGTAGCCAAGACAGTAGAAAAACGCAACACAGGGACTCTCACGCGACAAAGCGCACGATTTTAAACCTGGTTTGGAGTGGCAAAATGCAAGAACAGATTTTGACGGGCGAAAGCAGAGGCGAAAAATCGAATCCTGGGGCAATCAGGAAAACAGGGAAGGCTGGTAGACCACAGCATGGCCGGAAGCCGATGCCAAAACCCTTGCCCAAGAACGGAGGTGCGGAAGTTGGCTATATCCCTGCTCCTGGGCCGGGAGGCAGGGAGTACAAGCTGACAGTCGAAGCTACCGATGGTCAAATAAAACAGAAACGCCGGATACAGGATGTACTTGAAATACTGTATCGCAAAGGAAAGATCAATCATGCACAGTATAACGCTGGCAGACAATTTCAAGACCATTTCACCATCGCTATGCTGGATCAGATAAGTGCTGTTGACCTGAACCGTGCGCCAACCGGGCATGAGCGTAATTGGGATCTTGTTGAAATGGCTCAAAAGCACGTCTCACGGACGATGGATTACCTTGGCGGGGTGGATTCACCCGCTGGACATGCAGTGTGGCACATTCTCGGTCTTGGCGATCAACTAGAGAAATATACAAATTCAAGAAATGTAATCGACTACCATTTCACATTTGGAGTGCTGAGTGCTGCGCTTGGTATGCTCGGTAAACGCTACCCAATCCATAGCACCGAGGCGTTCAAATAATTGTAAGTAACCGTAAAGACAATAAAAAACTAAGACGAAGCACTTCATCCTTTCATTTTTTATTGATGTTGTTCTTAGATTTGTGCTATCGTTTTTGTACCAGTCGAGTTGCCTCTGGAGTAGATCCCTGAGTTTGGTCCCTGAGTTTTGCGAGTTTATTTACACCCCGATGCTCCTGTTTCAGCCAAGAGCATCGGGCTAAAAGGTCCAATCCCCCCGGTTGGGCCTTTTTTTATTTATTGAAATTTCAGAACCCGCGCATTTCGTCGCGGGTTTTTTTGTTTGGTACGATGGCATGACGGCGAGGATATGACGGTGATGGCCAAGAGCAACGAATGTGAAGTGTGTGGAAGAGATTTTGGAGTTTGCGGCTGTCATCCGAAGTTTACATCGAAAAAGAAAAACAAGAACAAGCCGAAGAACAAGCCGAAGAACAAACCGAAGAACAAGCCGGAGAAATCCAGGCGAAGAGAATCCATGCGAAGAGAATCAAAAAGCTTTGATTTTTAACCCTGGAGGTCGGTAAGGATTTTTCGACCTGGATCAAAGACCGGATCGATAAGTTCGAATTCATGGAAAATCAAGACTTTGTTTTGACGTTCCCCAAAACTGGGGAACGTCAAAAAGGTCGGTCATATTGATTCGCCAGATTTGGCGAGACCCCCCCACGAATTACAAATAACGCAAGCCGCCTTCGGGTGGCTTTTTGTTGTCCGGTTGGCACTGGACATAGAGCGTAGAAGAGATATTCCGAACCCCCAAGGTGTCCGGTGATCGCTTCCGCGATCCCAAACTACGCTTGGTGTGCCAGCACCGGGCATCTTGGAGGTATATCAAAGTGCAACGGAAACGGTACAAAACGGAAACGCTCGATTTATAAAAGGAAATTCTAAACCATGAGCCTGAATACTTTCCAACTCCGAGAATACATCATAATCCCAACGCTCAAACAACTGGACCTTTGGTCTTTGGCAGCGGAGGAACTTGTCCTGGGTACGTGCATCCAGGAGTCCGGGCTGCGTTTGATCAAACAGCAAGGCGGTGGTCCAGCTTTAGGGCTTTGGCAGATGGAGCCAGCAACTCACGACGACATCTGGATTAATTTTTTGCAAGCCAGGGGTTCGCTCGCGGCCAAGGTTTTAGGGACCGATCTTACGCACAACGCAGGTCGGCTCTTGTACGATCTCAGGTATGGCTGCGCGATGTGCCGGATTCACTATTTCAGGAAAGATGAACTGCTTCCTGCTGCTGGTGATCTTCATGGCCAGGCGATCTATTGGAAGAAGCACTATAACACCATCAAGGGCAAGGGCAAACCGGAAGAGTACATCGCCAACTGGAATCGACTGACGGCGCATTCCTAACTCTGAAAATCCCTGACCTTTGGAGCAAATCCATGCACATCAAGCTATCAGCAACCTTTGCTTCCAGGATTTACGATCCATGCAAAGTACGGGTGTTTGGATTCAGAATAAGGAGGTTCAGCAACAATAACATCCAGTGGCTAACAGCTATCAGAGGCGATGACATTTGGGTTGCATTTGCTGGAACAAATGAAATGGCCGATTGGCTTGAAAATCTTGATGTGCGAAAGATCAAAACTCCATACGGAAGTCTTCATGCTGGTTTTTGCAATGCGGCCAAAGAGATTGAAGATGATATAGACCGACAGGTCGCGCACAGACCTTGGAAGAATATTACCTTTTGTGGCCACTCGCTTGGCGGTGCAATCGCTGTGGTAACTGCCGCAAGGTACATGCACCTATTGCCGAATGTAAAGCTGCATCTTCACACATTTGGTCAACCAAGGGTTGGTGATGCTAAATGGGTGTCAAATGTTTTTAAAGATTGGGAAAACAGTTACATCCGAGTTGTAAACGCTGGAGACATAGTGCCGCATTTGCCTACGTTTATCCGGTTTCGTCATTCTGGGCAGGTTGTATTTTTTGACGCTGATCACACGGTTGTCAATCCGACATGGCAACAACGAGCCATGGCAGGTTTCAACGCTATGACAAAAAACAGGAAAAGTGGATTAGTTTCACTAAGCAAACATTCAATGGATTCTTACCTGAAAAATGTTTTAAAGATACCGGAGCGACGTAATGGACATCATAACCACAATAAATGCTGTTTCTAGTGGTGGTCCAACCGCTTTATTTCTCATCCTTGCTGCATTAATTTACGGGCAGTTCCATATCCATAAAGATTTAAAAAGACGTGTTGATGAAGTATCTGATAGTTTCATGGAGTTTCAACTTCATTGCGCTGAAAACAGAGTCAAAAATGAAGATATTGATGAATTAAAAAGGATGATAGATAATGTGAGTAAGACCAACCTGGAATTAGTTTCTAAATTAATCGTTCGCATTGATTCCAGGTCTGATGAATACGTCTATCACCAGAGACGCGAAGATTTAGGTCGGGAGTTTCGGCGTGCTGGTAGACCAGATCGCGGCGACGAGGTAAACAGCAACTATGAAAAATGATTCATGTTTGGGGTAAATATCAACTTCGCGCAGGTTGACCGACTTTTTGCGGCAGCACAAAAGCAGGTGATTTTTGCTGCCTCCAAAGCGTTGACCGACACGGCTTATGATATTCAGGCCGAGGTGCGGAAGGAACTACCGGAAAGATTCACGATCAGGACCACATGGATTGCGAAGGGCATCAAGGTAACAAAGGCGACCAATAATAACCTGAAAGCCACGGTCTACGTCAAAGATCAGTTCATGGCGGTCCAGGAGGAAGGTGGCGTCAGGAGTTTAGAATCAGGCAAGGCTCCAGCCATCCCTGTTGGTGCCAGGAAACGTAAAACCGATTTAACCAGGCCGGGGAAATATCCCGGAAAATTGATGGCAAAGAAGGGGCATTTTATTGCGCCGATCTCTTCTGGCGGTCATCGGTATGGTGTCTGGCATCGGACGGGCAAAAAGCAGGTGATGCCGAGCGGTCGGTATGAGGGGAAAAAGCGGCAACCGTTGGCGTTGATGTACATGTTTTCCCGCGACTCGAAAATTAAACCAAGGTTTGGTTTTGAGAAAACGGCAAAAAGGGTGGCCGGATTGCGAATCCAAAAACGGTTTGTGGACGCCTTGAGATACGCCACGGCGACGGCAAAATAAAAACCCTGGCAAGGGGGCAAAGTTAAAACCCTGGCAAGGGCCAGGGCTTTAAATCCATAGGGGCATGGAGTAGATCCGACGCTCAAGCCCAATTGGGGTTTGCTGCTTCCTCTTCGATGGCGTCGTGATCGATAAATTGCTCATCTTCGTACAAGTCTTCTTCCACCTGGGGCCGGGGGGATACCAATGTAGCAAGACATTTACGGTCGATGTCGTCTAGCGTCACCCCATCCTCCAGCTTCACCTTGCCCTTTGCGCTGCACGTTCCATGAAGCTGTTTGACCATGGTTGGCGTCACCATGGAGACCTTAAACCGGGTAACACCAGTGGCGTGATCCCCTTTCTGCTGCCAACGGTCGAAACCGAAAAATCCTGTACCTGCTCTGATGCTGTTCTCTACAAGCTCTTGCAGATTACCCATCAGTTCGACGGCGAATGTTGGATAGTCATCATCGTTCTTGGCCCATTCAACTGCGATAATTTCTTCCAACATATTGATGGATTCCAGAGTGAAACCCTTCTCGGAAAGTTGCTTAAAGATTCCCATTTTATGTTTCCTTTACTGATTGTTCCTGTAGATCCAGGAGTTTAATATTACAGCTAAGATTGGCAAGCCTCGTAAAGCGATTGGCCAGCAAAGCCAAAAGTCTCAGATCCGAACCATCCGCCCTTACTGTCAGCGATGTATTTCCAGCCGCCGTTCTGGAGGCTTTCAACGGTGTAATAATCCCAATGTTCTTGGGGATTTTCTACAGCGTTTTCCCAATCGCTTGGATCTTCCCCATTGAACAAATCTTTGACCGCTTCGGCCAGTATGTTCCATTCACCAGCGAAAGCCATGATGCAAGTCGTGCAAGAATCATCATTCGGCTCATGGATAATAATGTGGATTGTTCCACCGTTATCTTCAATGATGGAAAAGTTTTGCATTTTGGTTCCATTTTGGTTCATTTTGGTTCCTTGGTTGGTTGCCTGTTGCCTGTTGCCTGTTGCCTACCTATTTTTTACCGAGCCATGGCATCTCATCCAGTTCGTCCTGGGATAAAAGCTCTTCCGGGTCGAACAGTTGCTTTTCCTTGATGGCTTTGACGAGAGCGGGAACCCCACCAAAAACTTTCCCGCCCTTGGATTCAATCAGGGCGATGTGCTGTTCGGCGTAATTCTTAATCTTATCATCACCGTTGCACCGGAGCGTATCGCAATTGCCGCTGCAAACCCATTCGGGTGAAACACCGATTTCAACCCGGTCACAATGGCTATTAACGTCGGCAAGGATAGCGGTAATGGTTGCCAGTGCGGCTTTTGCTTTCTCATCGAGAGTATAGGTGGTTCCGTCCGTTCCTGCTGTCACTATGTCAGCAAGACTTGAGATTTTAGTCTCAAGTAGAGCAACAAACTTAATTGCATTAATATTTGTTGCAAATGGAACCACCAATACATTTTTAATCTTTTCTTCATCTTCCATCAGGAAGTTTGGGATATGGGTCACCCTTAGATAGTGTGGTTGGTCCAGATGAATTTGCAGCAGATGAGTCCATTCGCAATGAAACTCATATACGAATTCAAACGCATCAACTGGTGTTACATCTATTGTCGCCATTAGTCTGACTCCGACGGTGGTGTTCTCTGAATGCTTTTTTTCACAGAAAGATAACGTCTGACTGGATCTGTTTGATGCTCCACGCCGAGCCTATAAGCGGCCTCGACCAGCATCTTGATGGTTGCCCAATCAGGACAACCTTCTGATTTTTGGCAGCAGTTTGCTTCCTGGAGAACGGAATGTATATCGATCATAAACCGTCTTACATGCCTAAACGGCTCTTTTTTTATTTTTACCATGCTCGCTCCTAAAGCGGGGGAACTATAAGCGGTCCCCCGCTTTGTTTGAGAATCATGCAGCCATGTTGGCCAGTTCGGTGGCCTGATCGGTAGTTCCTTGTGGCGAAACACCCTTGTATGTTGTGGTCGGTTTGCCTTTTGCTCCGGCAATCCATTCCTTGGAGACAAGGATCTCAATGCCAAGATCCTTTTTGATGGTCGAAATGAACCCCCTGATGGAATGTGGTTGCCATTTGGTGAGTTCAAAGATTTCATCGAGCGTGACGCCTTCAGGTCGCATGATCATCTCAATCACTTTGGCTTTTTTGGTTCCATTTTGTGATCTGCATGTGACGTATGTTTTACCTTGATCCATCCCGGCATTGAAAGTGTATTTCAATGCCTCGGTGGTGGCAACTAGGTGATGGAAGCTCGCTTTCCCGTGTTTCTCCCTGATAAACACAAGCGCATTATGTACAGAGGTCCAATTTCGCATGTCGATGCGTTTATGAATCTCTGGGATGTAAATCGCAAGATATTCATCCACTTCCGATTCCTTAGAATCCAGTTTGTCCAGATCCAGTTCCTTAAAATCACAAATTTCTGGCTCTGCAACATGTTTTTCTCCATGCTCCGAAACGGTTTGATCGACAAACTCTTTCAAGTTTTCGAGAAAAGCTGAGTTTGAAAGATCAGCGTCCGAAAGTGCTGCAAGAGCGTCGGATGCCGGAGCGTCGGCTGCCGGATCGCCCGCTGGTTCATCGGCGGCTATAGGCTCGGCCATGGTTTCCGGCATGGGTTCGGCCATGGTTTCCGGCATAGGCTCGGCCATGGTTTCCGGCATGGGTTCGGCCATGGTTTCCGGCATAGGTTCGGCCATGGTTTCCGGCATAGGCTCGGCCATGGTTTCCGGCATAGGTTCGGCCATGGTTTCCGGCATAGGCTCGGCCATGGTTTCCGGCATGGGTTCGGCCATGGTTTCCGCTATGGAAACGATGGTAGGCTCCGTAAGCGGTTCACTGTTTTCCATCAATATGACTTCCTGGACACCTTTGCTCTTTCGGAAGGCATTGAACATTTCAATACCTTCCTGGGTTACGATGTCTTTGTCATCGATGTACCCTTTCGACCGGAGGGCTGCCAGCACCTTTTTCGCTGGTGCGCCGTTCAGGTAGTACGGTAAAGGATGAATAGACTTCCCTAACCGCAGAATTGCGCTGTAGATGATGCTTTCCTGCGTTCCGCTTAATTTTTGTGTGTGTTTCATTTCACGCTCCCATTCTTGTTGATGCGAATTCTTCGGTTTTCCCGTTAGGTTTGACTATGCCAGCTTCCTTGCTGTCAAAGTTTATCCATAGGATGCAATCACTTGTGCCTATCGGAACCCAATGAGCATCGTCCAGGTTCGGCATCTTGCCGGATATAAAAAGACCCCTCATCACAGCGAATTGCTGTGCTGACATATCCTCCATTTTAATCATTTCATGCAATCCTTTAGGAATGATGTAGATGGTTGCCCCATCCGGTTTGATCACAAACGCTTCTTGAATGGTGCTATTGATCCAGGTGATGCAATCTTTGCAGCTTTTGCAGCCTATGCAATCTCTGGTAATCTCTACGAGTTTGATCATTTTTCCGCTCATTTGCTTGGCCACCATCAATCCAGTCGGGTGATTTCACCATCTTGGTCGATGATGAAGGTTACTTGGTCGATGTAATTCACCCAGATGATCCAACCGCCGATTGGCAGCGGATGAACATCGAACAAAACGTCGGTCATCCCGACCTCGATGCTCACGTCATGCCGTAGCTCTTCAAGTGCGGCTATTTGTTTGTTGGTTAATTGCTCAATTTTCATCATTTCATGCGCTCCTTTTCAATCAATGATGGTGACTTTTCCATCCGGGTTGATCGCATATGCTTCTCTCCCAATATAGTCGATCCAGACCATCCAACTTTGGACGATGCCGGATCTTTCTATTGCTTCTGCGGCCCCATGATCGATATATCGATCACTAATTGGTAGTTGGAAGACGTCGATGAGGTTTTCTTCCAGCGTTTGATCAAAGAATAGTTCTTTCAGTGCATCTCTTTGCTGGTTGGTGATGTCTTCAAGTGCAACCATTTCATGCGCTCCTTTGGGCTTGCTCGACAACGCTGTAAGAGATCGTTTTTACGCCGTCTTTCAAAGTCTGTTTGATGGACACAAGCACACCGAACCGCTGATGGGCCATGGAGAAAAACATCCTGGTATTGGCTGCGTTCCACCCGGTAGCATCGGTGATCTGCTGTTGCGTGACGCCACAAGGCCGATGGAGTAGGAGCATGACGACGTTATGGTGATGTTGTGAGTTGATGGCTTTGGGGAGTCTTGCGGCACTCCCTGTCTGGCGAGCATCTCCTGGATTGGTAGCTGTGGTGAACACGCTGTCCAGTATGTCTTGGACGCTGACTTCTTTGGTTTCGATGGTTTCCATTTTATATGTCCTTGATAGTTTATATTAATATGTGAATTTCAAGGGCTGCTTAAATGTGCAGCCCTTGATCGTTCGCAAGCCTAGAGAGCCATTTCCAGGATTTTACCAGCGGTCCGCTCCATGCCCACCCTGGCGTCCTGATGTTCGATTGATCGGGCAAACGCTGTGATGCCAGTTGTGACATCCCAGATTGTTTCAATGGGTTTGTGTTCATCATTGAAATGCGCTTGCATGATCTTATCAGCCAGCGTTCCGGTGAACCTTTGTTGCAAAAATCCCTTCGGGTCAGCGACGGGCATATTCATCGCTGATTTGATTGCGGTTACGATCCCCATCGTGCTGCTGTTGGTGTACTGCTTGATCATCGGGTGGATCTCTTCGATCCAGCGTTCCGGTGCTTGGCTGGTGTGCCTGATTTTGAATTCCTTATACCCTTGCGCACCCCAGACGATGCGGTTGCTGCAAGCGTAGTCGAACAGGAATGATGCAACCCCGAACGTGGCTGCTCCAACTTCGCTGTTCCATACGAAGAACCCGCGAGCGAGCGATCCGTTTTTTCCGTCTCTCCTGTTGGGGATTTCGATGCGGTTTTTCTCATCCGCAAGGAAAACGAACATGTCACGGTCGCTGGCGTACAGCGTTGTGTTCTGTTTCGTCACAACGATGTCTTTTCCGAATTCACCCGGAACCCGAAAATCACTGGTGATGCCATCCCCAAACCGTTCAACGATGGCATTGCTGATGGTCGCATTCCAGATCCGTCCATAATTCGGACCTGTCACTGCGCGAAGTTCCGGCTCCATGTTGTCATTGACTGAAAGCAACGCGCCGATGGAGCCGACCCCGCTGCTCTGCAAGCCATAGTTCAAACAGGTCGATGCAATTTCAGGAGGCAGCGACCGGATGTAAGACGCTGGAGCCTGAGCGCGTTGCGCCAACTGGCCGAGCGACCAATGGGTAATTTTTGCAGGTATGGTCGAATTCTTACCGATGATCTCGATTTCTCCATTCCCGCTGGCGTTGGGGATCACTCTCAAATCACTGTTCAAGAGTACCTTTTCCGCACTTCGGGATCGAAGCCTTTGGAAATGATTGTTCATGTCGGTTATACTCAAAAACCGTTCATCATCAGGTCGGTTCTTCCATTGGTTGCTGGCTTGTGTGAGTTGCATTTTCGTCATCCTTTTTAATTTAATGTGGTTGTTTATCGTCAGTTGCTTATGCAGCAACCCGATCCTGTTCGGTATAAAAGTGTTTCATCATGTACCTGCTGCTTTCTTCGGCAGCAATCCAGCTTTTCCATTCCCAATCATAGAATGGATCGGCTTGTTTCAATTCGATGAATTGTTTTTCAGCCTTTTCCCAAGCATCTTGCTCCGATGTGCATTCCTTACACACATTCAGAGTCATGGTGATGTTGGCCTGGACAACCCCAGCGAAACGTCCATCTTCCGTTCTGGCAAGATCGAACTTGTAAACTGGCGATATGTGATGGATGTATGTGAACTTAAACCCATCGTTCGTTGCTCCGGTGAATTGTGACCGAGCATTCAGAAACTTTTGATACTTAAATTCGGCATCCATCACCGATTTTGCTTTCACGCTGATAAGTTTTTGCATATCAACGCTCGCAACGACCGTCATCTTGAAAATCATAGGATTGCTCCTGTTTAATTTGTTGGCATTATGTAGAGCCAGAACCTTATATTTATGGCTCTATACAATGCCAGCGTTGTGTTGGTGTTTATTGAAACGATGCGATGTTCCGTTTAAGAAACGCACATCGTAGAATTCAAAACATGCAAGGCGCAACTAGCCAACATCCACACGGTTCCTTATAATCCGTTGCTTAAACCGTGGATGCTAGTGCATCCTTAAAGGTATCATCTTGATCTTGAACAGCTACTCACCAAATGAAATCCTATACTCAATTGGTCCCTCTGTACCGTCTGGATACAATTCCCACCTTTCACGGTGAGTGAATCTCCATCCGTTTTTGCAAAAATCCTCTGGAACCCCTTGTTTCACTGCGTTCCAGAAAGCAGCATTTGCACTGTTCCCCCTGCCAACGATCACGGCATTAACATGAGGTCGCATACAAAATCCTTGGCTTAATATCCTCATCACGTTAGATCCTGTTGTTTATTGATTGTTTAAACACATTAAAAAATTAGTTAAAACCCTGGACGCCATTAAATGTTGGCGTCCAGGAGATTAGGATGGCTTATGCAGCTATCCGTTCGATGAACCAAGTGGTGATTGGCTTCTCACCACTTTTTTGCATGACATTCTTCCAAGCATTGAAACCATGCTTCTTACGGGTAGAGACGAACGCTCGGATGGTGTGAATCTGCCATCCGGTGATGGCATGAATTTCCGTAGCATTTGCGCCACATGGGCGCAACAACAACGATTCAACTGCATCTTTCTTGTGGTCCTTAACCTTTTTGCCCTTGGCCGATCCGAATCCCTTGGCCAATCCTGTTTTTTTGGTCGTATCGACCAAAGTCTCAAGAGCCAGATTGTAATAATCTGACTCAAATCCGAATTTGTTTCCAACCACTTTCAGGAGTTTGATTGCATCCTTTTCCCTGTCAACGATGCAAAGCTTCATGATTCCGTTGCAAACTTCCAAGATAACGTCATCAAACTTGTTTTCGGTTTGTTCTTCCTGTTTTTCTTCTTGTTCTTCCAGGATTTCACCCTGGATGGCATCACTGTAGTATGGTATTTGCAGGATGCTTTCATGTGCTGCTTGTGCAGCATTTTCAAAGTTCAACCACTCGGCATCCATATTCTTGGAATTTTCAAAGTCGAATTGTTGTCCGATCTGTTTCATTCTATTTTCTCCAAAATATTTTAAAGTTTTTGTTCCCTGTTTTGTTCCCTGTTTGTTCCCTGTTTGTTCTCTCTTTGTTCCCAACTGACAATTCAACTATCGCTCCGATATAATCTCTTATCAACCACTATTTTTTAAATCTAAGGATAAAAAAACGGGTAGTCGATAAAATGTGAATAAAAACAACGGAACAAAAGAGAAAAGAATCGTGAATTTTCTTGATTTTTCTTGAAACACATCGTTTTATGTGGAGTTTTTTAGACTAAGAATTCAAATCGTAATATATTGAAATTGTTGAATAATTTTTCAAATTAAAATTCACGAATTTCATAGCAACGGTCACTCAACGCATTGATATTGAACGAAAAACATGTTGCAAGAATCTTGTAACTTGTTGTTTTTGGCTATAGAAAACGGGAAATTGGAGCAATGCCAAGGGGATAAGGCACGGCCACGCCACGCCACGCCATGGGCAAGGCATGGCTAGGGCATGGATAGGCTAGGGCTTAGTATGTGGTGCGCGTAGCAATATCTGGTCCAGACTATGTTTAGCAATGATTGGTCCATTACATAGTCGCAATCTTCGGTCCAATGTATCCAATGCAATGGTAGGTCCACGTTATGTAATGCAATGGTTGGTCCAGTCTGTATAGTGCAATGATTGGTCCAATACATGGTCGCAATCTTTGGTCCAATCCTTATGATGCAATGATTGGTCCGATTGTATGGTGCAATCTTCGGTCCAGTTGCTTGATGCAATCTTCGATCCGTTTGTTTATTGCATTCTTTGGTCCATTTGTTTGGTAGCAATGATCGGTCCAATATTTATAGTGCAATCTTTGGTCCAGGATGTATAGTGCAATCTTCGATCCGTTTACCTAACGCAATGATCGGTCCAAGTTTCGATCTATAGTGCTAATGATGGCCATCAAAGGTACTACCAGCGGTATTATCAGCGGGTTCCGCGCGAAGCTCGCAAAATCTCTAGCGTGCATCGTTTACAAAAGGTTTACATTGCCTCTGAAAAAAGTCCCCGCAAGATCGCATCGTGCATACAATGAATTGAAATTTTTAATATTTTTTTGTTAACCATCGGTTTACACGGATGACAAGCCAATGCCTTTAAAAGTGGAAGAATGGTCGATAGAACGACTCACACCATACGCTCGTAACCCGCGAAAGAATGATGAAGCGGTAACGCAAATGGTTGCTGCCATCAAGGAGTTCGGGTTTCGGATTCCAATCGTTGCGCTTAGTGACGGAACTGTAATTGATGGCCATCTGAGATTGAAGGCTGCAATTAAAAGCGGATTGAAAAATGTCCCGGTAGCACTGGCAGACGAACTATCACCGACGCAAATAAAAGCATTTCGTTTGCTGGCGAATAGATCGGCAAGTTGGGCCGAATGGGATGAAGAATTATTGCGGCTTGAGTTTGAAGATCTTTCAAATGATGGCTTTGACTTGGATATGACCGGATTCAACTCCGATGAGATTGATAAATTACTTGCTGGTATCGAAAAAGAGATTGAAGGTTCAGGTGAATCGGACGGCTTGGACTACAAAATCCCGGAACCGCCGACTGTCGCTGTCACGCAACCGGGTGACTTGTGGATTTTGGGGGAACACCGTCTGCTCTGTGGTGACAGCCTGAACGAAGAAAACGTCATCCGGCTTATGAACGGGGAGAGGGCAAAACTGTTTGCCACCGATCCTCCCTACCTGATCAATTATTCTGGTGCAAGTCATCCGGCTGGCTTTAAGCGCGTCAATAAAGAGCGTGATGAGAAACGCGCCGAAGGTAAACAGATCAGTGAAGTTGAAAGAGATTGGTCTACAGCGCATGGCACGACGTGGGATTCCAATGGCGATGGAGATGAGTTCTTTGATCGGCTTATCAAGATTGCTGTGGAACATGCGATTGATGAGCGTGCGGCATGGTACTGCTGGCACGCCTACAAGAAACAAATGATGGTTGAATCTTCCTGGGAACGTGCCGGTGCTTTCGTTCACCAGCAAATCATCTGGAAGAAAAACAACAAGGTTATGGGCCGGGCGCTCTACATGATGAACCATGAGCCATGCTTATTTGGCTGGATGAGGGGAAAGACTCCGCATCACAACAAGGACTCAGGTTCCCAGGCCACGGTATGGGAGATCGATTCTCTCCTTGGCGATGAACGCCCTGACCACCCGACTCCGAAGCCGCTTGATTGTTTTGCCATACCAATGAGGATGCACATTCGTCCGGGCGATGTTTGCTACGAACCGTTCTCCGGTTCTGGCTCCCAAATCATAGCTGGCGAAAACGCACGTTGCAAAGTTTATGCAATGGAATTATCACCGAATTTTGTTGACGTTGCCGTGAAACGGTACATCAAAGCGACCGGACGGATCGTCTACCTGGACGGCTCTGGCGGGAAAACATTTGAAACCGTGGCTGCGGAACGGAACGTCAGCATCGAAGAATAATCAACACATCTTCAACCATCCCCTGCACGTTTGGAAAAACCCAAAGTGGGACGGACAAGCATGATCACATGACTTGCCCGCATAACGATGGCGTGCGAACGATATGCTTAAAGAGATAAAATGGCGAAAAATAAAATATTGATCACTCAATCCGAATTTGCACGACGCCAAAAGTTTTCCAGGCAGTACGTAAGCAAGTTGGTGAGAAACGGGACCGTCATTTTACGGGATGGGAAGGTCGATCCAGAGCAAGCCATGGAGGCTCTTGCCCTTCAACGGAATCCGGCGCGTCAGCTTGGGCGTTACGGTGCGGCTGGTCATGAAGATCCGCATTCCAAGGAAGACCAACACGACCAGCACGACCAGGAAAATCCGCACAGCTATTCAGGTAATACGCTGACGAAGAAACTGACTCTTGCGAAATTAAAGTCAGAAATTGAGCGGGGGCAATTACTTACGTTGGAAAGGAAATACAAGACAGGGCAGCTTTTGGATGCTGATGAGGTTCGGAAAGCTGCCAGGGATTCTGGCCGGGAAAACCGGGCAGCATGGGAATCATGGCCAAGCAGAATGAGTGGTGAAATTGCTGCTGAATTGGGTGGTGATCCCCGTAAGGTCAGAATCACTTTAGAACGGTTTGTTAATCTTCAATTACTTGAACTTTCAGGGGATAGTGATGAAGACCTTGAGAGTTAAGTATTCCGATGCCGATGGCATTGTCGATGTTGCAACAGTATTCAAGAGAGCTTTCAAAAATGGCTTACGTCCTGAACCAATGATCAAAGTGTCCCAATGGGCTGACAAGTACCGAAAGCTTTCATCGACTGCTTCAAGCGGGCCGGGTGACTGGAGGACGAACAGAACGCCATATCTCCGGGAGATTATGGACTGCCTGTCACCGTCGTCGGCTGTCGAGCGTGTTGTGTTTATGGCCGGATCACAGCTTGGAAAAACAGAGTCGGGTCTGAATTGGCTTGGGTTCATTGCCCACTATTCTCCAGGGCCTGTGCTGATGGTTCAGCCAACCGTTGAACTGGCAAAAATGTACAGCAAGCAACGGCTTGCTCCAATGATTAATTCCAGTCCGGCATTGCGGGGTTTGATAAGTGAGCCGCGATCCAGGGACAGTGGAAACACCATTTTTGTTAAAGAATTTCCTGGTGGGATTCTAAGGATGGTCGGTGCGAATTCGGCGGCGGGTTTGGCTGCTATGCCGGTTCGTTTCCTTTTCCTTGATGAAGTAGACCGCTATCCAGGCGACGTGGATGGTGAGGGTGATCCATTGGGCCTTGCCCTCCAACGGACAGCGAATTTTTCAAACAAAAAAATCCTGATTGTTTCCACCCCGACAATCAGAGGTTTTTCTCGCATCGAATCCGCTTTCAATGAAAGCGATAAACGCCGGTATTACGTCCCGTGTCCAGAATGCTCCAAGGAACAGGTTTTGGTTTGGTCGCAAATAAAATGGCCAGAAAAAGATCGTGCAAAAGCCTATTACGTCTGTATCCATTGCGAGGCAAAGATCCAGGAACATCGTAAGGGATGGATGCTGGAAAACGGGCGTTGGATCGCAGAGGCCACGGGTAGCGGTCTGGTAGCCGGGTTCCATTTGTCTTCCCTCTACAGCCCGCTTGGGTGGGTGTCCTGGGGGCAAATAGCGGTTGAACATGGTCAAGCCTATAGAGATCCGGTCCGTTTGAAGGTTTGGGTCAACACCAAGCTGGGCGAGTCCTGGGTTGAGGACAGTGAGAGTGTCGATGGTGATGCTCTCATGGGTATGCGTGAGTTTTTCAGTAAAACTCATCTGCCGCCAATGGTGGCTCTGCTGACTGCTGGTGTGGACGTGCAGGGAGATCGGTTGGAAGTTGGCATTTATGGATGGGGCCGGGATGAAGAATGCTGGTCGATTGATTACCGGATTTTGATCGGCGATCCATCTGGAAGCGCAGTCTGGCAGGATCTTGATAATCTCCTGAAAACCACTTTTCAGCATTCCAGAATAATGCCGGATATGAAAATCAGTGCCGTTTGCATTGATACAGGTGGGCATCACACATTGAAAGTCAGTGGATTTGTTCGCAACCGGCAGGAGCGAAAGATTTGGGGCATCAAGGGTAAGGGTGGTCAAGGGTATCCAGTTTGGCCGAAGAAGCCCACCAAGAACAATGTCGGCAAAATCCCGCTTTATGTCATCGGCGTTGATGCTCTCAAAGAGGCAATCTACTCAAGGTTGAAGATGAGAGAGCCGGGACCGGGCTTCATGCACTTTCCCATGGAGCGAGATGCAGAATTTTTCAAACAACTCACTTCAGAAAGTGTTGCCCAAAGATTCCATAAAGGCAGATCAGTGCGCGTATGGAAGATAATGGATGGCGTGAGAAACGAAGTTCTTGATGTAACCGTTTACAGTATGGCTGCTTTGCATGGTCTGTATGCACTTGGTATGCGTTTAAACGTAAGCGCAGGTTTGCTTCTTGAGTATCCAGTAAGGAAGGGTTTGGAGATTGGTAGTGATGTTCCAGTAGTGGAAAGAACAACTCCACGTAAAAAACGTCAGGCAACTAAATCAAAATGGATGAATAGATAATGGCAACTTATGCTGAACTTGAAGCCAAAAGACAGGCCATCATCGCAAAGGTTGCGTCGCTGACGAAAAGTGTAACCCATGGCGATAAAATGGTGGTTTTCGATCTTGAACAAGCCACAAAAGCATTGGCACTGATCGAAAGTGAAATGCAATTTGCAACAGATCAACCTAGAAGGCGTGTTCGTCGGTTACGCATCAAGAGCGCGAAGGGGCTTGTATAATGGGTGGTCACAAAAAAGCTCTGGCGAAACTTAAAAAGAAGTTGGGCAAGGCCAGCTTTGTGGTCCCTGATCGTCGTGATGTTGTCAAGGCCAGTGGTGTTCCGTCCAGACGGATGGGGTATGAAGCCGCTGGCCAAGGGAGACGCCTTTCCAACTGGCAACCGGGTGAAGCTGGTGTCAATACGCTGCTTTTCCGTGATGCAGAAATCATGCGTTCGCGGGTACGTGATCTTGTCCGTCGCAACACCTGGGCATCCAATGCTCTGGAATGTTTGGCGTCTGATCTTGTCGGTACGGGGATTAAACCACGATCATTGATCAAAGATGCAGCTTTAAAAGAAGAGTTGCAATCTCTCTGGGCAGATTGGGTTTCCGAGGCCGATGCCCATGGGGTGCTTGATTTCTACGGATTGCAAGCTCTTGTCGCCAGGTCGATGGCTGAAGGTGGTGAAGTCCTGGTTAGATTGCGCAATAGGGTAGCGTCTGATGGATTGTCTGTTCCGTTCCAGATCCAGGTGATCGAACCTGAGCATCTCCCGTATTCTCTCAATATGGAATTGCCCGGCGGTAACAAAATTAAGGCTGGTATCGAATTTAACAAAATAAACAAACGGGTAGCCTATTGGCTTTACCCGGAACACCCAGGCGAAGCCATGTTCGGTGTTGGTATGGGTGGAGAGCCAGTCAGAATTCCCGCATCGGAAGTGTTGCACATCTATCGTCCGTTGCGACCTGGACAGATTCGCGGTGAACCATGGATGGCGCAAGTCATCATTGCCCTGCATGAATTAGACAAATACAACGACGCTGAGATTATGCGGAAACAGACAGCGGCTTTGGCTACGGGGTTTGTGCGTAAACCCGCTCCGGTTTATGAAGCAGATGACGATGAAGAACCTGTCGATGCTTATGGGTCCATGGCTGTGACCTGGGAGCCGGGTACTTTGCAGATTCTTGAGCCGGGTGAAGAAGTGTCGTTTTCTGAACCCGCTGACTTGGGCGGTCAATACGAAGTTTTCATGAAGGTGCAGCTTCGGGCAATTGCCGCCGGTATCGGTTTGACCTACGAGCAATTAACTGGCGATCTTGAGAAAGTTAATTTTTCTTCGATTCGTGCCGGAATGATTTCACACCGCCGTCGCATGGAACAGTTACAGAAGACGATTTTGATCCATCAATTCTGCCGTCCAATTTTCAATCGTTGGCTTGAACAAGCTGTAATTTCTGGTGGGATACGAATCCCAGATTTCATCAAGAATCCAAGAGAATCACGGGCTGTAAAGTGGATAGGACAAGGATGGGCCTGGGTTGATCCGCAAAAAGAATTCAACGCAGCCATCTCGGCGATCCGGGCCGGGTTAACTACCCGTGACGAGGTTGTTGCAACCTACGGGTACGATGCCGAAGAAATTGACATTGAAATTGCCAAGTCCAATGCCAGGTCTGATGAACTCGGCCTGGTTTTCGATGGTGATCCACGGAAAAGGACCAGGGCGGGTGGAGTAGTGCAGGACGAGAAGACGCCCCTGGACGAACCTCCCCTGGACAAACCGCCCCCAGACAAACCTCTTTCGGAAGACCCCCCTCCAGACAAACCGCCCCCGGACGAGAAAACAGCAAAACAAAATCAAGATTATTTAACCGAAAAAGCCCCGCAATCGCGGGGTTTTTCTATTGGAGGCGGTTGAGATGAGAATTTTACCGAATCTGGCCAGCCGGATCATAGGAACACCGTTATTGGTTGAAGAGAAAAAATTGAACATCATCCTTGGTGCTATTGGACCAAGGATCGGCATTGATGCCAGTCAATTTGACCTTGAAAATCCTGATACAAAGGACGGCGGGTATCAGGTAACTGATAATGGTATCGCAGTAATTCCCGTGAGAGGCACTTTAGTAAAAAGAGCCTCTGGTGTTGATGCCATGTCGGGCTTGTCAACGTATGTTGACATCGAAAATATGATTATGGACGCAGCAACAGATGGCAAAGTAAAGGCTATTTTGCTCGATCTTGATTCAAATGGCGGTGAGGTTGGTGGTGTATTCGATCTTGCAGATTTATTGCTGGAGGTCAGAAAAGAAAAACCGCTATGGGCGTTCGCGGATGATGCGTATTCCGCTGCGTATCTTTTGGCATCGACGGCACACAAAGTTTACGTAACACAAACTTCTGGAGTTGGAAGTGTTGGAGTCATTTCAGTTCATGTTGATGAGTCCCAAAAAGACGAAAAAGAGGGGCTTAAGTACACATTGGTAACTGCTGGAGAACAGAAGGCAGACTTTAGCAGTCATGCCCCTCTTACAGATTCAGCAAAAACAAAATTGCAGATGGAAATTAACCGTATTTACGGAAAGTTTACGGCTCTTGTTGCTCAAGGTCGGAACATTTCCATTGAACAAGTTGTGAATACGCAAGCCGGTATATTTTTCGGCGATGAGGCAATAACCGCTGGATTTGCTGATGCAGTTGGAACAATGCGGGATGTGATGGCCGAACTATCGCGTTCGATTAGGCCATCGTTAAAAATCAATAATCTACGGAAGGAGTTTCAAATGGATAATCAGGGTGTTGCGGTAATTGCCGCTGGTGAATCCCCGGCTGCGGCAGCGACCCCGGCTGCGGCAGCGACCCCGGCTGCTCCGGGTGCTGTTCAAGAAATGGCCGTGAAAAAGGCCGATGAAGGTGCGTTGCGTGCTGCCGCCATGGAAGGTTTCAGGAAGGAAGCCCAGGCCATCAGTGAGACATGCCAAATTGCTGGTTTCCCAGAACTTGCGGGGGGATACATCGCTTCCGGCACGTCCATGGAGGCGGTTCGCAAAGATCTTTTGGCCAAACGTACTGACGGTCAAGAAATCCAATCCCAGGTTGTTTCTGCAAACACGACCAACATGCCTACCCATTCAAGCATTGAAAACAACCCGGTCGTGAAGGCTTGCGTTCGCATTGCGGGTGGTCATTAAAAACGGATTACGTTCGTAAGTTGAGAACGTATAGCATTTTGTAATTTTCTCTATGGAGTACCACAACGATGGCTGTTTTATCAGAACCGAATAACCTGGGCGATCTGCTCAAATTTGAGGAAGACAATTATTTTAGCCGTGATCAGGTCACGGTTGGAAGCGGCGCGGATCTTTTGATTGGCACCGTGGTAGGCAAACAAACGGTGAACGGCAAGCATTACATTCTTGCCCCGGCTGCTGTCGATGGGACTGAAACGGCGGTTGGCGTGTTGGTTGGGAATGCCGATGCCGCTACCGCCGATGTGACCACAGCCCTGATTGTTTCGCGTCATTGTACCGTGTCTGACAAGGCTCTGGTGTGGCCCGTGGGCATCACCAACAACCAAAAACTTACAGCGACGGCTCAGTTGAAGGCTTTGGGCGTCCTGATCCGGGTAGGAGTCTGATCCATGTCACTTTCTGCAAATCCCTTTGAATCGGATGCCTTCGGTGCAATCCAACTCACCGCTGCCATCAACCGACTGCCCAATAATTATGGTGTTCTTGGGGCAATGAAGCTGTTTCCACCAAAGCCAGTGACCATGCAGAATATCGCAGTCGAAATGCGCGATGGTTTGCTTGCCATGCTGCCAACAGTACCTCGTGGCGCACCTGCCACTGTCGGCGTCCATGGAAAACGCAAAATGCGGTCTTTCATCATACCGCACATCCCCCATGAAGACGTGATCAAAGCCGAAGAGATCCAAGGACTTCGTGCGTTTGGTCAAGAAAACCAGATGGAAACCTACGCCAACGTCCTGGCGATGCGTCTCAATGATATGCGCAATAAACATGCGATTACATTGGAATGGCTCCGCATGGGCGCATTGAAAGGCGTCATCCTGGACGCTGATGGAAGCACCATTTACGACCTTTACAATGAATTTAATATCACCCAAAAGGTTGTGGACTTTGCGTTTTCCAATGCCGCAACGGACGTAAAAAAAGTCTGTTTGGATCTGAAACGGTATATTGAGGACAATCTGAAAGGCGAGATCAGTAAGGGCGTTCAGGCAATGGTTTCTGCCGAGTTTTTCGATGCCCTAACCGGCCACAAGAAAGTCCAGGAAGCATGGGCGTTGTGGCAGGACGGCCAAGCCCTTCGTGCCGATCAACGTGATGGTTTTGATTTCGCCGGTATTACTTTCGTCGAATATCGTGGGCAAGCTTCGGATAAGGATGGGACGGTCCGTAAGTTTATCGAATCTGGCCAAGGACATGCTTTCCCCACCGGGACGAATCAATGTTTCAGCACCTATTTTGCCCCGGCTGATTTCATGGAAACGGTCAATACCCTGGGTCAAGAACTGTACGCCAAGCAGGAACCGGCAAAGTACAACCGTGGAACCGATCTTCACACGCAATCGAACCCACTCCCGATGTGTCATCGGCCCGAATTGCTTGTGAAGCTTACCATGTCATGAGTGCGTGGGACGATGCTTTGGCAATGCTGCAAATAGATGTTGTCGGTACTTTCGGAACCCCCGTCGTTTATACCCCCTCTGCTTTAACCCGGATTGAATTAGGTGGAATCCCGCGAAATTTGTCAGGGATATTTGATGAGCATGTCGTGGATCAACCACTTCACGGCAGCGGAAGCTTTGAAGTTCAATCCGTAAGGTCCGAACTGGAGATAAGGGTGTCCGAACTTGGTGTAGATCCCATGGTTGACGACACCGTAACCATCGGTGGAAGCGAATACATGATTTTGGAGGTGTTATTTGACGGAAAAGGTATGGCAAAACTTGTGCTGAACAAGATCGCTGCCCCTTTTCCTGTTCCATAACATCGGGTTTTAATTTTACCGAATAATGTCGCGCCTTGTGCGCGTTTTTTTGTTTCTGGAGCGCACAATGGAGCGACATAAAGCAAACCTTCAATTCTTCCGAGGTGACACACAACCTTTTGAGTTGCATTTCTCAACTACCGACAAAGTTCCCTTAGACATAACTGGCAATGTCTTGCGGATCACAATCAAAAAATCGGTAAACGATCCCGATTCTGCGGCTGTGATTAAAAAGCGTATTGTTTGTCCTGAAGATCAAAACTCTCAAGATGGTATAGGGCTTATTGTTCTAGGTTCTGATGAAACCAAATTGCTTGAGCCTGGAGTTTATCTTTATGACATACAACATAGCATTCCTGGTGATCCTCCGCTTGTGTCTACAGCAGTTGGTGGGATGTTGAACGTCATACCGGATATAACCCAGGATGATGGATAATTAAGCGATGGCCGATCCCAAGAGAATACAAGTGACGGTCGGCGCACAGCCAATAAAGGTTCAACTTAGAAAGGACGTGTTGGATGCTAAAGCCCCGATTGTTTTTGGTAACGGATGGCCATTCGGTACGAATCCTAACTTTGTTGAAGGTATCCAACAAGGTGTTAAGACTTTAATTGACCGTGTTTTAATGCCTGGAAGATACAGGCTTTTAAAATGGTTGTTCGTTGCTTCTGATGACAGTAAAGGTCATGGGATAGCTTGTGAAATTAACGCATTTACAACAAACGTCGGTGTTGAGTACACCGAGTTTGCGATTTTAGGGAATGTTGACGATCTTTCTTACGAGATATTTGTTGAGATGAATGGCGGTTATGTAGAGTTGCACCTGATTGTAAAATCAGATCACGTCGTTAAAGCAAGAACAGCAAGAATTGGCGTTTTTAATTGATGTAAATCGTTGTTAAACAAACTTTAGAGAGGTGTTTTCACATGGGTATTCCTGTTCCTTTTCGTATCAATGGTGGCTTGGCTTTTGGCAAAGACAATATCAAATTCGACGTTTTGGATTTCCCCCCGGCCACCGGCGATGGTAAGTCTGATGCCATGGCCTTCGGCTCCATTGTCATTTGCCGGTCCAATGGACTCATTTACCGCAAAACAACCATGGGTTCGGGTGCTGACAAGTGGACAAGAATCGCCGATGCCACGGACAAGGTGGGCGCGGTTCATTGGAAGCACCCTGTCCGGGTTGTGGATACTCAAGCCAAAACCCAGGCTCAGTTTGAAACCTTCATGAATCAGTTTGGCATGATTGGTGGCACCAATGTTATCTCGGATGTTGGTGAAACCAATTGGGATGCTTTCAAAAAGAATGCAACCGTACTTCTGCCGAACATTTCCGGTGGATTTGGCGAAGGCCGCTACATGGCAACGGCTGGCTTTGCGATGAAGGACATCTCCGACGGCGGTGAAAGCTTTTATTTGGTGGCTACCGAGTGTGGTCCTGCCGGGAACAACATCACCCTGGCCATGATCAACAATGCCAACAACAATCCGACCACCACGGCCACCTTCATCGGTAACAATATCGTTGTCACCCTGGCGGACGACGGCACGAATCCTACCGGCGACATGCGTGATGTGATTTCCGCAATCGAGACTGCGGATACCACGAACCGGGTGGTTGTTCGTTATCGTTGGCCGATGAATGATGAAACTGGTCCAACTGGCATTACCCCATATGCGCTGGCTCAGACGAATTTGTCCGGTGCCGGTGATGGCAGCAACAGCGCGGTCAGTGCGACGGGGACTATCGGCACGGTCGCCGTTGACAAGTTCAGTATCGCGTCTGGTCGAGCCGGGTCCGGGTGGAATGCCACGACCGTTGTGTTGACGCACAATTCATTCAATGGCGCGTCTTCCACCACGGCTGTTTACAATTTCTCCACCAACACCCTGACCATCAGCCTGAAGAACAACGGGTCTGCGATCACGGCAACCATTGCCGACATCAAGGTTGCCGTTGACAGCCTGTCTCCATCGTACAAGGACGAAAATGGCCGGATGATGTATGACCGCCTTTTCGACATCCAAGAGGATGGTGTTGCCGATACTGCGGTGATTGCTGCGCAATATTCGGGGACTCCGATGAGTGGTGGTGTTGACGGTGATTACCACCTGATGCCGGGTTGGGGAATCCATGCTCCTGAAGTGGGCTGGCGTCCTGATCAGGGTGACACGTTCTACGTTGAGCGTGGCCAAGAATGGGGTTCTTTGTGGATCTACAACGACGAGAATCAATTCGTCAAGCAGGGTGCTGCTGATGCAACCGAAGCCAATTTCATTTCTGCCTACATTGGCAAGGTGTCGGTCGGCAACTCCATGCCCGCTTATTCTTCCACCAAAGTGGTTTCTGGTGGAACCAGCCTGACCGATGCCATCAGCGCATTGGATGCTCGGCTTGGGGACAATTTGAAGGAAAGCAAATCGGCGGCGGTGACTGCCGCCACCACGGTCGATTCCGTCGTCATGGAACAAAACTTGGCCGTGAACTGGATGGTCCATGTGCGTGAGGTGGCCAATCCCGCCAACATTTACACCGTCAATGTTTTTGCAGCCCACGATGCCAATACCGGATTGGCTGCGACTCGTGCTGACTACAACGAGGCTGGCATTCTGCAATTCGGCAACAACATCGATGGTCTGGACATCGGGGTTGATGTGGAAACATCGGGTGCGCTTGATGCCCGTCTCATGCGTCTGCGGATCGCCTCCACCGATTCCGTGGATGTGACCGTTCAACGGAACCCGCTGCGCCGGGTGGCTTGACGCTTTCATGGTTGAATGAGGTTGTATGCAGGGGGGCAGAACGATGCCTCCCTGCTTCATTTTTTAATTAAAAAACTCATAGGTGAACTGTGGGAACGGGATTGAAATTCAATAGTGCCTACCGGGTTCAAGGTCTGTCTCTGCAAGACAAGATCGGTGTCTTTGGTGGCGATGAAGATCCAAGAACGATTGATACGTCCGAGGTTCCTGTTGGTTCTGCGTATTTCCAAAGCAATGGCGCGGCCTGGAAGCGAATAGGAACCGAAGCATCGGCGTGGGTACAGTTGGTTGCCGAGGAAATGATGTTGTTGAATCTGGGGCTGGCCATGGGTGCGGACGGATGGACGTATCCAATGCAACTGGCTGGCCAGAGAAACCAAGAACTCATGGTGCGTGATGACCAGGTGATTCAATTGCTGCACGAATTGTTGATGCAACAAAAAAAGGTCAATGGATACCTGTCGATAATCACCGGGGAAAATTTGGATACTGACTTACAAGGAGATGAATGATGCAAATTAACGATGGCCGAAAAGGCACCTCTGCCCGTGTGTCCGACAATGGGCATCTGTACACCCTGTCTTCGATGCGAAAGTTGGCCGCCGAGGCTTCGGAATCGGGAAATGCCCATGTCGTTGAATCGGGGTTCATTACTTTAACCTCTGGGGGCGAGAAGGGTGTTTTGAAAATCCATACCCACCCCAGCGAAACGCACATTCATCAAATCCGTCTCCAGTCGGATGCAGCCGTCCGATGGAAAGTGTTCAACAAAGCCACCTCCGATACCTTCACCGCGACCGGAACCTCCGTCAACATGAATGCGGGCAGTGGCACGGTGTTCGATAGTCATGTTCACGTCGGGGATAACACAGCCACGGTGACGGGAGGGATACTGGTACTGTCGGGCATGTCCAACGCCAGCAAGGATTTGGTGATCGACCTGGAAGGGATGCTGATCAGCACGGCATCGACATCGTTGTATCTCGTGGCGGAAGGTGCCGCGACCGTACACGCCTCGGTCATCTTGTTCACCCACGACACGGCGGATCATTAACCATGTCCATCACGACGTACCTGCGGGATCCAGAAACCGGAGTCGGGGCCAAAATCAACGACGACGGCGCGGTGTTCGTTTGTTCGGAATCACCTCCACCTCCCTTGGTTGGCACCAAAAATAAACGGCGTCTTTTGAATGGTCTTCTGGGAACAGCGGGTCTGGATGCCGGGACCACCAATTTGCGAGTCAACGGACTGACAAGCAACGTGGATGCCTATATTGCAGCTAACCCAGATTATGACATCCACATCATGTCTGTGTCGTTTTATATCAACGATTCGGCAATATCGATGAATCGGTTTGGCAATGTAACCGGGTTGACGTTGGGCTTTGATATGTTTGCCGAGGAGTCAGGTGATACCACGTATATGGTGAAACAAGCCCGGACAAGTGGCCAGTTAATTTCGCAGACTGCTGCTATGAATGCCTTTGGATCAGGGGCAGAACTGAACATCATTTCAAACATGACGGGAACCACCGATGCCGTTTTTGCATTTCTTGACATTGGCCGGATTCTCCCCCCAGAGGGGCTGCGTATCGGGCGAGGCACCAAGGATAGACTTGTTGTCCGTATTAGGGACAACTTGAGCCAGATTTCTGCATTGGGAGCGTTTGAAGTACGGGTTTTTGGTTTCAAGAAATATCCGTAAAACCTTGTGATGACAAGATCAACTAAACAGGATTGCGCTATGCCTCAATTCACGAAAAAGATGGTTTGGGAACTTTTTGAAGCTGACGCAAAATCTTTTGCGTTATTTTGTCATAAGGGTTTGTATGAGATTGATGAAACTGTTGATGATGATCAAAAGGCGTTAGCTTTCATATTTTCACAATATGATTCGGTTTCCCTTGGCTCGCATATTCTTAGCAGTTACGCATTGCCTGTTTTGCTGGCAAAAGGCGTCATTTCTCAAGCGACAGCAGAGAGAATCTCCGCAGCGATCAGTTAGCCTCCACGACAATCGCTTAATCAAACTATAAAATAACATTCAAAAGATCGGTCATTGGCCGATCTTTTTTGTTTTTAGAGGGAATACCATGCCCGATTATCTCGCAGCAGAACCACTCATTATCTCTCGCCTTGAGGAAATGCTTCCTGATGTGAAGGTTAAATCAATGTGGGGAATGCAAAAGATTCAGGAATCGTCGGATATGGCTCCAGCAGTGTTTTTAATCTTGGAGCAGGACGTTCCAGGGACATTACAACGTGGTCAACAGCTACAGGTTCAAATATGGACCTGTATTATTGCCACAACCGATCCTAAAAACGATGCCGGATTATTAATCAGTAGAGTTATCCAGGCTTTGAATGGTTGGAGGCCAGATAATAAAGCCTTCACCGAGTTTAAAAGAGTCCAATCTGGAATACCACCGCAATCATCGGAAAACCATGTTCACTATTTTGCGTTGGCATTCTCAACATCATTCGTCTTTAATTTTTAAGAGGTAAAATCACATGGCGACTCAACAAAGTTTTGTTGGAGAGGGTACTATTTACTTGGGTCTTGCATCTGGGGGACAACTCCGCGAGGTCGGTCAAGTCAGTGAATTCAAAGTTGATGTATCCACCGAAGAAAAAGAACTGAAAAACTACCAGGGCGGCGGTGGCATCGCTGACAGCATTTCGATGATTTCCAAAGTCGAAGCTTCGCTGAATTTCAAGTCTTTTTCCAAGGAAAACCTTGCCCTAGCCTTGCGCGGGACTACGGCTGACCTTGCTTCCGGTGCTGTGGTCAATGAGTCCCATTCTGCCTATTTGAATGGGTATATCCCGCTTGCTGGCGTTGGTCCGACAGCCGTTACCGTCACTGTGGATGCTCCTGCATGGGGTGCTTTGGCGGTGAAGGCCAAGGGTGATGTGGTTTTTGATGGAACCCATTTTTATCGTGCCACGGTCGCAGGGACAACTGGTGCGCTGGCACCTGTTTGGCCAACTGATGGGACCACCGTTGTTGATGGCACTGTCACCTGGAAAGATGCTGGGCTTATTGCGGTTGCTGCCAGTGAATTCACCATCAAGTCGGCTGGTATCTACATCCCTGAAACGTCCACAAAGTTCGCAGCCACCGCCACTCCGATCAAGATCAACTACACCAAGACTGCTGGCATCAATCTGCAAGCCTTGGTCAACGCCGGTTTTGAATACCGCATCTTTTTTGACGGGACCAACTTTGCCAATGAAGGCTCTCCCGTCACTATGGATCTGTTCCGGGCCAAGTTCTCCCCGACCAAGGATTTATCCATGCTTGGAGATGACTTTGCTGGCCTGACGCTCACGGCTTCCGTTCTCAAAGATCCGACCAAAACCACTACCGGCGATAGTCAGTTTTTTGAAATGAAGATGGTGGAGTAAATCATCCATGAGAATCACTAAAACGGTCACTATTGGCGAACCACCCCGTGAAGTTACGATCCATGAAACTACCGTGGCCGACATGAGGCGGTGGCTTGTCTGGTTTGAGAAAGCCAATGATGGTAAATGGGATACCGTCACACATGGTTTGTTTGCTGACATTTCCCTTACCGATCTTGGGTTTATGACAAATCTCTCTCAAGAAGAGATTGACAACTTTGTGCCTTCCGAACTCGGATTGCTCGTCGAAACGTGCAAGGAAGTCAATCCAGGTTTTTTTTCTCTACGGGAGCGAGCCGTGGGTCTACTGCAAATAAAGATGCAGCAGGAGACGATGGCGACTCTCGGCGAAGCAGAAAAAATGCTGGCAAAAATAGCGGAATCCGAAAAGGATTTGTCAGCAGTTCCGGGGGCAAGCGTAGAACATCCGTAGAGAATTTTGTTTATGCAGCTTGTACCGTGGCAAGGCTTACTGGTCAGAATGTTTGGGAATTACCATACGACGTATTTCTGATCGCAGTTGATGAGTTGACTGACTCGTTAAAGAAAACAAAGGGAAAGTAAAATGGCTCTTGGATCATTAGAATTCACGCTTTTTATGAACACTGCATCCATCGTTCAAGGGATGGGCAGTGCCAGGAAAGAAGTCGTTTCCGGTTTGCGTGGGTTGTCAGAATCGGCGCGTGCTGAAACTGACAAGATCCAGAAGGCCATGGAAAAAATCGTAGAGTTTCGCAATCTCAAGCAGGGCGTGAAAGAAGCGCAGGACGCTTTAAAAAAAGCTCTGGAGGAGGTTGCGAAACTCGAAAATTCTTTTGTTGGTCCCTTGCAAAAAAAAGCGCAAAATAATTTTGACAAGGATTTAGGGAGACTCCAAAAGGCTGCGGAAGCTGCCAGTAATGCTTTGGATGAGAACAAGAAAGCTTTAAGCGAACATCGTTTATCCATGGAACAAACAAGCGTTGCGGCGAAAAGACTTGCCGAAGACGAACGCAATTTGAAGGCCGAACTCCAACGGGTGAATGCTGAGTATAAAGCAAAAGCCACACAATTAATGCGCCGTCAGAATGCTCAGACCACAATCGGCTATACTCCTGACACATCAAACCGCCAGATTGCGGCTGTTGAGGCTGCGTATAAGCGTTTAGCCGATGAAGGGAAGATGAGTGCAGCTTCTCTTTCCAGGGCATTTGAACAGGCGACAACGAGGATCTTGCAGATTCAAATTGCTGCCGAAAAAGCGACGAGATCATTCCAAGATTTTCAGATGCTCGGAATCAAATCCAATCAGGCGGTAAAAAACGAAATTGACAGGTTGAGGGACGCTTATGATCGGCTGAAAGGATCTCCAACGGCAACCGCTCAGGATCTTGAGAGGGCGAGCATTGCGTTGCGGGAAAAAACAGTTGCGCTGTGGAACACGGTGCGGCAGGGGACGCAGTTTTACAAGGACATGGGGCTTGTCGGCATCAGGTCAACGAAAGACATTCAGAGGGAAATCAATGAACTAAATGCCG
The DNA here is from genome assembly GCA_015228925.1 of Magnetococcales bacterium. GTDB lineage: Bacteria > Pseudomonadota > Magnetococcia > Magnetococcales > UBA8363 > UBA8363. The sequence goes on along the minus strand of JADGCQ010000001.1, from coordinate 63,054 downwards.
CATTGGCGCGATTGCGCACGCCTGGACGAGGGGCCTTGCCGACCGGGGATTTAGACCGGGCCATGGTTGCCACGAAAAATAAGATCGACGCTCTCAAAAAATCCGTGGAGGAACAGAACCCAGTGTTCCGGGCGTTCCAGGATTTGGGGATGAGATCCCTGGCGTCTATCAGGCAGGAGGTAAACAGGCTCACCGATGCCTACAAAACCATCAAGACTTCCGGGACTGCAACGGCAACGGATCTTGCCAGGGCTGAACTGGAACTGAAAGCGAAAACGGCTGAATTGTTGGCTGAGGTCCAGCGTGGTTCGGGCGTTTATAAAAGTTTTGGTGCGCTCGGTGTCCAATCCACCCAACAAATCAACAAAGAAATAGCGACACTGGAGGCGGCTTATCGGACGCTCGCCACGTCTGGCAAGGCATCGACCGATGACTTGGCAAGGGCGCAGGTTGCGCTCAACTCCCGGATAGCTGAAGCCAAGCGCACGCTCACGGAAGGAACGCAATCATTTCAGGATTGGCGCACGATTGGCGTCCAGTCTTCTGCCGATGTCGCTAACTCGATCAAGGAAGTCCGGGCGGCTTATGACCGGCTGAAAGGTTCTGCTACCACGACTGCCCAGGATCTTGAGAGGGCTGGCATCGCTTTACAGGAAAAAAACGCAGCGTTATTGAACACGGTGCGGCAGGGGACGCAGTTTTACAAGGACATGGGGCTTGTCGGCATCAAGTCCATGAAAGATATTCAAACAGAGATTGGCAATTTAAATGCCGCATTGGCCAGATTGCGCTCTCCTGGGAAATCGGCATTACCTGCTGATGATCTTGCCAGGGTCATGGTAGCCACGAAAGACAAGATCGATGCCCTAAAGAAATCCGTGGAGGAACAGAACCCGGTGTTCCGGGCGTTCCAGGATTTGGGGGTTAAATCCGCAGCATCAGTCAGGCAAGAGATTGATCGGCTCATTGAGTCCTACAAAACTATAAAAGCATCCGGGACTGCAACGGCGTCGGATCTTGCCAGGGCTAAAATTGAACTAAAAACGAAGACTGCTGAATTATGGGCCGAGGTGCAGCATGGTCCGGGCGTCTATAAAAACCTGGAAACTCTTGGCGTCCAATCTGTCAGACAAATAAATAAAGAGATTGCGGCTCTGGAGGCTTCTTTCCATACGCTTAAAACGTCCGGGAAATTATCGACCGAGGATTTAGCCCAAGCGCAGGTTGCGCTCAATACCAGGATAGCCGCTCTCCGTCGCACGCTCACGGAAGGAACGCAATCATTCCAGGACTGGCGCACGCTTGGCGTCCGGTCTTCTGTTGACGTTGCCAATTCGATCAAAGATGTCCGTGACGCTTATGCTCGGCTGAAAGCGGAAGGAAAAATGTCGCTGGCCGAGCAGACAAGGGCGTGGGCCGGGATGAAGTTAAAAATCCTGGAGATTCAAAATAGCACTGGTGGCTGGCTTGAAAAACTGAATCAAATAAAATTGGCAATCGCTCAGGTGGTCGCCACTGCTGCCGGGCTTACGCTCGCTGTAAATGCCGCAATTGATTTTGAAACTGCAATGTCCAATGTCAGGAAGGTTGTCGATTTTGAAACTCCGCAAGAATTCAAAATGTTGACCGAAGACATTAAGGGGATGTCGCGTGTGATTCCCATCGCAATAAACGACTTGACGAAGATTGCGGAAGCTGGTGGTCAGATGGGGATCGCTGCGAAAGATATTCGTGGGTTTACGCAATCGGTGGCTCAAATCTCAGTTGCATTCAACATGAGTGCCGATGACGCTGCAAACGCTTACGGGAAAATCAAGAATATCTTCCGACTTTCGATTGCCGAAATGGACAATTTCGCTGATGCAATCAACCATATTGGTAACAGTTCAGTCGCTTCCGAACGGGAAATGCTAAACGTCATCATGCGTGCAGGGGCCATATCAAAAAACTTTGGCCTACTGAACAAAGAAGTGGCTGCCCTGGCTGCGACGTTTCTGGCCATTGGACGCCCGATGGAAGTTGCCGGGTCAGCCATCAATGCCATGCTGACAACGCTCGTCACCGGATCGCAACGCGAACCGGCCTTCAAAAACGCCATGCTGCGGATTGGGCTTTCGGCTGAAAGTATGGCCGAAAAAATTTCAGATAAACCGCAAGCAGCTTTGCTTGAATTTCTGGAAACTGTAGAGAAACTTGATTCCAAGACCAGGGTGATCACGCTGGAGAACATTTTCGGTCGGCAATGGCAGGATGAGGTTGGAAGTCTTGTCGCTGGTCTTGACACTTATCGGCAACATTTGAAACTTGTTGAAAATGATACAAATTTCTTTAACTCTACGCAAAAAGAGTTTGAAATCCGACTGAAATCAACCCAGTCGCAACTGAATTTTGCTAAAAACGCCTTTTCTGAAGCGGCTATCGCCCTTGGAGATAAGTTCCTGCCTCTGGTTGCCAGCGCGGCGCAAGGACTGGCAAAGGCTATGCAATCGGTTGTAGGGGTGCTGAATTCTCCAACTGTACAGGCTTTTGCCGCGACAGCAGCAGCAGCGGGGACACTCAGTTATGCTATTGCCAACGCATCGAAAGTTTGGCTTGCTTTTGAAAGTGCGCTTATCGCAGTGCGGGCGGCCTCACTCACTACCGGCGCAAGTCTCCTTGCTTTAGCAACCAATCCATATATTGCGATTCCTGCTTTAATCGCAGCCGGGGTTACAGCGTGGGTGTATGCGAACAGATCATTGCTCCCAAGTCTCAAAGAAGAATCGGAGGCGTTAGATAAATCACGGGAAGCTAGTGAAAAGCATCTTGCCATGGTCCAGAAACTCGCAGACACATTCGCCACCGCAAGCCCTGGAAGTAAAGAATATATTGCTGCACAACAGGAACTTGCACTAATCATACCCGGTGCTAATCTTTTAATTGATGAGCAGGGAAGAGTTTTATTAAACAACAGAGATGCAGCAAAAGAAGCGACTGCCGCACTTAAAGAATATCTTGACTTGCTAAAACAGGGGAATGTTGATCAATTTGCGCTTGCGCTCGCTAATGCTGGAGCAAGTATTGGAGAGGTTAGCAAGAAATTAAAACAAAACAAAAAAGACTTGAAAGATTATATAGAACAATCCAAAGGCACAGAGTTATCTTGGAGGCGAATTGGATCTTTAGTAGGGTTTGATTCAGTTAAGGAAAAGATAAAAGAACTTAACAATGAAAATGCCGAATTGGCACGTATTTCAAGTGAGTCTATCAAGAAATTGCAAGGACTTGCTATGGGCGCGGCGAAGAGTGGTATCCCCATGGATAGTCTTCTTGATTCGTTGGAAAAAATCACGGATCTTGACACTTTCACAGCAGTAAGAAATGAACTTGTGCAATTCTATCGTGCAACAGAGATAGCCGATGGAAAAGTCGGTTCGCTCCAACAAAGGATTAAGAATTTTTCTGTAGCGGCAGAGGCGCAAGCGGGTGTCGTTAAGAAAGATATGGTTGATGCGCTTGGTGCCGCCATTACTCAGGTAGGAAAGTTTGACGAAGAATTAAACAAGCATCGTGAAAAGTTGAAAATGTACGCTGACGAAGAGGTTAAGCTTGGGCAGATGGTAGCCAAGGCAGCGGATGATAAATACGCAACGATGTCTGGACAAATTTCTGCATTTCATGACAAAGAAATGATGGCGGCAGAAAGGGCATCGGAAGATGTAAAACATCTTGCAAAAGAAGATAACGATTTTAGGATAGCGGAAGCAGAAAGGACAGTAGAACTTGTAAATTCAGTAGAAAATGAGATAGTCAGCGCAAGACAAGAAGAATCGAAAAGATTAAGAGAAGAACTCGGTTCCAGGTACGGTGCATTTGTCCAGATTGCCAAGAAAAGGCTCAGACTTGAAAAACTGACCGATTCTGAAATTAATGCAATATCGAGATATTCCGAGGCCAACCTTATCAAAATGCGGACGACCTTTCTTGTCCAGGAGCAACAGGCCAAGTTGTCGTTAGAACGTAGTCATCTCAGGGAAATGTTGAAAATTTCAGATGACGAATATAGAACAAAACTTGCGAATGCAAAAAATCTGAAACTATCCGAGGCTACGATCAACGCCGAAAGGCTTGCAAATCAAAAAGGTTATTGGGAAAAACTCAGAGACGCAGCAAAAGCGAGTGTTGATGCTTCAATTTCAGAGCAAAAGCGGCTCATGGAAAGGAACAAGCAGATTCACGAGGAAAAGAAATCCAGTGCCGATGCTATTGGCGATATGATTCAGTCCATCGAAGAAAAAACGATGGATGAGATGGAGATTTACGCATCGAGACAAGAGCGTATCCAAAAGCTTAAAAATAAGGCCAGTGAAGATTTAAGGCGTGATGATATAAAAAGTGCCGAAGAATATAATGCAAAGTTGATACAGTTGGTGAACAGCACTGCCGATGAAGTTAAGGTAGGAGATCATGTCTTTGTTGGAAAAAATGCAGCCGCAAATAGGGCGAAAGAGCAACTCATTGAAGCTGGAAAGCTACAACAAGAAATAAAAAATAGAGAACTTGCAGTTAATAATAGTGCCACCCAAGAAGCCAAAGGAATGGGTGAGAAAGCAGTACAGACGTTCCAAACGGCTCAACAAATGATTGATAGCCTAGCCAAACAGATGATTGAGATCCAGCAGAAACAGATTGCTGGAAATAAAACCGCAATCACAGAAATTAGCAAATCCATCGATGAAATCAACGCCAAAAAAGACATCACGCTCAAAGTTAAAGCTGTATTTGATGATTCGGTCAAAAGACTGGATACGCTTGTTGCGGATATTGCTAGTGGGAACATTGCTCGCGTCAATGAGACAATTAACCAAGTAAATGGTGCTTTTGTAGCCCTTAAAGAAAACGCAAAAGGGTGGAATTCCGAAGTTCAAGCGCAATTGAACCTTCCAAGCCAGAAGGCGAGCATCGAAGGTTTAACAAACATGGTGACTGGATTTTTTGACAATCTGAAAACTTACACTGATGATCCTGTGAATCTTGTAATAGAAGGTAAGGAAAGTGAGGATCTACTGCAAAGAATTATCGATAGACTTTCCCAAATAAAAGACAAGACTGTCACCATCGATATTATAGAAAAACGCATGAAGAAAACTGTTGAACAAAAGGCGAAAGGTGGTATAGTAGGCTTTGCTCGCGGTGGCTTTCTCCCTGGGTGGGGGCAGAAGGACGATGTAGAAGCCCTGCTGCAAAGGGGAGAATTCGTTTTTCGGAAAGAAGTGGTCAAGCATTATGGGCTACCTTTGATGAATGCGATGAATAATATGAAGGCTCCGGTACAGCGGTTTGCACATGGCGGTGCAGTACAGCCACAGCCTAGAATCCATAGTTTTGAGATTCCAAGAATTATTGACCGGATAAGGATTCCAACGCTCCCACGGGCGGCATACGCTACTGGTGGGGCGGTTCAACCGAAAGTCGAGGGTGTCATGCGCCTTGAACTTGTGACGCCGGGTGAAACTGGCAAGCCCCCATCGTTGGGTGGGAGTAGGGGCGAAGTGAAAAAATTCATGAGGGCTTTAAATAATCTCAACAAGGGGCTGGTCGGTGGTTAAAATCGGTGACTTGGAATTGCCAGGATCGATGGAATGGGTGAACCGGGATTCCTGGTCGCCGGTGATCCAGGAATCAGCACGAACTCTCGGTGGGCAAAATGTGATCTGGAATGCTCTTTTGGACGGTGGCCGACCCATCGATCTGGAAGCAAATGACGATGTGGCATGGCTCACCAAGGAGATGGTTGATGCACTCGTTTCAATGGCGTCCGTCCCTGGGGGAACCTACAACCTGACGTTTGACGATGATGAATTCCTCGTCCAGTTCCGGCACCAGGATTCCCCTGCAATCAACTTCACCAGACTTTTCCCACACGCAAACATCTATAACGGCTCCATCAAACTGGTACAGGTGTAAAAATGTCAATCGAATCTACGGACATTAAATTCTTCCGTTCTGAAATCGTCAGCGATGGGGCAAGTAACGGCGGTCGCATGTCGAACAATGAGAGCGTATCAGGGCAGAAGAATAATCTTTGGGCCGATGTGCCAGGCCGGGAACGCAAGGACGGCTCAATCAAATGGCGAAAAGTGTTTATCAAAAATGCCAACAGCGACAATCTGACTGGTATCGATATGAGAATTTTCGTCCATCAACCGACTGCTGCTGCCGACAGGGTATTTTTCTTTGCTGGAACTCAGGTGGACACCCAGGCTGATATTTCTGGTAGCCATGTGAATCATGGAAGCGGTGCTTTGTTGGCTTCCGCGACTGCTGGTGCGAACTCAATACAAGTCACGGTTGAAAATGCTGCGGACAATATTTTCATCCCTGGCAATCTTGTGCGCATCTCAAATAAGCCCACGGTTGAAAGTGATGGATTGGAAGAATTCATTCGGATTAAAAATGATGTGTCTGGTGTGACATGGAGTGGTGATGTTGCAACGCTGACATTTGAAGTCGGCGCAATGCTGCTGAATTCTTATGCTTCATCGGACACTTTTGTTTCGACCGTGTACGAAGCCGGGAATTTGTGGGCAATGACCGACACATGGGCCATATCATCCAGTACAGGTACATTTTCCGGGTGGAATGGGTCAGGTGCAGTACCGCCGGAACTCCTTACCGAAAGGCTGGCTGATTTCATCGCCGGGATCGAACAAACCTGGACGATCACATTCACCAGCGCAACGGCATTCTCATGCAGCGGGAACACGCTTGGCCTTGTCGGTTCCGGCTCAACTACGGCAAATTTTGCTCCGCAAAACACCGAGTTTTCCCGGCCATATTTCACGCTGCCACTTACAAAATGGGCTGGAACGTGGGCGATTGGCGATGTTCTGACATTCAAAACACACCCTGCTGCGATTCCGATTTGGGAGTGCAGAACAATTTCTGCGAATTCACCATCGCTTTCTGGAAACTTTGTATCCATCGGTGTTTGGGGCGAGAGTGAATGATCATGACTGACATTTCTGCCGATCTCCAAGTAGCGTTTAATTCTTTTTCAAAGACGTTCCCTTTGGAGATTGTTACGGGAGATGACAATTCAGGAAGTCCAATCCTCTTAAAATACAGTAACAATAAAGTCTTTACCGTCAATGGGAATATTGTGGGTGGCCTATCGCTCAACGCTCCAAAGATGAAAGACAACACTGTAACTTATTCGTACACATACGATAATTACTTTTCTAAGGAAGAAAATACACGTCGAATTAACAACGCGATAGAAGGAATTAGAAGAGCGTTTGCTGACGAGGCTACATTCGCAACCGCCTGGAGAAGCCCTGGTAATGTGTTCATGATGTCCATGGGTGAAAAGATTGTACGGATATATTGTTCAAAAGATACCGCTAAAAGTCTAGAAATAATTGTGGACAACGGCGAGAAAACCTACACCATGACGAGGGTGGTGGGGTGGGATGGACAAAGTGTGAGCTATAAGCCGGATTTTGCGCCATGGTATGACTTTGTTCAACCAGTACCTGTTTATGGAACGGTTAATGTAAAGTGCAACACCGCGCAAAGAATACAAAGGAAATCAATTCCGATCTTTGAAACGCTTTCATGGGAAGGTGAAGGGTCAAAATTTAAGTCTCTGAAATATTTTTACGATCAACCAGTATGTGTATTGCGCCATACAACCGTCTTTCGTGATTTATCTGGTAAAGAAATCCCAGGTCCGGTATATGACAGAGCAAGAGGGGAATGGTCAACAACGGTGGATGCCATTGGTGCAATCATTGTATCCTATGAGCCTGAATTTGAAGAGTACGCAATTTCCTACGACATTGGGAAGGATTTAATTACAGAATCCGATTGGTTGTTCTCAGGCAATCAATGGTGGTTAAATGATATTTCAAGTGGAAAGCTTGCTCCGGTTCGGATCTTTGTAATGTCTGACAAATCAGCGCAAACTGCAACTTTTGAGAGGAAGTTCTTTCCTACATGTTACCCAAAAGCAGAAAAAAGCGGCCTTTCGGATGAAAAGAAAGCAGATACCAGCAATGTTGATGAGTATTTAGAATTGGCAGGAACACGGGAGACTGTAACTAAAAGGTATCAGCTTGACGAAGATGATCCAGAGATTTTTATTGACATTGTAAAGACCATAAAGGTCACAGGTTACGACGAAGAAACTGGAAGAAAATTCTCATTAAAGATGTTAAACGATGTTGATGAGTTTTCAAAGAGTCCTGCAAGCCCTGGCTCTGGCACTGCTAGCCTTCCTTGATTGTGGAGTATTATTTTGACTATCAAAAAAGGGTTGAAAATTAATCTCGGTCCGTTTCAGTCGATTAAGAAAATTTCTCTCCCTCAAGATAAAGTTGTATTGAACGGTGAATTTGATTGGTGGGCAGGATGGTCGTGGAGGTTTTTCCGTTATGCTGGAGCGTCTGGGTTACAAGATGATCCATGGAATGGTGAACCAGCACCAGGAATATGGGGAAGCAGTTGGGGACTTACTAACGAATTAGACGTTTGGGTGAGACAAGACACAGTTAATTACAATCTAGTGCTTATTTTCACACTCTCAACGGAAGATTATTTGCGTAGAATAGTTAATAAGATAGTCCCGCCGGGAATTTCTTATAAGCCATTCTACACGGTCCATAAAGTTGCGCCTAATGGAAGAAAGATACTTCTAAGTTATGGATCTTTTACCGCATTAGGGCTTTATCGTCCAATAATTACGGATATAAGTTCTGGCGAAGGACAAACACAATGGGGACCGCCGCAAACACCAACTAAATATTATCTGTCATGCTCCTACCAATATTTCGATCAATGGAACACATGGCCAGCCGGGCCTTATTCTAGTTCGATAGAATTTCCAAGTGGTCCACGTCCGTTTGAAAACACAAACATTACATTAAACACTCCAATTGTATTCACACTTTATACGAAAATATTCGTGTTGGGTCATTGGGATCTTCGTACACTACCAGCAACAGCTAAAATATTAGATACTTTTAAAGATGTTGGTGGTTCGTGTTTTTATGGATACCCAAACTGCAAATGGACAGGCGGTAATTTACAGTTTCCTAGACTAACTTAACATAGGATGGAGTCGTCATGTACGCAAAATACGTCTATTCAGCCGGTTCAACCGCCGCGAACATCCTTGCTGATCTTGTGGCAATCTTGACGGGTGAAACCAACGTCGCCAACCTGTCTGCCAGTTGCGACAAACCCAACACCAGCATTCTTTCCACCATCGCTGCCGGGTGGGTATTGCATGATGCCACGGCTGGAACCAATGCGATGTGCATCAAAGCCCCTTTGGCCGATGACGCAAACGCCTTCAAGTATGTTGTCCTGGACCTAAATACTGCCGGGTTTGTCCTGCAAAAAGTTTATGAGGCATGGGATGAGACCACCAACACAGGGACAAACCTTTGCAACAACTCAGCCACAACGTCCGGCGCACAACAATTTTCAACGTCCGTGACAGGCACCGTTCACATTTTTGCAACGGCTCGGTTTGTCTTGATGTTTTCAAACGTCTCCGCGACATGGGGAAGTTCGACAAACTCCGGTGCAAGCGGATGTGTGGAGAGGACAAGGGTTTGCCCATGGGATACCCCGATTGCCGGGTGGCCCCCATTTGCATACACCAACCTGGGCGATATGGCGACAAATGGCGGTGGCACCTATCCCCCACGAATCTTGACAAAGGCTGGAACAACGCTTCTCACAACGCAAACCCTCATGACAGCCCACGCCGGGACTCAAGGCGCGGTCCACACCATGATGTCCACGTTTGCGTCGATTGACCAGAAAGTTCCCGATGGTTCTGGCGGTTCAGTCATTCCGTTCTTCCCGATTGCCTGGATGAATACGACCAACATGCCCGCCCCTTATGGCGAAATATCTTCGACATGCGGGATCTTTGCTTTGCCGCAAAACATCGCAACGAATCTTGATGTCATTGTGAAAAATGGCCTTGATTTCATCTGCATTCAAGCCGCCGGTTCAACAAAGATGTTTGCGGTACGGAAGGGATAAACCATGACTATCGCTCATGAGGTCATGGTCCTCCCGTCCGAATATGGCGTTCCGATACTCTATGGGGATACAATCGGCTTCCCGCAATTCTCGTTCGGCGTGAACGTCACAATAAAGGTGGGATTCTTCGCCGACATTTCCTCCGACGAAAATGCGCCAACGGTTGCAGCAGACTCTTATCAATTCTGGAGTGATTCATGATCCGATACGCCGACAGGATAAGTCAAAGAGCGACCGTGACCGGGACAGCAAGCTATGTCCTCGGCGTGGAAATTCCAAGTTTCCGAGGTGTGTTTTCCATTTTCAACGCCGGGGAGCAGTTCACCTATTGCGCACAACTTGACAGCCTGTGGGAAGTCGGGATTGGAACAGTGGTGGTGGTTGGGGCTGACATCACCATCAGCAGAACAACGATCCTATCTTCTTCCTCTGCGAATACCGCTGTACCGTGGGCAGCCGCATCGGTCGTGACGATTTCCTGTGTTCATGCAGCCAATCAAATCGAGGAGACTTACCTTCTCGCCAAGAAACCAAAACTGTCAAAAACAATCCAAACTGTGGGAACGCTTAAAGTCCAAACAGGGCAAAATAGATGGTATCCACCGAGTGACGTGACACTCACAAAAATGTCGGTGTGGGTTGGTGTTGCATCGTCTGGGAATGACATCGAATTTACTCTCAGGAAAAACGGCATCCCTGCAATCACAGGGTCTTTGGCCGCTGGTTTGAATCGTGTCGAAGTTGCTTTGCCGGATGCTCATGCGTATGCGTGGAAAAACAGCCTTGCAGAAGCACTTGCAGATATTAATGATAATAATTTTTTTGACAATGTGACTGTTTTTGTTGGGATGCGCGTTTTTATAGATGGACTTCTCGGAACTGGTGATCAAACGGGCGTATATATTGTGTCTGGCACTCCGAATAATTACACGATCACCGCCACACCAACTCCGTTCGTTGGGCAGGTGGTCCGCACGTCCGGCGGTGGAACGGCAGGGAGATGGATGCAGTGGATGGGGGAAATTAGGACGGATTGGACAAATTGGGATGTCATACCAGAGCCGTCTGAAGAAATTCTCAATGCCGATTCGGTCGCCATCAATCTGCCGCTGACTCACCGTGATTATTTGACCCTGGACGTTACCCAAGTCGGATCGCCACAACCGGGTGCCAATTTATCCGTTCGACTGATGGAATGATCCAATGTCCATAGCCGCATCTCCAATATCTGCTTTGCCGATTTCCAGTTTGCAGTCTGGAAGCAAAGTAATTAAAGTTGGCTGCGTTTTCAGTTATGGTAATGGATTTTTCATTTCAAATCATAAACAATCTTACACGTCGCTTGTTGAATCTGTAAGCGTACAACCTTACACTAACGGTTCATTTTCTGCATCCAATGATCAATTTTACGGGATAAAAATTGTTTCTAAAGGCTTTTCGCAATCGTTGGGAGATTGCGTTATCGTTAGATCAAAAAATAATCAACCGTATGAATCTCGTTGGATACTAAAAGAGTTTAAATCAGAATACTCAAACGGACCTTTCAGTGTATCGCATTCCCAACCATATTCAGCTATTTTTTCGGCATCGTGTTCCTTCCCTTGGAATTTACAGTCGGAAATAAAAACCAGTTGCGATTTTTCTTGGTCATTCATAACGCCGTTTTTAGCGCAAGCCACATTCAAATATGATCTGGCCGAAAGGAACCATGTAACGGCATCTTTCAAACAAATCTATAATTTGAATAGCGATAGGGCTGTAATAAAAGCGGGATCAGTCGTTAGAGCGTTTCATCTTGGAACTTTGATATGATCAACTCTATTATAAGCGTCAATTTGTCACAATCCGAAGGCGATTTCTTATGGACCGGAAGTATTGAATTAACAAATCCACTTTCTTTCCATAGAATCAAAATCGGCGATAAGATTGATCTTGAATTAGGTGGTGAACTTTTTAAACTTATCGTTGACAATAAAAGCCTGAACAGGGACGGTGTAAACAATCCGAGCATGACCGTTTCTGTTGCAAGCCCTACGGCAAGATTTTCATCCCCAAGGGCAAAACTCATCAGTAAAGTGTGGAATGAACCAGTCTGGTCAAGACTGGCAGCAGAATCGGTGATAGGTGAATATATCGAATGGCAATTGGTTGATTGGATGATTACTGGTGGGCAATTGGCTGTAGATAACGCATCACCGATTGATATAATCAGAACAATAGCCAGTGCGGCTGGTGGGATGGTCGAATCCAAGCCTGATGGAACGCTAAAAGTCAGGAACAGATTCCCGGTCCCGGTTCCCCAATGGGATACGGCATTTGTAGATCACGTTTTAACCGATGAATATGACAACCTGTCATGCACTGAGAATCACATTTTTCCGTCCAGGGTTGACAAAGTTGTAATCCGAAGCGAATCCGCATCAAAATCCATTTCTGCCGAAGTTGATTCAAGGCGCGATGGTTTTAATGGTGGACGAACGACTTTCTTTCCTGGCGATACGGTCTATATACTGGTGTTTAAGGATGATGGCGTCAATCTTGAAGATCCAATGTACTCTGATGGGAATATGCGTTTTGTTGGTGAAAGAAATATAAAATTCTCTCAGGATGTAACATTCTCAAACACCAACGTCGCCACATTGAATAAACAATCCTATCAAATAGAGAATTATATCTGGATAGGGCGCGGCCTTGGTAGTTTATCTTTAAGCGCAGACAGAAAATCCGTGGTGGCTGAATATTCTGGCGTGGGCATTGCGCGTGTGAATTATTATTCTCACGCCACCGTGTGGGCGTTAACTTCGCCATTTGACTACCGGATGATTGATTCAGAAACAGTGCATGAGATAACATTCTCAAACGCAAATTCTGTCACGCTAGATCGGCCAGTAGATTCAATCAAGCAGTTTTCATGGACAAGTGGAAACCTTGGGAATCTCACCTTGTTAGCGAATAAAAGAACGATCTTGGCAGAGAGGATGCCTGTGCCAACCTATAAAAACAGCTACAAACCGATTGCCAAGGCAAGAGTTACGTTGGTTTCCTCTGCCGCACAAGCGGTGGCGAAATTTGCAGAATATGCAAGTTTCGATATAGATGTTTTTCCAATTCTTACTCGGTTCGGTGGTTCGTTCTTGGATGGTTTGGGGGCTGGAGAACTTATTTGCCAGCGCGGGGATGGGGAGTTTTCCGGGGAAGATATTACCGATCCGCTTTTGACGACCGAATTGGCCAAGCGGTCCAGGGGGCAAGCTGAGATTGACAGTGGGGAATCGCTGCAAGAGGTATCACTGACCTGCATCCATCGGCCTGGGTTTATGCCTGGGCAGCTTGTTGAAGTCCATGACGCATTGTTTGGAAAATCATGGCGTGGAAAGATCACGGGCGTCACTCATGATGCGAACCAAACCCACATCGTAACATCTCTTGAAATTGTAAGGTATTACGAATCACAGATAGTTTTGTTTGAAGCTTCAATATAATTTCCAGTTGGGGGATCGCATGGCAAATCCATTGGCAGAATTGCAAGCATTGATCGCGGGAAAGGTTGCTCTCCGTGGTGTCGTGTTTTCCATTGGGCCGGAACGGATGAAAATCGCCACTCAAAAAGGAATGTATGAAGTCCAGAATGACCAGAGCATTAAAGTTGGGGACTCCGTAACCATCAAGGATGGGAAAGCCGTCAAAGTCAAAGCCGCAAATAACGCCCCGGTCTGTTTCGTCTGATCAAAAGGAAGTAATCATGGATCAACTGACACCATTTGGACGTATGGTCCGCAAAATCCGCATTGACCGAGCAATTCGGCTTTCTGAGATGGCTGATCATATGAGAGTTACTCCGGCTTTCATTTGTTCTGTTGAGATGGGGCGAGTAAAAATCCCAGAAGGGTGGGGCAAGAAAATTACTGATTTTTTTCAATTATCTCCCACATCAGAGAAGGAATTACAAGAAATAATCAATCAAGCGCGGATTTGATTGCCACAAAAAATGTTTCATGACTTTCCACCTTGAATGACTTTCCACCTTGACGCCAAAAATCTACATGGTACGATGCTGTTTCTTTTTCAAAGCGGTTGGGGTGGTTTTGCCTTGCACGTTAAGCAAACAAAACAAAAACAAACTTAGAGATAACAATGGTAACAAATCGTTACGATAAAGAATCTGCAACCACTGAAAACGATCCATGCCGTTGCTGCCTGTATTTAACGGCATGTCAGACAAAAAAAGACAACCTAGATAAGGCTGTGGATCTAATGTTCGCATTGATCCCAACTTGTATATCAGGGTTTTTATCGGGTGTGCTGGCCTTTGCTATGTGGAGATTGTTGGACGGTAAATTTTGATTATACGCCGTTCGGAAGGCGTTCTTTTGAATCAATACTGGCTAAAGAAATATTGGAGTGAAAAATGATAATCACCGATATTAAATTGTTTTGTGAAGCCGAACTCTCATCCAGGCTTTGTAAAACTCGGTTGAAAGGTCACTCACAGCCGTTGATCTACGAAAAAGCCAATCTTGAATTGATCCAACAGGTGGACACGAATTTGCTCGTCCCGGCGCAGCGGTATGTCCTCCGTGAAAATTTCATGAGGATTTCCAATCTTTATCTGCAATTCAGACAGAGAGGCATCAACATTTTTCAGTTGAATGGTGGTCTTTTTTTCTGGAAGAAAGATCACATAAACCAGGACGTTGATGAAGGTCCGATCCCGCTGATTCCACCCGTGGTAGAAGTTTCGATTGAAAATGGAAAGCCCGTGATGCTGATCAACGATGGGATGCACCGGGTTTATGCAGCCAGGCGGTTTGGACAAAAGATCAATATAGTCCTGGCCACTGGTGTTCCAGCAGAATACCCATACTACGCCCATCCGGTGGAAAATGGATGGGATGGCGTTGTTGAGTTGGATGAACTGCCAGACAACTTTGTGAAGAAAACATACCGCAATCCGCACAATTACAAAGAGTTGTTCCGGGACTTCAATGCTGTTTTCGAGGGCGTGCAAACGCAGCGTAAAAGGACAAACCCTGCATTTGATCGTGTTCCTGATCATGCGGATGATCGTGTTCCTGATCGAGTGACGACATGAGATTGTCAGATCAGGACGTTAAGTTTGCCATGACGGCAGGGTTGATTGAGATTGATCCAATGCCAGCAATTGAATGCTTTGGATCTTTCTCTGTGGACCTGACATTAGGTAACACGTTCAAAATAATCAGACAGAAAGATCCGATGTATTACGACCTTATGGATCTTAACCGCCATGCAATCCATGACCACTCGGCATTCAACGCACAGGATGGTATGGAGACCACCATTGTTGAGGATCACGGGAGGTTCTGTTTGCCACCCGGAGCGTTTGCGCTCGGCATCACCAAGGAGAGAGTAAAGATCCCAAACGATATGGTTGGCTGGCTGGATGGCAGGTCCAGCTTGGCAAGGCTCGGATTGATGATCCACATCACGGCCTTTGCCATTGATCCGGGTTGGAACGGTAAAATCACCCTGGAGTTTTTCAACGCTGGACCACTGACGCTTGCCCTGGCACCCGGTCTCAGAATTGGGGCCATCTCGTTTGAGGGGTTATCAAGTCCGTCATCACTGCCTTACGGTTCCAAGCCTGGGGCAAAATACCATGGCCAAGATTCCCCGGTGGCGAGCCGGATTGAACAGGATTTTTGCAAAATGGCGAAGACTACAAGCCCCGCCTGAAAGGGGATTGAGACCTAATACCGGGTCGGCAACTCACAAAGAAATTGCTTTCCTCGCCCATGGACAGGTTTTTCGCACCTTTCCATCCGGGCATTTCCACATGACGGCACCATCTCTCCGGCGGCAGAAGACGGTCCAACCACCGGAAACTGTGACATAGATACCCGCCAAGATGTCATCTCTGACTTCACACTTGGCGTTCTCATCCAGAGCCAGCCCGGCTCTGGCCATGGTTGCCAGGATCTTTGCCAGATACCCGGTGTCGATGCTATTTAGCGCAGGAATATTCATTTTTATTCCACATTCTCCGATAATTTCCCGACATATTCCCGGTCAACCGATCACAGACTCTCTGCTTAGTTTCCCAGGCTTCCCCGTCACCAGTCCCCCCCGTCCGATGGAATGCGAAAAGATCGTGCGATGTATTCAGGATCAAATTCATCACCAGGGCAAACCACCCGTTTTCCGTCTTCATCTGTACGCATGACATGTAACACGCCGTCAGCCGAATAGAGCCATAAATGTGATGGCCACCCTTGCTCCAGCCTTTTCAACGAACGATAAACTTGCTCATCTGTAAGTGTATTTTTCATCTTCATTTTGGCACCGATTTTCGGAGGTTGCCTGGAGTATGGGTTTAAAACATGCCATGCCCAACCAGAAACTTTTCAAGGTCGTAGACTGCGCCATCGGCAGGTTGTGATTCTTCCATGTTGCCATCCTCATCAATGGCGTACACCCGGCTCTTGCTTCGTTCTGGTTCTGTGGCATCGTCACTGGTTAAGGCGAGATATTGGCGGATTTCTTCATCCATTATATCGTCGGCTCCAGGCGCATCAGGCGTTTCATACCAAAACGTGAAGCCGTGGTCGCCGTCTGTGAGTGTCCATATGATTGAGATGCGTATTCCGTACATGTTCGACTCCTGAGCCTAAGCCTGATAGATGTTATTGGAGAGATTCGGTGATCCGGATCGATACGAAAAACCAGAGTTGCCGTCCGATCATCCGCATTTTGAGCAGGTGTCACACCACTCCGGCTATCCCAGCCTTACATCTCTGAACTTTCTGAATGTGGCGACATTGCGCTTGTCGCCTGTGAATGATGACATCGGCAGACGCAGCACATCCTGGACAACTCCGGCAATTTCGCTCGGTTGAGAATCTACAGTCCCGACCATCCAGACGATTTCAAACAGGAAAATGATCCGAACCACGCTGGATATACTCAATTCCATGCTCTTAGCTGCCTGTTCCGCATCCCGGCGTGTAGAGTAGCGGGGTGCGCCGTCGAACCCGTTAAGGCGTGGATACCAATCCTCAAGATAGTCGATGATTTTTGTTGTGGTTATCATGATTGCCTATCTATCCCCGCCTCACCTTCCTGAATGTGGCGACATCGCGCTTGTCGCCAGTGAACGATTCCATCGGCAGACGCAGCACATCCTGGACAACTCCGGCATTTACTTCCGGGTGAGACTGGATAAGTCCAACCATCCAGACGGTCTCAAAACGGAAAGCTATTTTAAGCACGTTGCCCGCCCCAATTCCCATGATCTTTGCTGCCTGTTCTGCATCCCTACGCGAAAAGTAGCGGGGTGCATTGTAAAATTCATTGAGTGGTGGGAACCAATCACAATCACAAGCGTTGATCGGGTTTCTTTTGGTTCTCATGATTTCCTATCCTATTTTGACTTCCACACCATTCGATTTTTAGCCGCATTTTGAGTACCCGCAATCCAGGCAGGTATCGCACCCGTCCAGCTTCACGACCGTCATCTGGTTGCATTTTGGACATTGACTGCCCCCCGTAACACCCTTCGTCTTAGCCTCTTCCCGTTTAGCGGCCAGTTCCGGCGTCACCTCCATGGGTTCGATCATACCAATTTTAATCATATGATTTTCGATGCACTCCCCGATTTCAGCAACCAGGCTTGGCATGTACTTGCCACCCGGCTGGAAATACCCACCCCTCGGATCAAAGACCGAACGCAACTCATCAACAAGAAAAGTGGCGTCGCCACCATGCCGGAAAACAGCCGATAGAATCCGGGTCAAAGCGACAATCCAGGCGAAATTTTCCATATTCTTGGAATTGATGAAAATCTCAAACGGACGTTTTTTGCCATTAACAATGATGTCGTTGATCGTGATATACAATGCAGCCTCAGACAACGGGGTTCTCACTTTGTAAGTGAAGCCTTCAAGGTCTTTCGGGCGTTTCAGTAATGGTTGGATCTGATGGATTTCGGCGCATGGGGTTTCCGTACCTGGCTTTGCATTGTCTACAACTTCACATTTGACTATTTTTGATGCTACGATCTGACGCATCTTATTTGTCCTTCCTGCGGAATTTTTGGTATTTTACTTTCAAAATCCAACTTCATCAAGTTCCATAAGTGATCAAAAACCGTTTTGACCTGTTTCTCACTCAAATAAGCCTTGGCCCACTTTAGTGCATCTTCATTTGTGATTGGTAAAATTCTCTCAGCATTTGCCCACCGAGTAAGAAGACCACCTTTCCCCGCCAAAAAATACACTTTGCTCCGTGGCGTCCTATACAACCCGGCACTCCAAGAAAAAAAACACTCATTGATTCTTTCAGCTTCCCCAATGAGTAAGGCCGTGGACGTGTCAAACCTTTGCCCTTGTATAGTTACGTTCATTGCATCTCCAACGGCCTGAAAGAGTTATTGAGAGTGTTGATCGCGTCAATGTACACTTCTTTTTCTTTGGCAAATTCTGCTGAAACATAATCTATTGCAGACGCATAATCGCCCCAGAAATCACCAATATGGAACATTGGGTAAGCACCATGATCGATCATATGTACCCAGCAGCCAGAGATACGAACAGCAGGGAAAACGGAATTTATGCCAACTGTCCCCGTAAAATTGGCATAAGTTATATCGGCTCCATCAAAAACTGCACCACGAACATCCGCTTTGGTAAAATTAGCAAATCTTAAATTAGCCATAGAAAAGTTGGCTAATCGTAAATCAGCATCATGCAATTCTGCGTCACGTAAATTTGTCCCAGCTAGATTTGCCCCTCGCAAGTTTTTCATCCCTCCGTGCCTGATGACATAAAGTGAATCCCTATGCGCTCCGAATTCATCATAAGCCACCATGGACCTTGCCAATTCAGATGGATAATTTGCGCATAAATCTACCAAGTTCATTTTAATTCTATATGTTTCCGGCTTAAACAACACATGATCCATTTTATAATGCCACCTACCCGTCCCACCGCACATCAGGCAATCTTCCTCTAAATCTATTCCACCTTCTCCATTGCAATGAACACAATCAATTTTTGGTTTCCTATAAATCCAAAACTGGATGAAGAGATACATTTCCCTGCCTACAAATTCTTCCAGATCATCAAAACTGTTTTCGATTTCTTCTTTCATTGAACCATGGCCCATACATAAGTTTAACTGCTCTATAATAGCGGAGCAGATATGGCAAGTTTTGAAAGTTTCAAAGTCGCCCTCCCACACACCAGCAGCACTCATGTATATTTCCCCACGTTTAATCTCACGGCGACACTCGCAGCAAATGTGTGTTTTTCTTGCTGTCACTGGTTCGCTTCTGTAGAACGACGGCATTGGCCCGTCATAGTAGCAAGAGCATTCGTTCATTTTAATTTCACTCCTATCCGTTGAGTAATTCAGCAAACTGGCTCTCATTGATAATCACCAAACCAAGCTGTTCGGCCTTTGGTAATTTAGATCCAGCATTTTCCCCGGCGATTACCCAATCGATCTTTTTCGACACGGAACTTGCGACCTTGGCACCTAAAGCCACAACGCGATCCGTTGCTTCCTGGCGCGTCATCGATGCCAGGGTGCCGGTGATTACCACCGTTTTCCCGGCAAGTCTCTGTGACCCTTGGGATTGCGGCCTGGTCGGCATCGATGCCCATTTGGTGCCTTTGAAGTCCAGGAGCCGGGAAACCATGGTTTGGTTATGTGGGGCTGCAAAATAACTGACGACACCAGCGGCCACCTCAAAACCGATCCCATCAATCCGCTCCAAATCTGTCATTTTTGCATTCATCAGGCTGTGCATGTTTCCAAACTTGGACGCCAGAATCGCCGATGTGCTTTCACCAACCTCCCTGATCCCCAGAGCAAAAATGAACCGGGACATATCCCTGTTGTGGCTTTCCGCGATTGCAGCCAGAAGCTTGTCGGTGGACTTTTCCCCCATCCGGGGCAAGTGAATTACGCCATCGCGGTAGTAGTGCAGGTCGTAAAGATCGGCAACAGACTGGACAAGGCCGGAATGAATCAATATGGAAATCAGCTTTCCCCCCAAGCCATCAATATCCATGGCCTTGCGGCTGGCGAAATGGACGATGGATTCGAGCAGTTGGGCAGGGCAGTTCATCCCGTTGGTGCAAAAAACCGTCAAGGTGCCTATCGTCGCACATCCGCACGACGGGCAGTTGGTAGGCGCAGCCAACGGAACCCTGTTTTCTCCCTCTTGCACCACCCGAACTATCTCTGGGATCACATCACCAGCGCGACGAACAATGACAGTATCGCCAACACAAATTCCTTTCTGTTTTATCTGATTGAAATTGTGCAGGGTGACGCTGGACACTTCCACACCACCAACGCGAACCGGAACAAGCCTTGCGACCGGCGTCAATGCTCCTGTCCTGCCAACCTGGACATCGATGCTTGTGATTACAGACGTGACTTCTTCTGCGGGGAATTTATGGGCGATGGCCCACTTGGGATCACGATGGCGAACGCCAAGTTTCTTTTGATCCGCGAGGCTGTTCACCTTGAAAACAACGCCATCAATTTCAAATGGCAATTCGGAGCGATTCTCCTGTATATCTTTGAAATACGCCAAACAACCATCAACCCCCAAAACCACCATGCATGGGGAACATATTGGCAGCCCCCATCTTGATAGTTGTTTTATAACCAGGTTCTGGTATGCTGGTTTCTCCCATCCCTCACTTGCTCCGATTCCGTGGCAATAAATTGCAAGCGGCCTGTAGGCTGCAACTCTTGGATCGAGATTCCGAATTGTCCCTGCAACAGCATTGCGCGGGTTTGAAAAAACTTTTTCACCTGCTGAAAGCTGTTTGACGTTCAACAACGCAAAATCACCCTTATGAAAAATCACTTCTGCCCTGATCTCAATTTTCGTCGGGATGTTGTCCCCAGCGAGTTGCGATGGAAGCGTCTTGATGGTTTTAACCTGGGCCGTAACATCCTCCCCATTCATCCCGTCCCCGCGAGTTGCGGCTGTTGCCAACACGCCATTGATATAAACCAGATTCACAGCAACACCATCCAGCTTTGGCTCGGCATAAAACGCCTGTGGATGATGGCTATGCTCAACGACTGTTCCGGTTTGCAGAGCAAACGCTTTAACGTCATCGTCTGAGAAAGCATTGGCCAGGGACATCATTCTTGAGCCATGCTTACAAGTTTTGAATTTTGCTTGCGGGGGTTCTCCAACCCGGTGGGTAGGGGAATCCGCAACGAACCAGCCTGCCTCTTTTTCCAGGTCAACTAACTCGGAAAAAAGGGCGTCATATTCGGTATCAGTGACGGTCGGCGCGTTTAAGACATGGTAACTGTGTGAATGCGCTTTGACTGTCTCAGTGAGAGTCTGGAGGCGGTCGGTCAGGGATCCCATATCAATATCCTCTAAGGTTGTTTTGCCATTGGAAACCCCACTATCAACCTTTCCGGTGTGTTAC
Source organism: Magnetococcales bacterium (assembly GCA_015228925.1). Lineage (GTDB taxonomy): Bacteria > Pseudomonadota > Magnetococcia > Magnetococcales > UBA8363 > UBA8363. The sequence continues at coordinate 41,572 of JADGCQ010000001.1, read as the reverse complement.
GCAAGAGGAATTTTAGCGATGCTTTATTTTTTATTCGCAACATTTTGTCAGGAGTAAGTAACAGAAAAAACATGTTCCGATCATGGTTGCAGAGCAGAAATTCAGCGCAGCAGAATTTTCTGCTTGGCGAAGTTCAAGCGCAATTTAGGCGCAGCTACGGGATTTTTTTTTGTGTTGTTATACCAGAGTTATTTTTGATGGCTTTTTTGGGTGGGTTGCAAAGCGTTCTGAAACATGGCATTATGTTTTCTAAGTTAACGGATCGTGCTAATCGGTTTAGAATACGTAACGATTTGTTTCGTAAACGGGATTCCTAATCCGTAGGCCGTGCGTTCAAATCGCGCCGGGGACGCCAGTGAAAACAAATACTTAAAGGTCACCTTCGGGTGGCCTTTTTTTTGGGGGGTTACGCTGAGATTACGTGAAAAATATGGTGAACCTCACTGCAAGGACAGTGTTTGTAGCAAATAAGCGATATTTTAAATGGATTATTCATGCGGCTCAACCGAATTTTCTGGTCGATCGGCTGGCCTGTTGGTATGATCGAGGGACGATTGACTGATTTATTCGTGAGAAACGTCTGTTTCTGCGATGGCCTTGTTTTTGCTCAATGGGCTGTCGCGGTATGTACCCATCGCCCTTGAAATGGGCATTATGCCCTGAAACATTCGGCCATGGGAGTATCCTGCTGATTCTAAGAAAATTGCGGTAATTTCGGAGTTTTCGATGAGCATACAACCCATTGTTCCCGGTCAGATCACCCTCTCTTCCGGTAAAATATTGGACCATGACCGTGGTGTGGAACTTTCCGGCCTGGAAACGGAGGTTACGATTCCAGATGTGGCCATGTTGCTTCAGGGAAGCTACATGCGGGAGGATGGTGATCTTGTTATCACAGGTGCTGATGGTGCTACGTTCCGGGTTGAAGGCTATTTTGATGCATCGGTTCCGCCTGTCCTGATGGCACCCAATGGTGCTTTGCTGATGCCGGAAACCGTCCACGCACTCCTGGTTGTCAACGCAAACCCGGCGGTCACCATGGTTGCAGGGCCAACCATGAACACGACCTCACCGGCACAATCTGACACAACCTCCTCTGAGGCACCCCCTCCCAAACCACACGGATCCCCCATTGGAAAGATTTCGGAAATGTTGGGTGAGGTCATCGCTAAGGGGGCCGATGGTGTGGAACGACCCCTCAAGGAGGGCGATGCCGTTTTTAAGGGCGATGTGCTGAAAACACAAAAAGGGGGATTGGTCAAACTGACTTTTCCTGATGGAACTACGTTTCAATTGGGTGAACAGTCTCAGGCGGTTTTGGATAAGTATATTTTCAATCCCAGCGAAAAACTGGGAGGTTTTGAAGCGACGATTACCCGGGGTATCTTTAGTTTTGAAAGTGGTGCCATTTCTGGCCTGCATACGGGACACCATTCAACCATCAAAACCCCAACGGCGGTGATTGGTATTCGGGGCAGTCAGCTCGCGGGAGAGGTCACGGAAGATGGATCAACCACCGTCGTTCATTCATCGGGTATTTTGGATATCTCTGATGCCAAAGGACAGGGGACTGTCACCCTTGTGGAACCTGGAACCGCCACCCAGGTAACTTTTGGTGCCGGTGCTCCACAGCCCGTGTTCAAAGCACCTGCCACCTTCCTGAACCATATCAATCAACAATTGGACATTGGTAAGGCCAAAGAGGAACGTCAGGGGGAGAATGCGCAGGATTCCCAGAGTAATCAGGGTGTGGAATCTCCTGCCGCAGGCAACGAACCGCAAGCAAAAACCGAAGGGAATGAAACGCCAGGGGAAGGCAGACCCGCAAGCGGAGGTGACGCTGCCACCGACGCACAAGGGGTGAATGAAGATCTTACGGAGACACCCGATAATCAAGAAAGCGGACCTGGTGATACTGTCAGTCTTGCCGATTTAATCGGAACCGGAGGGGTGTTGGCTGGTCAAAATGTGGCGACGCAAGATGTCGGAACTACCTTATCCGCAAAACAAGCCCCTGCCCAACTCTCCCTGGGGGGGTTGATTGGGGCCACGGGGCCGGATGTCGCCAAACCAAAACTGACCTCGGAAGCACTTGTCGTCAATAAAATACCCAAGCAACAAACCAACGAATTACCATCCGTACAGCCATCTGAGCCAACACCGGAACCGGAACCGACACCGGAACCGACACCGGAACCGGAACCGACACCGGAACCGACGCCGGAACCGGAACCGACGCCGGAACCGGAACCGGAACCGACGCCGGAACCGACGCCGGAACCGGAACCGACACCGGAACCGGAACCGACGCCGGAACCGGAACCGATACCGGAACCGACGCCGGAACCGGAACCGATACCGGTTGTCAATTACCCTGTTTCTGGCTCGGTTACTGTTTCCGGGATATTCGTTCAGAATGAAATTCTGTCTATTGTCAGCACTTTAGCCGATATCGATGGATTGGGTACCATCACTTACCAATGGCAGGCGGATGGCAAGGAGATCCGTGATGCAACCGGGAGTTCTTTGACTTTGACGGAAAGTATGGTGGGCAAAGTCATCGATGTTTTGGCCACCGTTACCGATGTCCGTGGTCAGGTGGAAAAAATCTCCAGCAACAAAACGGATCTGATCGCCAATATCAATGATCTTCCTACTGGTGCTGTGTTTATTCTGGGTAACGCCGTTCAGGGACAGACACTGATTGCGGGTAACACTTTGGCGGATGCCGATGGATTGGGTACCGTCACCTATCAGTGGCAGGCGGATGGAAAGAACATTGATGGTGCTACGGAAGATACGTGGGTGTTGGCCGCCAATCAGGTCGGAAAGGCCATCAAGGTTATTGCCACTTATACCGACGGTCATGGTACGGTGGAGAGTATCACCAGCGGTGCCACCAACCCGGTTACTCATGTGAATACCTTGCCCACCGGGGTCGTTGCCATTTCCGGCACGGTCATCCAGGGGCACACTTTGACTGCAACCAATACCCTGGCCGATGTGGATGGACTGGGAACGATCGGTTATCAATGGCAGGCAGATGGCATTGATATCACAGGGGCTACGGACGATACCTTGATTTTGGGCAACGCCTTGATCGATAAAACCATCCGTGTCGTCGCTTCCTACACCGATGGCTTTGGTGTTGTGGAAAGTGTTGTCAGTCAGACCACGGATTCTGTCGTTGGGATCGTGATTGATCCTCCATCACCCAGTTTTACCGTGGATGCTATCAGCTATGTCGATACGACTGGGTTGGATGTGTTCACCCAGACCGACGGTACTCTGCTGCTCGCCAATTCTTCTTCGGGCAGTATCACATACGGTGTGATTGGCGGTACCAGTCTTAACACCACCATCGGCGGTGTTTCCTATGATCTGATCAACGAAGGGATCTACGGAACGCTTTATCTTCATGCGGCAAGTGGTGTCTATGCTTTTGTACCGAACGACCAAGCCATCAACAGCCTACTCTCTAATGGGGTGGACAGTTTTTCGGTTACAGCCGACGATGGAACGCTGACCAAAACGGCGACTCTGAATATCAACATTGCTGGTGCCAACGATACGCCAGTCATCACCAATCATGGGGCGTCTCTTTTCAATGATGGGGATGTCGTCATCTCTTCTGCTGCCCTTGTGACCACCGATGTGGAAACGCTGTCCGCATTGTCTTTGGTTTATACTCTGGACGCCTCGCCGGGTCATGGCGTTCTGACCAAGGGTGGGACCACGTTGGAAGTGGGCAGTACCTTTACCCAGGCCGATATCAATAGCGGTATCATGTGGTATACCCATGATGGTGGCGCAAGTACCAGTGACAGCTTTCTTTTTTCTTTGAGCGATGGCAGTGATACCGTTTCTGGTCAAAGTTTCGCCCTTGAGATAGCCCCCTCCGTAACCCTTACAGGGGCGCATCACACCAAGGCAGGTAGTGAAATTTTTCTGGGGGGAAATTATATTGAGTTGGGTATCTCCTCCCGTGGTTCTTTCGGTACCGGGGGTTCAAAACCAACAGATTTCTACGGAACTTCTAGTCACTCCAATATTGGGATGAGCTTTGATCACGATGGTTTCAATCAGGGAATTGATTCAGCCATCGATTTCTTTCTTCCCGGCACACCCGAAGAGCGTTGGACTGCCGGTTTTAAAGTGGGAGGAACCCCCCACGTCGGTACGAATTCTCAGCTTTCGGGCGGTAATGACATCACCATCCTCTCGATTACGGATCATTCGGCGGGAAATAATTTGTCGGCTACAATCGCGGGGACGCTTGATAATGCCCTGGGTATTTCGCAAACCATTTGCTTTGATGTCAATGCAAACTTTTTTCGCAATGTTGTTACGCTGACCAACCTGAGTTTATCGGATACTCTGGACTCGGTTCGTTTCATGCGCAGCTTTGATCCTGATAACACGGTTGACCAGGGGGGAGATTTCGAGACCATCAACACCATAGTCTATCAGGAAAGCGGTCGTTCTTTGGTTCAGGCTACGAGTCTCCCCAGCGATGCTTATCAAACTCTGACCGGGACTCAGGCTTCCATATTTTTCTATTCGGATGACGCACGTGCCCAGGTTGCGACCTTTCCCTATTCTTACTATGGTCCGTATATTGATGGTTATGGTAACGATGGTTTCATCATACAAAATATTTATGATCCCGGGGTTTATGAGTCGGCTCCCGCAGCGGGGACAACGTATACTGTAGACCAGGGAATTTCGATCGCCTTTGATGTTGGGTCGCTTGCTCCTGGGGCATCGGCCACTTTCACGTATTATACCAGCTTGGACAATCGTGATGTTGGCACTGCCCTTGCTGGTATCAACGCCTGGGGTGGTGATCCTCTGGTACTGGACCTGAATGGCAATGGCATTGAACTTTCGTCCAGACAATCCGATCCTTTTTCTTTCGATATGAACGCCGATGGTGTGTTGGATCAGACGGGTTGGGTCGCTGGCGGAGATGGTCTCCTGGTCATGGATCGTAATGGCAATGGGGTTATTGACGATATTCGAGAGGTATTTTCCGAATATTTTGCCCCAGAAAGCACCAATGGCCTGACGGCCCTGGCCTCTTTGGATGGCAATCATGACCACCGTATCGACATGCAGGATGCGGCCTTCGGCAATCTGCAAGTTTGGGCGGCGGACGGTGCATTGGTTGGGCTTGACCGTCTGGGTATCACCGCCTTGACATTGACATCACAAACGGTACCGCATCCAACGGAAGTGGCCGACAATTTCATAGCGGAACTGGCGCGTTTTGAAAAGGCCGATGGGACGACGGGTCTTATGGTGGACGTGAACATGTCCTATGCGTCGGGCACGGGGACACCTGATGCTGATGATCCTGCGGCAACCACTTTGGTCGATCCGTTCGATGCGACGTTTGAAAAACAGTTTATAGACTTCATGAATGCTTTGACTCATCCAGAACAACCTGTTGGCACTGCTCATAGTGGGGTGGAAACCCAGGGGGATGAATCGTTGAACCCTAACATTTCCTTTGAGGAGCAGTTTGTCAATGTGATGCATTGGGTCATGGAAACCCAATCAGCCGGAACCATGAGCCAGGAACAGATCGATCAACTCCATGTGATGGATATGCAACAGGGACAACCGAGCGTGCAATCGATCTACGGCGACTTGGTAGAGTTCTACCATCATGTGATAACCGCCCAGAATGATTTAGGAGGTGATGGTGCCCACTTGGATGGTGCCATACAAGGATCCCCCCCTCTTTCATTGTTGAACGATTTTTTTGATGCTTCAGGCATGGCTGATTGGAATCATCCCCTCCCGACGTCGTGAATGGTTTGGCCAATGTCATTTTGGGGTCTGTGGTTTAGCAAAGCGATTGTGGAGGTTAGGGATTGACCATTCTCTCCAGACATCCGTGATTGTCGCGCAAATTTTTTAACAGGTCGAAACCATGAGCAAAGCCAGCAAGCGACGCCAAGTTGGCCCGGGTTTTGACCGGGCCGTGGAATATCTGCTCCAGGGGCGGCTCGACGAGGCCGAAACGATCGTTCGGAATGTGTTACAGACTTCTCCCAACCATGCCGACGCCCTGCACCTTTTGGGAGTTATCGCCTATCAGAGGGGACAGTGGGGGGAGGCTGTCTCTTGGATATCCAAAGCGGTAGCGCAACGGCCCGGTTTTGTCGAAGCCTATAATAATCTTGGGTTGGCCTATCATGCGTTGGGGCGGTGGCCTGAAGCGGCAGAGAGTTATCGCCGCGCATTGGCCATTCAGCCCAGGTCAAGCGAAACCCATAATAATCTGGGCAATGTGTTGCGGGAAATGGGGCAATGCGAGGAAGCCGTAACATCCCTACGCACGGCGATTGCGCTCAATCCCAATTATTTTCAAGCCTATAACAACCTGGGTATTGCCCTCCTGGATCTGGGTCAGTGGGAGGCGGCGGTGGCGCAGTATGAACAAGCCATGACCTTGAAACCCGATTTTGCCCCAGCTTATCGCAATCTGGGTAACGCTTTTCATCAAAATGGATGCTTGGAGCGGGCCATCCCTTATTATCTCACTCTGATCCAACTCCAACCCCAATGGCCTGAGGCCTACGCCAGTTTGGGAGAACTTTTTTACCGTTTGCAGCGGTGGGAGGAATCCCTGAAATATTGGGGGATGGCGTTGCATCTGCAACCTGAAAATCGCGAATTTCTTCACCATGCCGGGTTGTTATTGATGGCATTGAAACGGTGGGATGAGGCGCAAGCGTTATTCAAGAAAATACTCCAGGGAGATGGAGACCATCCCCAGGCGTGGCTCAATTTGGGGATTATCCTTCAGGAACAGGGACATCTGGATCAGTCGGTGGATTGTTTGCAAAAAGCGGCATCACTGCAACCCAGCCTGGGGGCCGCTTTGGGTTATTGGGGATCTGCGCTGCAAAAGTTGGGACGCCACGAAGAGGCGTTGGAAATCTTGCAACATGCCTTGCAGATCGATCCCGCAGATACGGTCGCTATGGCAACGTTGGGCTTTGTTTATCAGGAGTTGGGTGATATCGAATCCGCTGTGGTCTGGTATGACAAGGCTATCCTGCAAGATCCGTCGTGTGCCGAAGCCCACTTTGGCAAAAGTTTGGCCCATCTGCTCCATGGTGCGTTTGAAATGGGCTGGCGTGGCTATGAATGGCGTTGGAAGACCAAGGATTTTTCACCGCATTTGCGCCCGGAACCGTTGTGGGATGGGGGGGATCTGCACGGAGAGATGATTCTGTTGCATTGTGAACAGGGTTTTGGAGACAGTCTATTGGGCATCCGTTTTGTCCCTTGGGTACGACAGCGTGGTGGCCGCATCGCATTTTTATGTCCCGAACCGTTGGAGGCGTTGTTTCGCGGGGTGGCAGGGATTGATTTCCTCACCAGTGTCCCACAGCACCTCCCCCCGTGTGTTTGCCAAAGCCCTCTGTTGAGTCTGCCAGGTCTTTTGGGGATCATCCCCACGGCGTTGCCGACCACGGCCCCCTATCTGTTTGCCGATCCGATCCGTATGCAGCGTTTTGAAGATATTGGGCAGCGTAGGGGGGTCAAGGTCGGTCTGGTTTGGCGGGGCAATCCAAACCATAAGAATGATCGTAACCGATCCCTTCCTGTGGAACATCTGGGGTCGCTGCTGGATGTCGCTGGGTGTTGTTTTTTCCTGTTGCAACGGGATATTCGCAAAGAGGAACTGGCGGTTTTTTCTGGGCGGGAAAATGTTGTTGATCTCAGTACCCGCCTGGGGGATTTTTCCGATACGGCGGCGGCTTTGGCGCGGCTCGATGTGATTGTGACGGTCGATACCGCTTTACTGCATCTCGCCGGGGCTTTGGGACGATTGACCTGGGCCATGTTGCCGTTGGTCCCCGATTGGCGTTGGATGCGCCATGGCGAGGAGACCCCGTGGTATCCCACGGTACGGTTGTTTCGTCAGAGACAACGGGGAGATTGGGATCCGGTGATTGGGGCAATCAAAGCCGCTTTATCGGAGAAAAACGATAAACTTCATGATGTCGCCTCGGCCTCTTGCCCCCTGGTGGTGTAATGCCAACCCAGCCCAAGGAGCAGCAGGATCAAACTGGCTAAGCTGATCCATTCGGCGGTCTGTTGTCCACGGGGTTTGTTGAAGGAAAACGGGCGATAGTGGGCAAAATGATCCAGTGCTTCTCTTTGGTTTTCTTGAAAATGGTCACCCACCTGGCAATGATTTTCTTTGGGGGCCAGATAACAGGCGGGATTTTTCATGTTGAAGCCAGATTCCAGCAAGGCATACACCGAACCGATGATGAGTGGTTTGTAGGGAAAACGGTCAAAGGAGGAACCAAACAGCGGTTCGTTGCAAAATACAACCGAATAGCCATTGACCATGACATTATTGCGATCAAGAGGTTGGGTGATCGTTTTGGCTTGGTCGTCTGTCGTTGCGGTCAATTGCAGAATCTGCGGTGACCATCCTGCCCGTTTTTCCCCAGAGTAGCCATTCAGAATCGGTGTCGGATCATAGCGTTCTGGCTGTAGGGGGGGGCGATGGGCGAAACCTTGAAGGATCAGGATCAGGATGAGGGCGGCAAAAATTTGCTCATTGCGATGGCTTCGGGTCCAGGGAATGCGGTCATGGGCGAGACAACCCCAGAGGATCACCACGCTGATAAAGGCGGACCAACTGTGCGTGAGCGGCAAACCCTCGGAAAAAATAGGGGCTTGGCGGAGTATGGGATCCCACATGGGTGAGGCGATGGTCAAAGACAGGGGGATGAGGACGAGGATCAGAATGATGAAAAGTTGCGTTAATTGTTCGCGGGGGATGCGATAGGGTTGTTTGATGGTCCGGTGCCGAACCAAGGCCATGCCCAATGCGGTCACCAGCATGATCAGCGGGATGATGGTAATGCCCAAGGCCACCCCCTGTTCGCGGTAGGGGAAAAACAGGCTTTGAAACAGGAGAACAATCGCTTCATCGATCTCTCGGACACGGGCCAGAGAGGTCGGTGCGGGTCCAAGGTGGTGGAGCAGTTGCACTCCCGACCACCATTTGGCTGCCGACAGTGCGGTGGCGAGGGGGAGAGCGGTGGCAAACCGCAGCCAAAAACGGTTGTTGGCGTCGGGGTGGGCGTATTGGTGGGTAATGCCGATGATCATTAAGGCGATGACCATGGGCAACGCCAGGAAAACAGCCCCGCTCCAAACGACATACGCCAGAAGCAATGCGGCGAAGGCGATGGAAGCCAGATGGGTTGTCGCGGGGCGGGTCAAAAACCAAGCAATCCAGGGGGTGAGCATGATGGCATGGCAGGCGATTTGTCCGTTGAGCATATGCTGACTGTAATAGTCATTGAACAGGAACAATACGGCACCTAGCCAAGCGGTAGCACGCGAAATTTTAAAGTTCCGCTGTAACAAAATATAAAAACCAAAAGCTCCCAAAAGGGCAAAAAGATAAAAGGTGGCCTGGACGCTCCTGAGAGGATCCATAAAAAAGGCGAGCAGTTGGGGGATGGAATAAAACAGGTTTCCAGGGTTGGGAAACGCGGGGAGACCGGCACAAAACGAGGGGGTGAACCAAGGGAGGGAAAAAAAGCTGTTGTGTTGGTGCCAAAATCTTCCATCCAGCAGTTGCGGCAGGGTGACGGCAAAATCCCGCCCCAACAATCCCTGACTGTCGGGGAGGAATTTTCCAAAAATGGCGTATAACGCCAACAACAGGATCCCCGTGATCCTCAGGAGGATGTCCGAAGAGGGGAGGTGTGATTCTTTTTCCATCAACCGTGTCTCGGAATCATGGCAATGGATGGGGTTGCATGGGCATAGCGTATTCTTTGGGAGATCAAAGGTTGTTGAATTTTGACTAGACCGTGGGGATGGGAATCCTGACAATTTTTCCAAATTCGGCATATTCTCCCGGCCCCAGTCTGGAAAGGGGGGCGATGCCGGTGGTGTTGATCCGCATCCTCCCTTTGGCATCGTGGGTCACTACGGAATCATCGACGAAAATGGTCTGGATCTCTCCAAAAATAAGGGCTTGGCGAACTTTTCCAATTTCCATCACTTCGTGAAACCGGCAGGCAAACGCGACTTTGCAATCGGCAATCCGGGGGAGGCTGAAACCGGGAAATTCGGCCAAAGTCAGTTTTTCTTTTTCCACTTCCGATACGTCATCGGGGAGTTCGGCAGACGAGTTGTTGAGGGCATCCAAAACATTTGTGGATGCGATATGGACGATAAAATGTTTTCTTTCAAGAATATTGCGCCGGGTATCCTTGGGGGAGCCATCCTTTTTCAGGCCAATGGAGAGCATCAGCAAAGGGGGTTCGCTGGCAATGGCGTTAAAATAGGAGAATGGGGCAATATTGAAGGATTTTGACTGATTTTCTGTCAAAACCCAGGCGATGGGGCGCGGGATCAGGGTTTGTGTCACCGTATGATATACCTGATTGGGCGACATGGTACCAAGATCGATCAGCATGGTGGCAACCTCTCAGCAGGTGGGTTGTTGGAACAAAAATGATGTGTACCAAGATAACACGCTCTTCCCAACAGTTAAACCAGTCTTCAATCGGGGTTTAGGTTTGTCGTTGAAAGTGGGATACTGCGACCAAAATAGAGTTGGACGGTGTCGGACGATATAGAGTAGTATATCCGCGAGGATCGTTTGCGTTCACCTTGGGAAAGGAACCACCATGAGTGCAGCCGTACCGTTCGATACCATGGCCTTTGCAAGGGAACTGGAAAGTGCTGGCGTTCCGTCAGTACAAGCGGAAGCTCAGGCAAAGGCACTTTCTGGCGTTTTACAGAAGGTGGAAGAGTCCAGACTTCAAGATGTGGCCACCAAGGGCGATATTCTTCGCTTGGAAGGGGCTTTCAAGGGCGATATTCTCCGCTTGGAAAGGGAACTCAAGGAACTTGAACTCCGCATGGTGATTAAAATGGGTGCGATGATCCTGGGGGGGATTGGCCTTCTGTTTGGACTGATGCGTGCGTGGCCTTTACCCGTGCAATATGTCCCCCCACTGGTCGCCCAGGAAAAATATATCCCGGCACCATCGATACCTGTCCCGCCTCAAAACCTTATCCGTCCGTAATCAATCACAATCAGAGGATACCGCCTCTATTTTTTAGCCTTCGGAGAGTTGGGCTGCCCCCTGAACGAAAGCCGTTGAACCATATAGAGTCGATTTTTGTCCGCGCATGTGTTATACCATGCGGGTTGTTGAGGCTGGTTTATTGGGTTTTCTTCTTGCGGGTGTTTTTAAAAGCCTTGCCTAATGGGGGTGGAGTGGATCTGTGATCACGTATGACCATCTTGGTTTGGATTATCTTGGGGAAATCTTGCGGTCCTTGGTTCTTTTTGAATCTTTGAACGCCGCCGATCTTGCAGAGCTTCCGCAGGAATACATTCAGGTTCTAGGCTATGATGCCGGGGAATCCCTGATTCAGGAAGGGGGATCGGACCGGGTTTTGTTCGTACTCCTGCACGGGTTTGCCAGCGTCGTCAAGGAAGGGGCGGGTATTTCCATGGCCAACATGAAACCGGGAGATTTCTTCGGTGAGGTGGGGTTTTTGACAGGTCGTAAGCGGTTAACCAATGTCGTCGTTCAGCCGCCATCCTTGGCCCCAATACGCCCGGAGCGACCGCAACTGGGAGACCATATCCTTCAGGCTATCTTCAAGAAACAAAAAAAAGTGGCGGTGGTGTTGCGCCTGGATGGTCAAATTCTTCACTATTTCAGTCCATCCCAGCGGCTTATGCTCAAAAACAAGGTGATCGACCAACTCATGGCGCGGATCGCGGAGATGGTTGACAAAGTAAGGGCCATGCAAGGAACCTTCATGGAACTGGATATGGCTAAGGAACTGGAAAAAGTGGCGCAGAGACATGTTGGCTTGTCGATAGACTCGGAACCGGGGCGCGATGTCATCATCAACTACATCGCCGAATGGATCGACCGACTCAATCGGCAACTGACGGAAGTTTATTGATGATCGCCATGGCCACGGCGCATGATCCATGATTCGCGTGAGTGGTGGAATCCATCGGGGACAACGGATTTACGTCCCAGACGACCCCGATGTGCGACCAACGACGGGACGGGTTCGGGAAGCGGTGTTTAACATCCTGGGGGGGCAACTCTCGGGAGCGTGGGTTCTGGATCTGTTTGCCGGGAGCGGGTTGTTGGGCTTGGAAGCCCTCAGTCGGGGGGCGGAATTTGCCGTTTTTGTCGATTCCAACCCTTCGGCCTGCGCAACCATCCGGCAAAACTGTGATCGGCTGCGTTGTACACACCAAACAGCCGTGATCCAAGGGGCACTCCCCCAGACCGCAACGTGGACAAAACTTCAAGCCCTGCTCCAACAAAAATATCAACAATCGGACAAACGGCTGGGTCTTATCTTTCTCGACCCCCCTTATGGTCGTGGACTTGTACCGGAAGTGTTGTCGAATATTGGAAAATTTATATTTGTTAGTCCAGGGACTCTGGCGGTCGCGGAACATGAAGCGGGGGCATCATTAAAAGATTGTACATCATGGGAGCCATTGCAATACCGACGCTACGGTGATACCCGTATCTCCATTTTTTCAATGATCGGTGGGAAAGACACGACGTAAATGAAAAAAATTGCCGTTTACCCTGGAACCTTTGATCCCGTCACTCTGGGCCACCTGGATGTCATTGCCCGGGGTAGTCTGCTGTTTGACGAGGTGATCGTGGCCATCGCCGATAATACGGCGAAGACCGCCCTTTTTTCAGTCCCTGAACGGATGGCATTTCTTCGGGAAGCAACCCGGGAGTGGCCGAGTGTGCGCAGTTGCAAGATGGATGGATTGCTGATCCACTTTGTTGCGGAAATGGGAGCTTGCACCATCCTGCGTGGTTTGCGGGCGGTGTCTGATTTTGAATATGAGTTTCAAATGGCGGCCATGAACCGTAAGCTGAACCCCCTGGTGGAGACCGTGTTTCTGATGGCCAGCGAATCGACGACGTATATTTCCTCGCGCTTGGTCAAGGAAATCGCCAAGATGGGGGGAAATGTCGCCCCCTTTGTCCCGCCAACCGTTTGGTCGGCCCTTGGAGAACGGTTTTCGTCGAACAAACCAACGGAGACGGCTTGAAAAACCTTTTCATCAAAAATTTCGGTTGTCAGATGAATCTGTATGACGCCGGACGCATTGCCGATCTTTTGGGAAAAAGCCACGGTTTGACGCCGGTTTCAACCCCGGAGACGGCTGATCTGATCATTTTTAATACGTGTCATATCCGTGAAAAAGCCGAAGAAAAACTATTTTCCGAACTAGGACGGATGCGCAAACTAGTGGGTGGGCATGATGCGGGGCGCAGGGTGATCTTTGCCGTGGGTGGGTGTGTCGGTCAGGCCGAAGGGGAGGAAATTTTCCGGCGTGCCCCTTATGTCGATTTGGTCTTTGGCCCACAAAATTATCACGAACTGCCCATGATGCTGAACCGGTTGCTTTACGGGGAGCAAAAAATTTATGCCGTCCAGGCGACGGCAACCGATAAATTTGATCACCTCCCCGAAACGGGACAGACCGGACCGGTCGCTTCGGTAACCATTCAGGAAGGATGCAACCGTTTTTGTACCTATTGCGTCGTTCCGCATACGCGCGGTCGGGAGTGGAGTCGGCCCGTTGCGGATATCCTTGCGGAAATCTCTGTTTGCTTGGCCCATGGGGCGTTCGAGGTGCAGCTCCTTGGGCAAAATGTCAATGCCTACAGCGGTGCGGATGCTGCGGGCGTTCCTCACGACCTGGCCTTGCTGATTCGGCAGGTGGCCTTGCTGGATGGGGTTGGCAGGATCCGTTTTGTGACCTCACATCCGGCGGATATGAACGATGATTTGGTCGCAGTTTTTTCCGAGGTGGACACCTTGTGCCCTTACATGCACCTCCCCATCCAATCCGGCTCCGATGCCATCCTGCACGCGATGCAACGGGGACACTCGGTCGCAGATTATCGGGAATGGGCCAGAAAACTGCGGCAGGCACATCCTGATATGGCCTTGGCTTCCGATTTTATCGTCGGTTTTCCTGGCGAAACCGACGATGATTTTCAGGATACCCTGAATCTTATCGAAGAGATCCGCTTTGATCACGCCTATTCATTTTTGTTTTCCTCCAGACCGGGAACACCGGCGGCGTTGATGGAACCTATGGTCCCTTTGGACGTTGGACGTCGGCGTTTGGCGATTCTTCAGGAAAGACTCAACCAGATACAACGGCAGAGTAATCAAAACCAGGTTGGTAAACGAGAAGAGATCTTGGTTGAACGACCTTCTCGGTTGGGAGACGGCATGATGAGTGGCCGGACGCGAGGAAATAGAATGGTAAATTTTCAGGGATCTCCCGAAATGGTCGGGCAAAGGGTACAGGTTGATATTGTCGAAGGGCTTCCCAATTCTCTGAAAGGGTGTCTAGTGGGGGACGGATGCGTGCAGAATTGATTGAAGTAGATGGGATGATCAGCCGTAATGGTAAGTATGGAAACATGGTCTTAAAACATGGACGATAGCCAAGTACCGGATCTCCCCCCCCAGGTCATTGAGTTTCCCGACAATCACCTCGCTGCCATTTTGTTCGGGGAGTTGGATGCCCATTTAAGGTTGATCGAGGATCATCTCGATGTGGCATTGCATTCGCTGGGCAATCGTGTGGTCATCACCGCAGCGGCGGTTCAGGGAGAGAAGGTCAGAACGCTTTTGGAAACCCTCTATGATGCGTTGAAAAAAGGCCAACAGGTGGACCTACACCGCGTGCAAGCCGGGATCACCGCCCTGAGCGAGAAGGGTGTGCTGGAGGGTGTGTTCTCCGAGGAAAACAGTTTTAAGACCCCCAAGAAGACGATATACCCCCGGACAACCCGGCAAGCTGAATACATTCAAACGCTTAAGCGGTCCGAGTTGACCTTTGCCATCGGGCCTGCGGGGACTGGGAAGACTTATTTGGCGGTGGCGTGTGCCGTGGCCGGTTATCTGGAAGGTGGGGTATCCCGTATCATCCTGACCAGGCCGGCGGTGGAGGCGGGCGAAAGGTTGGGGTTTTTGCCAGGGGATCTCCATGCGAAGATCGATCCTTATCTGCGTCCCCTGTTTGATGCGCTTGGGGATATGCTGGGTGGCGAACGGATTGAAAAGATGCTCAGTCGCAACGTGTTGGAAATGGCACCGCTGGCCTATATGCGGGGGCGTACCCTGAATGAGGCGTTCATCATTTTGGATGAGGCGCAGAATGTGACGCCAGAGCAGATGAAAATGTTTTTGACGCGCTTGGGACCGGGTTCCCATACTGTGGTGTGTGGTGATGCCACCCAGGTGGACCTCCCCAGGGGAACACGGTCCGGGTTGATGGATGCCTCGGATATCTTGAAACATGTCAAGGGGATCGAATGGGTACACTTTTCTGACAGGGATGTCGTGCGTCACCCACTGGTCCGCAGTATCGTTGCGGCCTATGATCATGCCCAGCAGACATCGATGGCAAAGCAGAGGGTCGGAATGAGCCATGGCTGAGAACAGGGGGAAGATACTTGTCAAACTATTTCCCAAACCTCAGAAGGAAATCAAACATCTGGTGACCCGTCAGACCGTCGTTGTCGCCGTGATTTTCTCGGCATACGTTTTGGCTCTGACCATCATCAACTCTCCCGTCGTTTTAAAACCACAGTATCTTCCGGCGGTGGGAGAAATCGCCCAGAAAAATATCAAAGCGGATCGTGATCTGTTGGTGGAAGACAAAGAGACGACCCAAAAGCTTCGCCAGGAAGCGGCGGCGGGGGTTGCGACCGTTTATGATTGGGACGGTGGCATGATCGATCCCGTCGTTCGCCAGATTAACGAAGCCTTGGAATGGTTGCAAACCATGCGTGAGCCACTGGGGACGCAGCCTAATCTTACGGTCTTGACCGATGAATTTGCCCAAAGATTGGAGGAGGAGGTCTCTCCTCGGGTGGTGCAATCCCTGCTGAATCTGGACTCATTGCCCACCCTGGGGATCAAAGTTTCCGAGTGGCTTGGGGAATTGCGTAACCAAACGGTTGTCAGTGGTCCAGAAACGCTCAAGGATCTTCGGGATGCACCATCGGTCATCAATTCCATTGCCGATGGCAAAGAGCGCAAAGGGAAAGAGTGGGAAAAACCAATTGATCTCAACGGGATGCGTTGGCTTCTTGGGGAGTCTATGCGCAAGCATCTGGATCAGTATCCCCGGGAAATCCAGGAATGGTTGTTGCGGGAAAGTCGGGCGTTGGTCCGGCCCAATCTGGTATTGAATCTGGCGGAAACCCGTCTGCGGCAGCAGCAGGCCTTTGATAAGGTTGACAGCGTATTTTTTCAGGCCAAAAGGGGGCAGATGTTGGTTCGGGAAGGGGAGTTGGTTACCGAAGCGGCACGTCTGAAAATTGAATCCATCAACCGAAGCCAGTGGACTGGGGCCAAAGTGATGCGATTTCTGGGTTTGGCCGTCATTTTGGGGATCATGCTTTATTTGGGTTATTGGTTTCTGACCATTACCTCTCAGGCGTTTCCAAGGGATATGAAGACAGTCGCCATGTTGAGTTCCATTCTCTTGGTGACCTCATTCATCAGTACGGTAACGCTTGCGATGGGGCAAGGAATTGCGGAGGTGTTGGCACTGCCGACGCCGATGATGGTCTATCTGCCGCATGTTGCCTTGGCCTCTTCCCTGGCCTCCCTGACGGTGGGTGCCAGGGCGGGTATTCCGGGTGGCGCGTTGATTTTGGGGATCATTCTTTCATTTGTGGAGGCGTTGTCGGCCAATGGCGGTTTGCCACTGTTTTGTTATTACATGGTGGGGTCGCTGGTGGGTGGGGTCCGGCTTCGTACCTGCCGCCGTCGCTTTGATGCCCTGATTGCGGGGGTTTGGGTTGGTGTGGCGCAAATGGCCACCATGCCGGTTGTCGAGCTTTTGAGTGGTAACAAACCCAATTTGGAATGGATTCTCGGCATGTTGATGGCACTCACCAGCGGTTTGTTGCTTGGTTTGTGGGCATTGGCGTTGATTCCCCTGTTGGAGTCTGTATTCAACGTTTCCACCGATTCACGGTTGTTGGAACTGGCTTCGGGCGATCATCCTTTGCTTCGGGAGTTGTCATTACGCAGTCCGGGAACCTATCACCATTCGGTGATGATGAGCAATCTGGCCGAGGCGGCGGCGGAAAACATCGACGCCAACCCGCTGATGGCGCGGGTGATGGCCTTGTATCACGATATCGGCAAGATGACTAAGCCGGTTTATTTTGTTGAAAATCAGTCGGGAGAGAACAGACACGATAATCTTTTGCCCTCCATGTCGGCCAAGGTCATCATGGCGCATGTCAAGGATGGCCAGGAGTTGGCCCGAAAGGAAAATCTTGTAGGACCGATCTACGAGGCGATTTCGACGCATCATGGGACTTCGTTAATTCAATATTTTTACAACAAGGCGGTGAACCAAGCGGCAAAACGGGGGGAACACATCAACCCTGAGGAATTTCGCTATCCTGGTCCCAAGCCCCAATCCAAAGAGGCGGGTATCCTCATGCTGGCCGACTCGGTGGAAGCGGCTGCCCGGACGTTGCGAACCCCGTCCTCATCCCAGATTCAGGCGATTGTCAAACGGATTGTTGCCAGCAAGATCGCCGATGATCAACTGGATGCGTGTGGTCTGACTCTCAAAGAAGTTGCCCTGATCGAAGAGGCTTTTATTCGCGTGCTGACGTTGGGGTTTTATCACCACCGGATTGAGTATCCAGACCAGAACAAGGCTCGCAAGGAGGGGGTGCGTCGTGAAGGGAACAATTCGGGTCGAACGGGACAAGTCGCGGTGGCCAAAGGTTAAAAAACAGGTGACGAAGGTGGCACGGGTTGCGTTGGCGTATGGGGATATGTGCGTTGCGGGGGGATGCGAGGATACATGCGAAGTAGGCATCCGGCTCACGGACGATGCCGAGGTTCGGGAACTCAATCATCGTTATCGTGGCCAGGACAAACCGACCAATGTTCTTTCTTTTGCCATGATGGATGATGGGGAGGAGTGGCCGCACCCAGGCCAACCACGGCTCCTTGGGGATTTGGTGATTGCCTATGAGACGGTCGTTCGGGAGGCCGAGGAGCAGGGAAAAAGGTTTGAAGATCATCTGGCCCATCTGGTGGCCCATGGAATCCTGCACCTGACGGGTTATGACCATGAGCAGTCACCTGAGGCGGCATTGCGTCAGGAGACCGCTGAAATCGCCATACTCTCCCGCCTGGGAATTGCCAATCCGTATGCGTAGGTTGACTATTTTTGCCCGATACCCCGCACTTGCCGTGTTTTTGCAGACGTGGCGGCTGGAACTGACGGTATTTTTGGCCGGTATGGTTTCTGTGCGCGGATTGCCCCCCTATCATGAACAAATCGTCATGATTGTGGGTTTGGCCGTTCTGATTCGATCCCTCACGCTGGTAACCTGGAAACGGGGTGCGCGGCTTGGTTTTCTTTTTGGATTGGGTCATCACCTGTTGGGTTTTTCCTGGCTTTTGACCAGCTTGAACCAGCACGGTGGCATTTGGATGGGCTTTGCCGTGTTGATTCTGGCCCTGCTGGCGGCGACCATGGCGATCTATAGTGCCGTGTTTGGCGGTTTGTTGCGACACTTGGCTCCGAGGCCCGGATTGTTACCGCTGGCAGCCCCGTCTTTGTGGGTCGTGAGTGAATGGTTACGCAGTACTCTTTTTTCTGGTTTTCCCTGGAATCTGGTGGGGTATGGTTGGAGTGATCAGATTTACATCCTCCAGATGGCCGATTTGGGGGGTGTTTTTTTATTGTCGTGGTTCATGGTATTTCCAGCGGCCATGTTGGCGTTGATCTGGATTCGGGGGTTTCATCGGGGGACCATGATGGGGGGGGGTGGGTTGGTGTTGGGCGTTGTGCTGGTGGCGGTGGGCTACGGTGCATGGCGTATTGACGTGCTTTCTCCAGGGCAGGATGCCGTTGTGGCACCCCCTTTGAAGGTGGGTTTGGTACAGGGCAATGTTGCGCAAGTCCATAAATGGGATCCCAAATATCGCGAGGTGGGATTGACCCAATATGTACAGTTGAGCGGCGCGATGAACGAATCGGTGGATCTTGTCCTTTGGCCGGAGACCGCCATCGCTTTTTTTCTCCAAGCCTCTCCTGAGGCGCAAAAACGGATTGTTGTGTTGAGCCAAAAACTGGGGGCACCCGTTCTAACCGGTGTCCCGGTGGCCGACAAGGATGAACATGGGCAATGGTTGTACTATAACAGCGTGTTATTGTTGGATGAGACCGGGACCATGGCGCGGCGTTATGATAAGCATCACTTGGTTCCGTTTGGCGAGTTTGTCCCATTTCGATCCGTCATGCCGACGTTTATCAAGAAGCTGACCTATGGTACCGAGGATTTTTCGCGCGGGTTGGGTCCGATACCACTCCCTTGGGAGCGGGGGGCCATCGGGGTATTGGTTTGTTATGAGACTATATTTCCCCAGGAGGTGGCACAATTGGGGCGGGCGTCTGCCCGTTGGTTGGTGAATGTTACCAACGATGCCTGGTTTGGGGAATTGGCCAAACCGCAGCATTTGGCCATGGCGCAGATGCGTGGGGTTGAAAATCGACTGCCGATGATCCGCGTGGCCAACACCGGGATTTCTGCGGCGTTCGATCAAATGGGACATGAACTAGGCCGCATAGCCCCCAACGTTGCGGGGAGCTTGGTCATCAAGGTTCCTCCCGGAGAGGGGCATAGTTTTTTCCAAAAAACCGAACCGTGGTGGATTGGTTTGTGGCTTTATATGTGTTTAACTGCATGGCTTCTGGGAATAATGCATCGTGGACAGAACTATTGAATGTCAGCACGCTTTGGTGTCAAGATCTCAAATGCGATTGTCTTGATTCCATGGTTGCAACTTAAGAATAAATGTTACTACAATAGAGACGATGAAAATCACCTACGACCCGGCCAAACGCGAGGAAACTCTGAAGGAGCGCGGACTCGACTTTTTGGATGCCCCCCTGGTATTTGCAGGTCAAGTCCATCAATTTGCGGACACTCGGCGCGACTATGGGGAACGGAGGATGATCTGTTATGGAGTCCTGGACGGTCGTTTGGTCGTGGTTGGGTATGTTGCTCGCGGGGAAACCCGTCACGTTTTCACGATGAGGAAAGCCAATGAGCGGGAGCAAGCACGTTATCGGGAGTGACTTGGCGAAGGTTGACGCCCACATCATCACGCCCGAAGAATATGAGGAAATTCCGGAGATGACGGATGCCGATTTTGAACGGGGGGTTTGGAAAATCGGTGACCGTCCAGTCTCTCCGGGAGAAGGGATGGCTGCCTTTCGCCAAGCCCTGCGCCGTGGTCGCCCTGCGGGCAGCGGCACGAAGGTTTCCACCACGGTCCGTTTTGATGCCGAGGTGATCGATTCTTTTCGCGCCACAGGTAAAGGTTGGCAAACGCGAATGAACGATGTCCTGCGCGATTGGCTCAAGGCCCACTCTCCCGCATGATCTTGGTACGGTTTGGGGCGTTGGCCATGGCGCAGATGCGTGGGGTCAAGAATCCCAGCATGGGTGGCGGTGGCCATTCTGGAGAATGCTCGTCATAACTTGTCCGCGAATATTTCGTCCAGCGTTGGGGTATCCAATACGCGGTCGGCCCACTCTTCCAAAGAAGACGGCTCGGCCTTGGCAATTTTTTCACTGGCCCACTCAGGCACAATGCCAAAACGACGTTGTAACAGGCGCGTTAAGATTTTGGCCTCACCGATCTGTTCACCCTTCCGTATCCCAATCCGTTCTACACTCGTGACATAAGGCATTTTTTGGCTCTCCTCAAAGCGAGACAGATCTTCCCAAAACAGGGCATCAAGTTTTTCCGGCAGACTGAGTATCCAATCGATGAATCGGTATAAGTCAATGATTTTCTGACGACTCAGTCCCTGTTTGTACAGACTGCGTGTAATGTTCTTCTTTTCTTGGAAGCGTTCATTTGGATGGTTCTTGGTCCGTTTAGCAGTCAGGTGTACGAGGGTGATGATGGCAAAAGGATTGTCGGATTCCTTCAGATCAGATAGCTGATCCACATAATCCAATAATTTTACTGTGTTGAACCGATAAATCACTTCGGACCCCCACAGTGCCTGACGATATTCCGAAACCCGCCAGTTTGGTTCCTCGTCCGCCAGAATTGCCAAGCCGACTACCGGTTTGCGGTGGAGGTCATGTGCCCGATGCTGGCAGGTGTACATCCTTTCCGCAAATTCTGAATCACGGTCTCCTTGTACTTCGACATGATTCAGCACCCAGAGTTCATCGCCGGTGATCAGCCATACTTTGACCAGCAAATCCACACGACGATTTTTGGCCTTCGCTTCCTTCGTAATTCGATCCAACTCCTTGTCGAGGAACTCAGGGGTACGCTGCCAATCGATACCGTCATGCGCTGCCGGAAGGAAGAAGGCCAGAAAATCCTTGAAGTATCCCTTCAGGATCTCCTTCCACGGTGAGTCATACTCGGTTGGTTGGCTTTGACTGTCATGATCGGTCATGCACCCCCCCTTTTTTCTTCCCGCCGATGAAACGCCTCAGACCGTCTCTGAATTGCCGAAAACTTGGGGATTGATTTCGTTCAACGTTCATTTCAGGTGCAATTTTTTTGGCCCATACACGTTTTTGCTCCATAACCCGTGGTGATCTTTTGCCAAGGGCAATCAACGATGCACTTCCTCCTGGATAAATAGCGTCTGCTAATTTCTCCCATGTGCCACATTGGCTGTCTTGAACATAGTGATCAATAACTTGGGTGTTGGCCTCGGGATAGGCAGCAAGCAAGGCTTTTTTATCACCGAAAAACCAAGCCTCCGTCTCTTCGGTGGCAATGCGCAACAAGGTTTGGGGTGGTTTTGGACAGGTATTCAAGAGCTTGGTCAATTCCGACTTGAAAACCCTGCAATCCGGGCGATCATCCAAATCGACAAGGACGACGACAGCCTCGTTTTCTCCCATATCTTTGCCATATGCCCTCAGCTTGGATGGAAGATTGTGGAGGAGCGTTGGATCGTGTTTGTTGGGTGGTTGGGTGGGATCCTCCTGTATTTTGCCGATACCCCGATGTTTGTGAAAATACCAGCGATGCGGCTGCTCAAAGGGTCCAAGAATTCTTTCCATGAGAATCGACAGCATTGTTTGATCTGCCTGACCTTCGACGAGGATTTCAAAACGCATGATTACCTCGTATCCAGATAATCGCTGTACCACAAAGCACCCAAAGGCTGACCCTCCGCAACCATGCTTTGCACGTAGTCGAATCGATCCGCGCGTGTAATCTTTGAAAAGCCGTCATCGCCCTTTTCCAATACCCACACTTCATCGGGATTTAATGCATCCACGAAGTAGGGTTGATGCGTGGTGATAAAAAGCTGTGATCCCCCTTTGCGGACCGTGGCATGCTCCCGAAACTCTTGGGCCAATACTTCCAAAAGTTTGTGGTACAGGCCGTTTTCCGGTTCTTCTATGCACAAAAAAGGTGGTGGATCAGGATCTTCCAAAAGCAACAGATAGGCAAACACCTTCAGTGTACCATCGGACATTTGCAGATGGGTCAGTGGTTTTGAAAATCCTTTGTCTTCAAAAAGCAGATAAAGATTTCCCGAAACTTCTTCCTTGTAAGGGGTTATCTTTTCTATGCCAGGAATTTTTGAGGCTATATTTTCCAGGATTTTTTTAAACCTACTCTTGTGATCCCGATACATGAACTGCACGACGTTACCCAGATTGTCACCATGCCGATTAAGACGTTTTTGCGGCCCTGCCAACGGAACCGTCCGGGCAGCATCCGGGGAGAAATAGCTCAGATACCATCCAGAAAGAAATTGTATAAACCTTGAAATGCGCGGATATTCCTTGAGTTTTCCAAGGGTGACAATCCCCAAATGGCGTGTATCGGTCAACTCTATCGGTACGGTGTTTAGATACTCCTGTCTAAGGTAGACACCAATACCATCTTCTTGGGACAAAATTTCTTCAAGATCATCATTCGCCCAGCTTTCTTCACCGGTCCATACCAGCCCTTTTCCCTGGGTCAAATAGAGAAACGAAAAAGGCCTTCCATGTTTTTGCCCTTTTCGCCTCTGTCGCAGCCGTTCTGTGAGGATGTGGGGACGCCCCTCCTTATCTTGATCGATGGCAAGTTCATAAGTGATCGGACGCGCATTGCCGTCTTCTTTGTAATAAACTTCAAATTCGATAGGACCTCCCTGGCCCAGGGAGCGGATTTTATCAAAACCACCGCGTCCATTCGCATCACACGCCTCTTCAATCCCAAGTTTTAAACAATCCGCCAAGAAGCCAAAGGCATCAAACAGGGTGCTTTTTCCGACCCCATTTTTTCCAATAACAACCGTCATGGCCGTCAGAGGGGCTTCCTGCTGCAAATTCCATAGCCTACCCAGGGTTATGTCATGCAAGGCACGATAATTCTTGACCCTGAGACCTTCAATTCTGGCCATCACGCATTCCCCGACCTGCCTCGTGACCTTTGGTAACGAACGGAAATGGATCAGTCCATCATTTTCCTGAACGTGAAAGCACCACGGACAGTGCCAGCCTTGTAACCTTTGGCTTGGTCGTTGGGATAGAGTTCCGCAATTTTTTTGGCGACACCGGCGTCAAGATCGCCCCCGTGACAGGTCAGGCAAGGTTTTTCGGCGGTCATGATGGCTTTCATGTAGCGAAAGACCTGTTTGCCATTTTCCGTGACGATGGCGTGGTGTTCCAGTTTTTCTGGCCCCTCACCCGTCTGTATGCGCTTTTCAAAATCCTCCAGAACGACACGTTCCCAGTCATCGGGGGTGTTGGCCTGATTTCGCGGTTTCAAACTGGTGCGCCCGATGGTCCATCCACTTTGCTTCGTCAAGTCCGCAGTGACCTGCGGTGCCATCAGATGGCAGGCTTCGATCGCCTGGATCGGCCCTCCAGATTTCATCGCCTCCACCAAGTGCCCCTTCAGTTGCTCCATGAAGGTTTTGGTCAGTTTCTGGCTTTCGGTAACCAACGCATTGGCCTCCTCTCCGGCCTGGACCGATCCTGCGGACAAAAGCATGATGGCGAACAGGGATGCAATTTTCTTCTTCATGGCATTTCCTCTCAATTGTTTGAGTGTGGCCTCTGGTCTTTCAAGATGAGGCTAGCATGTTCTCAAAGGTTATCACAGTTCTTACGTGTGGTAGAATGGATGGAAAGCGTGGTAGACTCCCCGTGCTGGGGTCTATAAGAAGGCATCTTTATGGTTTTCCGACAGGCAAAAGGGGTGTTTGGATGACGCGACATGATGAAATTTCTTCGGAAAATGAACTGGAACTGGAAAATCTGGAGTGGCGGGAATCTCTGGACCATGTGTTTCAACATCAAGGTGCCAATCGCGTCGTTGCGTTATTGCATACCTTGCAAGCCCATAGCAAAATGCTGGGGGTAGAAATTCCATTTTCTGCCAATACCCCCTTCGTCAATACCATTCCCCCGGAAAAACAACCCCCCTATCCCGGTAACCGTGCCCTGGAACGGCGGATCAAAAGCCTGATTCGCTGGAATGCCATGGCCATGGTGGTGCG
The DNA here is from genome assembly GCA_015228925.1 of Magnetococcales bacterium. Classification (GTDB taxonomy): domain Bacteria; phylum Pseudomonadota; class Magnetococcia; order Magnetococcales; family UBA8363; genus UBA8363. The sequence continues at coordinate 16,944 of JADGCQ010000001.1, read as the reverse complement.
GGCCAATCGGGATGAATCGGGGATCGGTGGCCATATCGCCACCTATGCTTCGGCGGCGACTCTCTATGAAGTGGCCTTCAACCATTTTTTTTGTGGACCCGATCATCCCGGAGGCGGTGACCTGATTTTTTTCCAAGGCCATGCCACACCGGGGATTTATGCCCGAGCATTTTTGGAGGGCCGCCTGACGGAACAACATTTGATCAATTTTCGCCGGGAATTGGATCCCAACGGGGGGTTGTCTTCCTATCCACACCCCTGGCTGATGCCCGAATTTTGGCAAGCCCCGACGGTTTCCATGGGGTTGGGGCCGATCATGGCCATCTATCAGGCCCGTTTCATGCGCTATCTGAATGATCGCAACCTGAAAAATACCGCCGCAAGAAAAGTGTGGGCATTCCTCGGCGATGGTGAAACCGATGAACCCGAATCGTTGGGAGCCATCAGCTTGGCGGCCCGGGAAAAACTGGATAACCTGATTTTTGTCATCAACTGCAACCTGCAACGCCTGGATGGACCGGTCCGGGGCAATGGTCAGATCATCCAAGAACTTGAAGCCGATTTTCGTGGGGCGGGATGGAATGTCATCAAGGTGATCTGGGGTTCCGATTGGGATCCCCTGTTTGCCCGGGACCACGATGGTTTGCTGGTCAAAAGACTTTCAGAACTGGTCGATGGCGACTATCAAAAACTTTCCGCCGAAGGGGGGGCTTTCATCCGTCGCCATGTGTTTGGTGGCCATCCCCAGTTGATGGAGATGGTGGCGCACCATTCCGATGAACAATTGGAAAAAATGAATCGGGGCGGACACGATCCCGAAAAAGTGTATGCCGCATTCAAGGCGGCGGTGGAACACAAAGGCCGCCCCACGGTGGTGTTGGCAATGACCGTCAAAGGGTATGGCCTGGGGGCCGCTGGTGAGGGGAAGAACATCACCCACTCGCAGAAAAAACTCAATGAAGAAGAATTGCGTCATTTTCGTTCCCGCTTTCAGGTTCCGTTATCCGACCAAGAGGTGGCGGGGATGCCCTTTTATAAACCCATGGCCGACAGTCAGGAATCACGTTATCTCCTGACCCACCGGGAAAAATTGGGTGGTTTCCTTCCGTGTCGTCGCCGCATCGAAGAACGTCTGGAACTGCCGCCGCCAGAACTGTTTCAGGAATTTCAACCTGGTTCGGGTGAACGTCAGATATCCACCACCATGGCTTTCGTCCGTATCCTTTCCAAATTGCTCCGGGATCCGGGGATGGGAAAACGGATCACCCCCATCGTCCCCGATGAGGCCCGTACCTTTGGCATGGAAGGGTTGTTCCGTCAGTGCGGTATCTACTCCCATCCAGGGCAGTTGTATGAGCCGGTGGATCATGACAGCCTACTGTATTACAAAGAAACCAGCGATGGACAAATCCTGGAAGAGGGGATCACCGAGGCGGGGGCGATGAGTTCTTTTATTGCTGCCGGGTCATCCTACGCGAATCATGGTATCACCATGATCCCTTTTTTCGTCTATTACTCGATGTTTGGCTTTCAGCGTATCGGTGATTTGGCCTGGGCGGCGGCGGATATGCGCTCCCGAGGATTTCTCATCGGCGGGACCGCTGGACGGACGACATTGGCCGGGGAAGGGTTGCAGCATCAGGATGGCCATAGTCATCTTTTGGCATTGCCCATACCCAACTTGATTGCCTACGATCCTGCGTTCGCCTTTGAATTGGAGGTGATTATCGAAGACGGATTGCGGCGCATGTTCGTCAACCAGGAGGATGTCTACTATTACCTGACGGTGATGAATGAAAATTATCACCAGCCTCCCATGCCGGAAGGGGTGCGGGAGGGGATTTTGCAAGGATTATATCTGTTCAAGCCGACGCCGGAAACCACATTGGATTGCAAGGTCCAACTTTTTGGGAGCGGTGCCGTCATCAACGAAGTTTTGGCTGCTCAGGAACTTTTGATAGAGTACGGGGTTGCCGCCAATGTTTGGAGTGTGACAAGTTATAAATCGTTGCATCGGGAGGCGATGGCGACCGAACGGTTCAATCGTATGCACCCTGCGGAACCTGCCCGAAAACCTTATCTGACCCGTTGTTTGGAAGGTTATCCAGGGCCAGTGATTGCGGCGAGCGATTATGTACGCACCCTCCCGGATATGGTGGCCCAGTGGGTACCCGAAGGGATGGTCAGTCTGGGGACCGACGGGTTTGGCCGTAGTGATTCACGCCCTGCGTTGCGTGATTTTTTTGAAGTGGATGTCAAATATATCACGTTGGCGGCCTTGAGTGCCCTATATCGCAGGGGGAAACTGGATATTGCGGTTGTCCATCAGGCGATGCATCAATTGGGAATCGATCCCGAACGTCCCGACCCAATCAGTCGTTAAACCCTGGTGACCATCCACTGGCAAGGCGAGGAGAAGCGTTGATGAGTACAGAATTTAAATTGCCCAATCTGGGGGAAAACATTGCGGGGGGCGATTGTGTCCATGTTTTGGTGACCCCGGGAATGTTCGTCAAACAGGGGGCGGTTTTGTTGGAGGTGGAGACCGAAAAAGCGGTGGTCGAAGTTCCGGCGGATGGCGACATGACCATTGAAACAGTACAGGTCAAGCCGGGGGATCATATCACTGTGGGCCAGACGTTGTTTGTTGTGGCCGCAGGGGTTGGGGGAACCGTTTCGGTACCGTCGGAACCCGTCGCTGTGCCACCTCCCCAGGCCCAGGTTGCCGTTTCTGTGGCAACCCCTCCCCGCGAGGCCGTTGCTGCGCCACCTCCTGAGAAACCCGTTGCCCCCCCCCCGCCATTACCGGTCCGTTCCACCGTTCCGGTCCCTGCGGCACCGTCGGTGCGGCGGGAGGCGCGGGAATTGGGGGTGGATATTCGTGAGGTTGTGGGGTCGGGGGTTGGGGGACGTATCAGCATTGGAGATGTCCGGGCTTTTGTTAAGGAGCGCAACCGTTCGGGTGTGGTGCCAACGGGGTCTGGGGTTGGGGACGCACGGGTTCCCATGCACACCCAATTGCCCGATTTTGGCCAATGGGGTCAGATCAAACGGGAAAAGATGAAAAATGTACGTCGTGCCACGGCGGTCCACATGGCGGCGACCTGGAATACGGTGCCTCAGGTGACCTGTTATGACAAGGCGGATGTAACCCGATTGGAAGCGGTGCGTCACCGTTTTGCCCCCAGGGTGTTGAAGGGGGGGGGTGGCAAGCTTTCCATGACGGCGATCATGTTGAAAATCGTTGCCACGGCACTCAAGGTGTTTCCCCAGTTTAACGTGTCGGTGGACATGGCGCATGATGAAATCATCTTGAAACACTATGTGCATGTTGGGGTGGCGGTCGATACCCCGCGTGGGCTGATTGTCCCGGTGATTCGGGATGTGGACCAAAAAAACATGACTCAGTTGTCGGCGGCGTTGACCGCGTTATCGGAGACGGCACGGGGGGGAAAAACGCCGTTGGAGGAGATGCGTGGTGGATGTTTTACCATTTCCAACCTTGGGGGGATTGGCGGAATAGGGTTTTCGCCCATCGTCAATTATCCAGAGGTGGCGATTTTGGGGATGTCGCGGAGTGTGGTGGAGGCGGTTCATGTGGAAGGGACGTTTCAACCCCGGTTAATGCTGCCGCTATCCCTTTCGTTTGACCATCGGGTTGTCGATGGGGCAGATGGTGCCCGGTTTCTCCGATGGCTTTGCGAAGCTTTGGAAGAACCTATGCTTTTGTCGTTGGAAGGATAGAGTTTCAATAGAGAGGCAATTTATCATGAACGAAGCCAAACATGTTGTGGTTATCGGTGGAGGTCCCGGGGGCTATGCGGCTGCTTTTTTGGCGGCGGATTATGGCTTCCGCACCACCCTTGTGGATAAACAAGCCCATCCGGGCGGGGTGTGTTTGCATTGGGGTTGTATCCCCAGCAAGGCATTGTTACATGCAGCCAAGGTGATCACTGAAGCCAAAGGGGCTGCGGCTATCGGCATTCGGTTTGCGGAGCCTGAGATTGACCTCGCGGCGATTCGCGCCTGGAAGGATAAGGTTGTGGGTTCATTGACATCGGGTCTGGGGGCGCAATGTCAAAAACGCGGGGTGACGTTTATTCAGGGGGAGGGGCAATTCCTCGCTTCTGATCGCATCGCCATTCAGAAGGTGGATGGTGAGCGGGTTGAGATGACTTATGATCATTGCATTTTGGCCACGGGGTCCAAACCACGTCCCCTGGCGGAATTGGGATGGGATATGCCACGGGTCATGGATTCCACCCGCGCCTTGGCCTTGGAAGAGATTCCTGAGCGATTGTTGGTGATCGGTGGTGGTGTCATCGGGTTGGAGTTGGGTTCGGTCTATGCCGCCTTGGGCAGCCGGGTGACCATCATGGAGATGACGCCGGGGTTACTACCGGGGGCGGATCGGGATTTGGTGCGGGTGCTGGCCAAACGGATCGATGGTTGGGCGGAGAAGGTGATGGTGGAGACCCGGATGACCCAGGTGGTCATGGAGGATGCCGGGGTTCGGGTGACCTTTGCCGACAAGGTGGGGGCTAGTCTGACGGAGGTATTTGACCGAGTCTTGGTGAGTGTGGGGCGGATCCCCAATTCGGAGGGGTTGGGGTTGGAAAACACCCAGGTGGAACTGGATCGTGGTTTTGTGAAGGTGGATCGGAGTATGCGTACCGGGGATTCGCGGATATGGGCGATTGGAGATTTGGTCGGCGGTCCGATGTTGGCGCACAAGGCTTCCCATGAGGCGCGGGTGGCGGTCGAGGTGTTGTCGGGCAAGAAGGGGGAATTTGATCCGAGGGGGATCCCTGGGGTCGCTTTTACCGATCCTGAACTGGCGTGGGTGGGGTTGACGGAGACGGAAGCTCAGAAGCAGGGAATCGCGGTAAAGGCGGTCCGCTTTCCGTGGGCGGCGTCGGGTCGTGCGCAAACATTGAGCCATGCCGAGGGATCCACCAAGTTGATCATCGACCCGGAGACCGAAAGGATATTGGGTGTCGGGATCGTCGGGAGTGGTGCGGGAGAATTGATTGCCGAGGGGGTATTGGCGTTGGAGATGGGGGCGACCGCTTATGACCTGGCCGCGACCATTCACCCTCACCCGACATTATCGGAAACACTCATGGAAGCCGCCGACGTGTTTCTCGGCCACTGTACCCATTATTACGTCCCCAAACGGTAGAATAGAAAAATCTATGGCTTGATGTTGGTACCGGTGGTCTTGGCTTATCTTGACTTCCTCCATGACGCCCTTCCGGGGGCATTTTCTTCAACAGCAACCATTCTTTGTGGTCACGGAATCAATTTACTTGTGTGAGAGAACAAAACGTGAGATGACTACTCGTTTATTATCTACTGGAAATAACTATATAACTCTGGTGGATATGGCGAATTAATCTGTAAAATATTGGAACAGGAGTGCCTTTTGTCTGAGCGTTGTTTTTGAGTGTTTTTTAACCTTAGTGCTTAAGAAAGAGTAACTCATGGGACTGTCCGATAGAAAACAGAATAAAATGCCAATGACGTCTGGAACTTATGGCACTCGGTTTGGAGTTTTTGCCATGGTCCTGGAACCCCGTATCATGTTTGATGGCGCGGGGGCGGAGGTGGTTGTGGATGCTATTCTGGACCACTTGGTTACCGATCATCCCGCCGTCGATTCTCACCCCGCCGTTGCCGATACACCACCTCCAGCCGTGGTGCGCGAGGGTCATTGGGAGAGAAATAATGGTCGAAAAGAGGTGGCCTTCGTTGATACTGGCGTAGCTGATTACCAAACGTTAGTTGCCGGTGTCTGCGATGGTGTGGAGGTCGTGTTGCTTGATGGTCACCGAAGTGGTCTGGCGCAGATGGCCAAATGGGCAGAGACACATTCCGGTTATGATGCCATCCACGTCTTAAGCCACGGCGAAGTCGGGATGTTGCGTTTGGGTAATGATCGGTTGGATACGGCAAAGTTGTCCGAACCTTCGATTGCGACAGAATTAGCCAAAATCGGTCGCAGTCTGACAGACAGCGGTGACCTGTTGCTCTATGGCTGCCTAGTTGCCCAGGATGGCGATAGTGTGGAATTGGTCAAGGAAGTGGCCCGCCTGACACGCGCGGACGTGGCGGCTTCCGATGATCCTACCGGTTCACAGACTTTGGGTGGTGATTGGGATCTGGAAACAACCATCGGTTTTACCGATACCGATCCCCTTCGTATCACCGACTTTCACGGTCTGTTGGGAACGCCCAGTATCGCCGGTCTTTCCGGCGTAACCTACATCGAACAAAACTCCGCCACGGCATTGGGTGGCAGCGTCACTGTTTCGGGTGGCACCAATTATCAGGGTGGTTATCTGGATTTTAGTCTGGATACCATCACCGCTACCGAAACATTGAGCCTGACTAGCGATGGCAGTGCCTCTACAACCAATGGTCAGATATCTATTGTCGGTAACTCGGTTTATCTGGGTAATGGTACTACGGCCAGTGTCGTTGGCAGTATCGATTCGACCTTGAATGGCCAGAATGGGAATAATCTTCGGATCAATTTTGTTGCGGGATCATCGTTTGATAATGGCAGTTTCAATACGGGGTCAGCGGGTAGCACTTCGTTTGATGGCTGGACCGCTGTGAACCAGCAGGTCAAATTTGGCACCAATACCATCGCCGGTCTCAATACCCCCACCGACACGGTCTGGCCGACCAACAAACCGGGAAATGTTTACACTGATCAAAGTACGCCAACAACTCTGGGTACCTTGACGACGACCCTGAGTGCTGTGCAGGATGATGGCACAGGCTATTCCGTCATATTGAAAAGTACCGGGATGACTACCCAGGCGGGCTATGACATTGTGCGCGGTCCCTACATCTACAGCAACAATTCCGTGGCATTGCAAGCCAACGACACGGTTTCTTTTCAATGGCAGGCTCAGGGTGGCTCCGATGCTTACGATGTCTATTGCTATATCGTCGATGTCAACAATTCGACCATTCAAACATTGCTGAACCAAACTGGGAGCAGCGGTGGCGCATCGACAACCTGGGCCACTGTAACAACCACTGTCGCCCAGGCGGGCCAGTACCGCTTTGTTTTCGTATCGGGAACCTATGACTTTTCTGGCGGTCGGGCTGCGGGGGCGCAGCTGTACATTGATGACGTAACCGTCACCCAGGCCAACCCGGCTGGCATCGTCAATGACACCTCCCTTTCTACGATTGCCCAAAAGGTCAAATATTCCAATATATCAGACACTCCCAGTGCTTCGCGTACTTTGACCGTCACCGCGAAAAATAATGCCAATACCACAGGAACCGCCACCTCAACGTTAACCATTACCCCCGTCAACGACACCCCCATCGCCACTGCTGGGTCTACCCTGTCTTATACGGAAGGGGGCACTGCGACGGCCATCGATGCCACCATTACTGTGAGCGATGTGGACGATACGCAATTGTCTGGAGCGACCGTCACAATCTCTAGTGGCCTGACGAGTGGCGACGTATTGGCAGTGACGACTCAGAATGGTATTTCTGGTTCCTACAACAGTGCTACGGGTGTTTTAACTCTCTCTGGTACCGCCTCCCTGGCTAACTACCAGACGGCTTTACGCTCCGTGACTTTTGCCAGTACCAGCGATGATCCCACGGCCACAGCCGCCAGCCGCACCGTGACCTGGGCGGTCAGCGACGCCAATGTTGCCGGTGTTGGTGCGCAAACCAGTGCCGGCGTGACTTCTACCATCAACCTGACTGCCACTGTGGATGTCCCCATCGCCACTGCCGGGTCTACCCTGTCCTATACGGAAGGGGGTGCTGCAACTGCCATCGATGCTACCGTT
>JADGCQ010000001.1:0-9023 GCA_015228925.1 Magnetococcales bacterium | reverse complement strand
TACCGTTACCGTGAGCGATGTGGACGATACGCAACTGTCTGGAGCGACTGTGACGATCTCCAATGGTTTGACGAGCGGGGACGTATTGGCGGTGACGACCCAGAATGGTATTTCTGGTCTGTATAATAGTGCTACAGGGGTGTTGACCCTCTCCGGTACCGCCTCTCTGGCCAACTACCAGACGGCTTTACGCTCTGTGACTTTTACCAGCACCAGCGACGATCCAACGGCCACAGCCGCTAGTCGTACCGTGACCTGGGCGGTAACCGACGCCAATTCCGATGGTGTTGGTGCGCAAACCAGTACCGGCGTGACTTCTACCATCAACCTGATCGCCACTGCGGACGCTCCGGTGGTCACTGCCGGGGGAACGAGTAAGGCCGTGAATGGTGCCGCTATCGTCATCGACAGCACCATCACCGTGAGTGATGCGGACGATACCCAATTGGTCGGAGCAACTGTGACGATTTCCAGCGGTTTGGCCACGGGTGATGTTTTGGCGGTGACATCCCAGAACGGTATTTCTGGTACCTACAACAGTGCTACCGGGATTTTAACCCTGACGGGTACGACGACGCTTGCCAACTATCAGACCGTTCTGCGTTCGGTGACCTTTGCCAACACCGGCAGTAGTCCTACCGCCGCAAGTCGTAGCGTGACCTGGGTGGTGACGGACGCCAATTCTGATAGCATCGGTGCCGCAAAGAGTACCGGTGTCACCTCGACCATCAGTATGGCCGCAGTCAACCAAGCCCCGACCCTGACTCTACCCGCCACCATTCAGGTTAACGAGGATCTGGCCTCACCTCTATCCGGCATGACCTTTGCCGACAGTGATGCTGGCTCAAGTGCCGTGGTGGCTACCTTCACCGTGGATTCGGGAACGCTACAGGCCACCTCCAGTTCTACCGTTACCGTGGGTGGTTCCGCCACGGCCTTGACGTTGACTGGCAAGGTGTCTGATATCAATATTTTCATCGCTGGTAATGGTTTGAATTTTGTTACGGCAACGAATGCTTTGTCCGATGTTGCCCTGAGTGTTACCATCAACGATCAAGGTGCTACCGGATCCGGTGGTGCCCTGAGTGCCAGCGCAACCGGAAGTCTTAAAGTTACGGCGATCAACGATGCCCCTACCGTGGTCAAAACTCTGGCCAACCAGAGTGGTCGGGAAGGGACCGCCTTTGAGACTCAGTTTGCCGCCGATATCTTTGCCGATGTTGATCAGAACGATACCGTGACGTATTCCGCGACGACCGCCACCGGCTCTCTGCCGTCATGGCTGGCGTTCAATGCCGCCAACCGTACTTTTAGCGGTACTCCCAAATCCAACGATTCCGGGGTCCAGGAGATCCTGATTACCGCCACCGACAAGGCCGGAGCCACGGTTACCGCCCGTTTTACGCTCACGATTGCCGATGTGCCAACGCCACAACCGCCAGCCTCGGTCGTGTTGCCACCGCCACCGCCGTCTCCTGCGTCACTGCCTGATACCGGTCGGGCACCTGTGGTTACCTTCAATGCGGGAAGTTCCAATCTATCCAGCTTGAGCAGTAGCTCGGTGGCTCCGGTCGTTACGTTCGCTTTGCCACCTGCGGTTTTATCGACAACGCCGGTCTTGCTGCTGTCCACACCGTTGGCTTCCAGTACGTTTTCGAGTCTTTCTAACGTACCGTCGTCTGCCAATTCTCCTGTATTAGTGGCACGGGTTCCCGCAACGACAGCACCGACTCCGGCAGCTCAGGCTCAGGTTGATTCGCGGCCTTCCGCTCCGGCTCCAACTTCCGCTACCCCAGTTTCGGCAACTCCGGTTACGTCGTCGCCGATGGGGGGTGGTTTCCATGTTACGGCTTCCCCGTCCAGTGTGCCGTCGGGACAAACGGGACTTTTCTTGGCTGAAGGTATTCCCGATGTCTCCTCAAGCGGTGGTCGCACCGTTGATTTTGCTGTTCCCCCCACAGCGTTTGCCCACAGCGACAATGCCGCTGTCGTGCAACTGGCGGCCCAAATGGACGATGGTCAGGCCCTACCCACATGGTTAAAATTTGATGCCACGACTGGTCAATTTTCTGGAACCCCGCCTTCTGGAACCAATGCCGATGTTGCCATCAAGGTCATTGCCCGGGACAGTACTGGCAAAGAAGTGGCCGCGGTTTTCCACCTCAAGGTAGGAAACCCGGTCTCCAACAGTCCTGCCAACGCGCCCCAGACGAATGACCAGGGGGCAGAATTTTTGGAGAAATATTCCCCTTGGCTGAAAGTTGTCCGTTTGAACGCCTTGAGGGATAGAGGTGGTGTCGATAGCGGTCTGTGGGGAGGGAAACTAGGTTTTAGTCATCAAATGGCTGTGTATGGGCATAACGGGATTCACGGTCGTGCCATGATGCTGCAACGTGCGGCTGAAGGATTTTCTCGGAAATCAGTGGTTTCTTAAGGCTGTGTTGATCTTAACAGTCATTTTTGCTGTGTGCTATGGGTCTGGGAGAGAGGGTGTGGTGTGTCGATTTCCATCGTGGTGTAGCACGGAATTGCGCGTTTTTGTCGTTGCTTGTCTACATGAATGTTAATAGACTCGTACCGGCAAAAGCTTAGTCGTAACTTTCATCATAACAAGTGGGAAAATTTCTGATGACCCTCATGAAAAAATCGATGTCACAGCCCCGGATTTTTAGCACTTTGGCACTTTGCGGTTTGCTTCTCTCCGGTTGTTCGGTCAAGCCACAAGCGTTGAATCTCGATACGTTGAACCAGCAGCGTACCCAGGATCTGGCGCAGATGTTTGGCCATGTGGAGCCGATTCAGCATCCCCTGACATTGGCGGAGGTCGTTGCCCGATCACTCCGCTTCAATCTGGATCATCGGGTCAAAGTGGTGGAAGAAGCGCAAGCATTGGATCTTTCCAGCCTGGATAAGTTTGAACTTCTCCCCAAGTTGGCGGCCAGCAGTGCCTATTCCGGTCGTTCCAACGATAGTGCCTCCAGCAGTCGTTCCATGCTCACCGGCCAGCAGTCTTTGGAAGTTTCCACCTCCCAGGATCGGGAACACATCACCTCCGATTTGGATCTCACCTGGAACATCCTGGATTTTGGTGTCAGCTACTTCAATGCCCGTCAAAACGCGGATCGCCGCCTCATTGCGCACGAACGGGAACGTAAGGTCATCCAAAACTTGATGCAGGAGTCCCGCTCTGCCTATTGGCGCGCCTTGGCTGCCCAGGAACTGCAACCCCGCGTCCAGGCGGCCATCATTCGGGCGGAATCGGCTTTGAAAGATGCCCAAAAGGTCGAGGACAGCGCATTGCGTTCACCGTTGGAATCTTTGCGTTTTCGTAAATCTCTGTTGGAAAATTTGAGACAATTGGAATCCCTGGCACAAGAAATGGCTACATCAAAGGTGGATTTGTCCGCCATGATGACCCTTCCTCCGGGAACGCCGTTTACCCTGGAAGTCCCCAAGGGGCCACTTCAGGTTCCAGAATGGTCCATCCCTTTGGAAAAAATGGAAGAGTCGGCCCTGATGAGCCAGCCCGATATGCGGGAGATGGCCTATCAGGGACGTATTGTCGTGGATGAAAGCCGCAAGAGCCTGCTTAAACTGTTCCCAGGCATCACGTTGAGTGCTTCACGCAAACGGGATGGCAATGCCTATACCCTGAACAAAGATTGGTATGAAACCGGCGTCAAGGTCACCTGGAACCTTTTGGGCCTGTTGTCGGCCCCGGATCAACTGGCCTATAACAAAACCAACGAAGAAGTGATGGAAATCAAGCGTCTGGCTATGCGTATGGCGTTGCTTGCGCAGGTTCACATCGCTTGGCATCAATTTGACCAGGCCAAGGTGCAGTTGCGCCGCTCCAACGAACTGTTCGAGGTGGAAAAACAGATCGTCCGTCACACCAGCAACCGGACCGAAAATGACGCTCAGAGCGTGTTGGAACAAATCGCCAGCGAAACCAGTGCCATTCTCGCCGAGATGCGCCTTTATAACGCTTTGGCCTTGTCCCATAATGCCTTGGGACGGATGATGGCGACGACCGGACAAGATCCCGAGGTCGGTTCCATCGGCGAAGGAAAACTGGAAGACCTCGCTGGCAGGGTGGAGGGTTGGCTAGAAGGCCAGTTTCCACATGCGGTTACCCGATCCAAGCCGGTCTCTTCCGCCGTCACGGCTACTTCTGATTTATCGTCCGCAACCCAGGTTTCAGCCTCTGCTGCAACCACTTCAGATAACCCGGTCGCTGTGCGTATCGGGGAACGCCTGACGGTGGCCGCCAGGACTGTCCTGCGTGGCGGGCCGGGAATGCAACATGATCGGGTACGGATGTCTGTGCCTGGTGAAAACTTTACGGTGATGGAAATCAGCCCTGATGGCCAATGGTTGCGTGTTGGAGACGATGAATGGATTTTTTCATCCCTTGCCCGTCGTAACCTATGATTTGCCAACGGGATCAAGCCAAAACAAGAAAAATCGGTATCCCTCTTCGGTGGTTGTCGCAGGCGGGGAGGGGATGCCCTTCTTTTGGGGCCAGGGCATTTTCCTGGAGAAGTTTTGCCCTGATTCTGGTTTGGTTTTTGCCGTTGATGGTGGTTGTTCCTGGAATTTTAGCGGGTGCTGCGCCCTTCCAGCCGAGTGCCTTGAGGGCTGAAAGTTTGCGGGGACAGATTTTGCCACACGACTATACCACCCTGGCGGCTGAGTTACCTGCCAGAATCTTGCAGATTCGCGTTCCCGAAGGGGGGCGGTTCAAGGCGGGTGACACGTTGGTGCGTTTGGATTGCGCCATCCAGCAGGCGCAGCTACAAAAAGCCAGGGCCGCACGGTCGGCGGCGGAAAAAATTGCAGCGGTCAACGCGAGACTGGCGGAAATGAAATCCATGGGAAACCTGGAAGTTGCTACCAGTGTCGCCGAAGCCGCCAAAGCGCGGGCTGAAGAGAGCCTGTGGGATGCTACGGTATCGAAATGCCTTCTTGTGGCACCGTTTTCCGGTCGGGTGGCGGAACAGAAGGCGCGGGAACATCAATATCTTCAGGCGGGACAGCCTATCCTTGATATCCTGGATGATAGCCGTTTGGAGGTTGAATTCATCGCCCCATCCAGTTGGCTGGCCTGGATCAAACCGGGACTTGGGTTTGTCCTGCATGGCGATGAGACCGAGCGCGACCACGCCGCCCAGATACTCCGCATTGGGGCGCGTGTGGATCCGGTAAGCCAGTCCATCAAAATTACCGGCGCGTTTGTCGGCAATACGGAAGGTCTGCTGGCTGGTATGAGCGGTCGCGTTGTTCTGGACAGGCCGGTGGAGACCGTCCCCTCTCCGGCCAATCCGACGGTACCCTGACGCCGTGACTCCCCAAGTTTCGCCTCTGGTGGTTCTGTTGCAACTGGGCCAGCGGGTGCGTCGAACCGAAACGCTTGAAGAATGGCGTTTTGTCCTGGTCAACGAAAGTCACACTTTGATCCCCTATCGTCAGGCGGTGCTTTGGAATGCTTCGGGACAGGTCGAGGCACTCTCCGGTGTCCCTAGGGTAGATCCCAGGATCCCTTTCGTCCTTTGGCTAAGGCGTTTGTTTATCCCCATCAGCCAGGGTGATATCGGGGCACCTGTTCAATTATCCGCGCATGATGTGCCGGAGGAACTCAAGGATCAATGGTCGGAGTGGTTGCCGCAGGAGGCGGTTGCCTTGTGCCTCAGGAATGATGGCATTCCTTTGGGTTGGCTCCTTTTGGCACGAGACGAAGCGTTTGATGAAAACGAACTGGCACTCCTAGAGCATCTGACGGAAATCCATGGGCACGCATGGGCTTACCATCGCGCCAAGAAGCGTCCCCCCTGGTGGTCTCGTGTGCACGCTCGGAAACGTTGGTTGGCTCTGCCTATCCTGTTGCTGATTGTCCTGTCCATTCGGATTCCCCTTTCGGCTTTGGCACCTGGGGAAATCGTTGCGGTGACACCGGAGGTGGTCCGCTCACCCATGGATGGGGTGGTGCTGCGTTTTCATGTCCAACCCAATGACCCGGTGCGGATTGGTCAGCCTTTGTTTGACCTTGACGATACCAATCTCAACAGCCGACTGGAAGTCGCCCTGAAAAGCTTGGACATTGCCGAATCGGAATATTTTCTCACGGCGCAACAAGCTCTGACGGACCCACGATCCAAGGGGCAATTGGCGATCTTGACCGGAAAGGTGGAGGAAAAACGGTTGGAGGCGGAAGGTTTGCAGGCGTTGCTGAAACAAAGCCGCGTGACTGCAAGCCGGGAGGGGATTGCCCTGTTCAGCGATCCCCAGGGATGGATTGGCCGTCCGGTGGTGACGGGTGAGAAAATTCTCATGGTGGCGGGAGAGAGGGAGACTGAGGTTGAGGCTTGGCTTTCTGCCGGCAACCTGATCCCCCTGGAACCGGGAGCGCCTGTGACGTTGTTTCTCAACGTCGATCCGTTGCATCCACTATCGGCGCGAATACGTTTTTTAGCTTTTGAAGCGTCTACCCGACCTGACGGGACGATGGCGCATCAATTGCGGGCAACGTTGTCGTCCGGTGTTGTTCCACCCCGTCTGGGCCTCAAGGGGATGGCCCGAATCGCGGGGGAGAAGGTTTCCATTTTTTGGTGGATGGCCCGCCGCCCCTTGGCGGTGATGCGCCAATGGGTTGGTTGGTGAACAGCGACTTGCCAGCCATACGGGAGGAGTTGACCCTTCATCCCGCCCCGCCTGCCCGCGACGGTTCCCCTGTCTGGACCCTGGCTGATCCTGCCAGGAGCAAATTTTTTCGCATCAATTGGTTGATGTTTGAAATTCTTTCCCGCTGGCATGAAGGGGATGCCCAACGGTTATTGGCACGTATTCGTCGGGAAACGCCGCTTGCCATCGAAGAGGGTGATGTGGAACAAACCGCATATTTTTTGTCCATCAACCATCTGCTGCGGTCGCACGCCCCGGAACACAGCCGTACTTTGGCCGACATGGTGCGTGTCAACCAAGGACAATGGCTCACTTGGTTGTTGCACCACTATTTATTTTTTCGGATTCCGCTGGTACGACCCGACCGGTTTTTGACGGTCAGTTTGCCGTGGGTGGTATTTTTTTTTAGCCGGGGATTTTTCTGGCTGTTGGGTGGCGCGGGGTTTTTGGCACTGTTTTTATTGTTACGTCAGTGGGATCCTTTTCAGGCGGCACTTTTGGACCATCTGCGACAAAATGGTCTGGTGGGGATCGGTCTGGCCCTGATGGTGGTCAAAAGCGTTCACGAACTGGGCCATGCCTATACTGCCAAACGTCATGGTTGTCGGGTTCCAACCATGGGGGTTGCCTTTCTGGTTCTCCTGCCGATGCTCTATACCGACACCACGGAAGCCTGGAAGCTGGGAGATCGCCATAAACGGTTGGCGATTGCCCGGGCGGGGATCATCATCGAAGGGGCGTTGGCGATTCTGGCACTTCTGGCTTGGAGTTTTTTCCCCCAGGGCAACGGTCGGGAGATGGCATTTTGGTTGGCCACGACCTCTTTGGCCACGACATTGGCGATCAATCTTTCTCCGTTCATGCGCTTTGATGGTTATTTTATTCTGTCGGATTGGCTGGACATGCCCAATCTGCACGAACGTTCTTTTGCAATGGCGCGATGGCGTTTACGGGAGTGGTTATTTTCTCCTGGGCTATCGTCTCCAGAGGATACGACGTTTGGAATGCGTTGGTTTTTCATTTTTTTTGCCCTGGCCACTTGGATTTACCGCCTACTGCTGTTTTTGGGTATTGCGCTGTTGGTCTATCACTTTTTCATCAAGATTGTGGGGTTGTTTCTTTTTGCGGTCGAGATTGGTTGGTTTGTGGTATTGCCGGTCTGGCGCGAGATCATTGCTTGGTCCCGGCTCAGGCGTTTGGCGACAACGCATTGGCGTCTGCCGATCATACTCGGCATGTTTCTTTTTTTGCTCGGTACCCCTCTTTCACGGCATATCACGGCACCCGCTGTCGCACAACCGGAGGCGATGACACGCATTTATGTCCCGGAAGCGGCCCGTTTGGAGCGATTTCCGCTACCAAGCCAAACGACGTTTCAAAAGGGGGAAGAATTGTTTGTTCTCGTCTCCCCGGAGATCAAACGGCAGAAACGGTTGGCCCAGGTTCGGTTGCAAGGGTCCAACTGGCAACTGGATGCCGCCAGCCTGGAGTTGGGTTGGGCACGGCAGGCCAAGGTTATCCATGGAGAAAAGGAGCGTTCCTCTGCGACTTTGGAAGGGCTGCAAGCGGCTGAAGATCGTCTTACCCTGGTTGCCCCTTTTGCGGGTGAACTTTTGGATATTCCCCCGGATCTTGCTGCGGATACCTGGATCAAGATGGGGATGCATCTGGGTACTTTGGTTCATTCGGGACGGTTGGTGGTGGAAGTTTATCTGGATGAAGAGGCACTGGGGCGGTTGAAAACTGGTTTTGGGGGGTATTTCATTCCCAACGTCATGGAATTTCCATCCGTACCGTTACAGGTAGACCGTATCGATACCATGGGTCTGCCGGAATTGGACGAACCTCTGTTGGCTTCGGTCTATGGTGGCCCCATCGCAGTTACTATGCAGCAGAATGCCGCCGTACCGGAGGTGGCCTTATTTCGCCTGCGTCTGACCGCGATTTCACCCCCAGGCTGGCCGACCTTACGCCTTGCAGGCCAAGTTCATCTTCAAGCGACCCCCCGTTCCCTGTTGGAAAGCGTGACCCGTTCTATCCTCATGGTTTTGGTCCGTGAGTGGGAAATGTGAATCGGAAATCCTCTGCTCCTTGACAAATATCCCGTATAATTTGAACATTGTATTGATCTAGGTGAAGAGCATAAGAAAGATCCCGTTGTCCATAACATCTCATTGGTCTGGTGCAATTGAATGAGCAAAATTACTCACCCCCATGACCGTTTCTTGAAGGTTCTTCTCTCGGATCCAGAAAGGGCGGCCTATCTGCTGCGTGAGCGGCTCCCGGTCGAAATATCGGAATTGCTTGCGGATGAACTCCCGGAGTTGGTTGCTGGCTCTTTC
>JADGCQ010000019.1 GCA_015228925.1 Magnetococcales bacterium | reverse complement strand
ATAATCGGTGCCAATGGCGTGGGAAAAACGTCCCTTTTGGATGCCCTGTCCTTACTCTCCGCATCGGCTTCTGGACAATTGAATCAAACCCTGCGTGATTTTGGGGGAGTCGTTGATATTGCTACACGCGGTTCAAACAATATCATCAAGTTCGAAGCCGAAATGGGTGTCACTGGCCATGCACCATTGGAATATCTTCTACAATTGTCAGCACAAGGACACTCCTATATCATTGATCGTGAAAGCTTGAGCCAACAAAGATCCGGGTTTGACCAACCCTTTAAACATGTGGAAACGGACCACAACGGGGTACGGTATTGTTCTGCGGAGAGTAAAAGCCTGGTGACGCCTGACTGGGGATATCACCCGGAGGAGTCGGCATTGGCGCAGGTTCCTAAAACGTTTAAAGTGGCGGAAAAATTTCGCCAGGTATTAAGCTTCGCCACCCAATACCACGTTCTTGACGTTGGCCAGCGCTCTCCGGTCAAACTGCCGCAACACATGCGACCGGCCACAGCACCGGGAACAAACGGCGAAGACTTGGTCTCATTCCTGTTTAATCTGCGTGAAAGCGAGAGAGAACGCTATGAGATGATCGAAGACTCTTTGCGTGCCGCTTTTCCTGGGTTTGAATCACTGAGTTTTCCTCCGGTAGCCGCAGGGATGCTTTCGTTGACATGGAAAGAAAAATATTTAAAAAATCCATTATATATTCATCAGTTATCTGAGGGAACGATCCGTTTTCTCTGGCTGGCTTCCCTATTGCAGAGCGCAACGTTGTCCACCATGACCATGATTGATGAGCCTGAAGTGAGTTTGCATCCTGAGTTACTCAATTTATTGACAGGCTTGATGCGGGAAGCGGCTGAAACGACGCAGGTGATTGTCGCTACCCATTCGGATCGACTCGTCCGGTTTCTTAAACCGCATGAAGTCCTGGTTCTGGATGTGGATGAAAAAGGGTATACAAAAGCCACCTGGGGGGACGCCATGGATTTGGAACGCTGGCTTGAAGAATACAGTCTTGATGAGGTTTGGCGCATGGGTTGTATGGGGGGGCGGCCATGAAAATCGCCCTGATTGTGGAAGGGGATACCGAAAAAGCTTTTATCCCCTGTTTGCGGGCTTTTTTGGAAGAGAAACTCTCTGGGCGTATGCCTTCATTGCGTGTTGTTTCCTACAACGGTCGTATTCCCAAACATGACAAACTAAAACGTATCGTTGAAAATCTGTTGGGGGGAAAATCCCCGGCTCACCATGTCATTGCCTTGACCGACGTTTATACGGGAACATCCGATTTCCAGGATGCCTCTGATGCGAAGGATAAAATGCGCCAATGGGTTCCTGGGGAACCTAGATTTCATCCCCATGCTGCCCAACATGATTTCGAGGCATGGTTGCTCCCCTATTGGTCAACGATCCAGCGTTTGGCCGGACATAATGGCGCCGCTCCCAAAGGCCAACCGGAATCGGTCAATCACAACAAGCCGCCGGCAGACCAAATTGCAGCCTTGTTTGCCAAAGGGTCATCTCCTAGACATTATGTCAAACCCCGTGACGCCCTGCGTATTTTGAAAGATAACGATCTGTCCATAGCCATTGGATGCTGTCCCGAATTGAAGTCTCTGATCAACACCATCCTCAAGGTGTGCGGTGGTTCGCAAATTCCATGATGGATTCCCGTTTTTTTAACAGCTTTCTGGCTGTTGGAGGGGGAGAGATGGCGGTGAACGGGTGGAAGAAACTTAATCGTTTTATGGAGTACACCTTATGGCGGCAATCATCACAGGATCCAGTCCGGGGGTAGAGCGTTTGGTGCGTCCGCCGACGTTGGCGGGGACGTGGTATCCGGGTCAACCGGATGAATTGTCCACCTTGATTGCGGCGTTGCAGGGCCGATCAAAACCGGGTGCCGCATCATCCGGATCCCCCCCGATACGGGCAGTCATCCTCCCCCACGCCGGCTATCGTTTTAGCGGCGAAACGGCGTTGGCGGGACTCCAATCCTTGAAAGGGGCAACCTTCAAGCGGGTGATCGTCCTGGGACCATCGCACCAAAAAAGCTTCCTGGGGTTGGTCTTGCCCCGTGCGACCCATTTTCGGACCCCCCTGGGGGAAATCCCCCTGGATACCGGGGCCATGACGCCGTTGACCAATCACCCCCTATTTCACCAGATCCCCGGAGTCCATGATCGGGAACACAGTATCGAAATTCAATTGCCGCTGTTACAAACCGTGTTGGCCGATGGCTTCCAACTGCTGCCGCTCCTGGTGGGACAGATGGATGCCCAGGGATTTGCCCAGGCGGCGGAAACCTTGCGCCCCTTGTGTGACGACCAAACCTTGCTCGTCATCTCCGGCGATTTTACCCATTATGGCCAATATTTTAACTATCAACCTTTCCCCGTGGATGCCCAAACCGCCGAGAATCTCAAAATATTGGATATGGGGGCGGTGGCCAAAATTTTGGAACAAGATCCCCCAGGGTTCCTGGATTATCGACGACAATCCGGGATTACCGCCTGCGCGTTTGGTCCGGTGATGGTGCTGTTGTATCTCATCGGCCATCAGGTTGAACCCCGATTGGTACAATACCGGACCAGCGGTTCGGAAAATGGTGATTTTTCCCATTCGGTGAGTTATGTCGCCATGACCTTTCATGCCGCCCAACCCCTGGCCGCGATCAGACCGGAAACCGAGGGTACCCCCCAAGCCACCGTCGCGGATGCCTCTAGCTTATGAATACCCTGTTTTCGATCCTGGTCCTGGTTTCTTTTCTCACCGCCGGCTATCGCCAGTGGGGTTGGGTCGCGGAAAATGGGACAGGCCCCATGGAACTTTTGACCACGGCCATGGTGGAGAGTGCAACGACCTCTGTGACCTTGGCTTTGGGTCTCGTCGGGGTGATGGCCTTGTTTCTTGGTCTGATGAAAGTGGCGGAAAAAGGGGGGATATTGCTCCTTTTGGCACGTTTGATCCGTCCATTGATGGTGCGCCTTTTTCCCGATGTCCCCGCCGAACATCCCGCCATGGGGGCTATGATCATGAATATGTCGGCCAATGCCATGGGCTTGGGTAACGCCGCGACCCCGTTCGGCATCCGCGCTATGCAGGAACTGGATCGCCTCAACACCACCAAAGGGACCGCGACCAATGCCATGGCCTTGTTTTTGGCCATCAATACCTCTTCGGTGACGTTGCTGCCCACGACGGTGATCGCCTTGCGGGCTTCGGTCCATTCCCAAAATCCCGCAGCGATCCTCCCAACCACCCTGTTTGCCACGTTTTGTTCTACGTTGGTCGCCATCGTTGCGGTCAAAGGGTTGCAACGGTTTTTCCCCGTCCAGTCAAACGGTTCCCCGGCTGTGGTCGAACCCGCAACCCTGTCATCGATGCCGGATGACCCTTTGGAGGACGGACAAGGGTATCCCCCCTGGGTTTCTACTATGGCCCTGGTGGGATTTGCCGGATTGATCCCTCTGACGATCCTGTTTGGCCGTTCTATTTCGCCCTGGGTCATCCCGGGTTTGATGGTGGGTATCCTCTTGTTTGGAATCGTGCGCCGGGTGGCGGTGTATGAAGCGTTTGTCGAGGGGGCACGGGAAGGATTTGATGTCGCGGTGCGCATCATCCCCTATCTGGTCGCCATCTTGGTGGCCATCGGGATGTTTCGCGCCAGTTTGGCCATGGATGCCCTGGTGGCGTTCATCGCACCCTGGACCGCTCCTTGGGGGCTTCCCGCCGAGGCGTTGCCCATGGCATTGTTACGCCCCCTGTCCGGTTCGGGAGCCTATGGACTCATGGCCTCATTGCTTCAGGATCCCGCTATCGGCCCCGATAGCTATACCGGAATGCTGGTCTCCACCATCCAGGGATCCTCCGAAACCACTTTTTATGTCCTGGCCGTCTATTTTGGTGCGGTGGGGGTGAATAAAATGCGTCATACTCTGATGGCGGCCCTGGTCGCCGATGTGGCCGCCGTCATCGCTTCGGTAGCGATTTGTACCTGGCTGTTTCCATAGAGGATATTCGGGATCACCACGATGGAAATACCCCCCTTCCATGATGAGGCCATGGCCCTGGAACAGGCTTGGCACAATAATATCAAGCCGCAACCCCTGTCCGCTTCCAAAGAACTCGTAACCCAAATTGCAACCTCCCTGAGATTCCTCCCAGAGGAAATGGAGGATCCTTTGTTGCAATTGCCATGGTTCTCCTGGAAAAAACGGCACACCCTGCTACGCTACCGTGTCTCCATCCACGCCATGTTGTGGTATTGGGCCTTGCGGGAAGTGGTGGCAGAACGGGCCTATCCGCTGTTGCAGACGGTACAACCGATCTATTCCGCCAATTTGGGAAAACGGATGCCCACTTGGCGGCAAATCATGATCGATATGGATTTTTTTCAGACGATTCTGGACAATTATCGGGAAGAGGGCTTTTTAAGCGTCGCCCAACACGTTATCTGGCGGGTTCACGGTGATTTTACCCAGGACTTGAATTTGCTGGAAATCGCCGTAGCATTGTCTTTTTATATGGATCATGTGTTTGAAGAATGCCGCATTCGGGTTCATCATTGGGCCGGTCGTACCCCCACCATGGGTGTGGATCGTCTCACCGGTCTGCTGGATGACGAAGCGTTTTCTGGAAACTGGACGTGACCATGAATCAAAAATGCTATGGTTTGATGACATCCGATACCATTTCAAAGGTGGTTCGTACCATCGTCGAGCATTTTAATCCTGTCAGGATCATTCTGTTCGGATCCTATGCATCGGGTAATCCGAGGCCAGATAGCGATCTTGATTTATTGGTGGTGATGCCATCGTCCTTGCCAAGATATAAACGGGCGTTGCCGATTCGTATGCTTTTTCGACCTTCACCATGTCCCATGGATATCCTGGTTTACACACCGGAGGAAGTCAACTATTGGATGGGTACGGTCAATCACATTATTACGAATGCCCTGCAATCTGGAAGGGTTTTGTATGAACGGACGTAATCGTGATTATTGTCGGGAATGGCTCAAGAAGGCCGATCATGATCTGATTACGGCGCGTAGTGTTTTAGCTCTGGTTGATGGTCCAACGGATACCCCCTGTTTTCATGCCCAGCAGGCTGTGGAAAAGGCTTTGAAGGGCCTGTTGACTTTTCATGGAATAGACTTCGGCAGAACCCATGATCTTCTGGTTTTGTTCGACCTCGTTTCCCCGCTTCTGCCAGAACTGGCGCGTTTCGAAGAGGGATTGGGAGTTATGAGCGGTTATGCCGTGGAAACGCGCTATCCTGGAGATGTCATGGAACCTGATCGGATGGATGCCTTGGAAGCACTGCGAATCGCTGTGCAGGTGGTCGCCATGGTAAAAACGTTTTGTTGGAAATAACACATGACTACCCGCTCCATCGAATGCCTATACTGCGATGGACTGATTTCCATGTTCCCCACTTGGCGTTTGGTGGGCTGATGGAAGTGCTGAGAAGCCGTTTGGAAAAATAATTATGTTGAAAAAGGGACGCCAATGATGTTCAATGGGATGAGACTGTAACAAAATGTAAATCATTATTCCTGGGGGGGACTGGAATCGGGTGCAGATGTCACTGACGACACATCTCCTCCGTTGGATTGTGACCCTTGGCGTGATCGCGTCGGCTTGTGGTCTCGCCTTGGTGTACGCGCATTTCAGCCAGGATCGGTTGCGGCACCTTCACATGCAAGCCGACCAAATCCTGGATCTTGTTTTTGACTACCGTGACAGGTCTCCCGTGGATCGTGATGCTGTAGAAATGGCGAAACCATGGTGCAGTGTGGCAAAACATTTTAATGATCATAAAAATACAAAATATGTAATCAAAGATTTAAGTTTGGAACCGCTGAACCCCCTGAACTATCCGTTGGAACCGGAACGTGCTATCATCAAAAATCTTGCGACCAACACGTCTCTTCAAGACTCTGGCCAAGACTCTGGAAGATGGATCACACGGGATGGGGTCGATTGGTATATTTTGGCCCGTCCCATCCATTTTGCAACACCTTGCCTGAAATGTCATGATACCCTGAAGGTGGCTTCCCCAAAAGGCGATCTCCTTTCGGGCATTGTCTCTCCAGGGGTGGACTCGGTTGTCGCGGCGACATTTGTTTATCTTGACCAAAAGTTGTTGGAAGATTATAATTCAGATAATAGTACAATTTATGGGGTTGTCTTCGGCTGGATCGGGATGGTCTGTCTGCTGTTGTGGTGGGGACTTAAAAAACAGGTACTCAACCCTTTGGCAGTCGGTGCTGAGGCCATGGAGCGGATGGTTGCCACCGGAAAGCGGGAACCTTTGGAAACCATGGCGGTTCCCACGGAGTTAAGACGGATCTACCGGGCTTTTGATGGCTTGGGTATGGCGTTGGAGTCGGCGCAATCTTCTTTGAATGCGGGGAAAAAAGAACTGGAAGAGGAGGAAAATCGTTTTCGATCACTGACGCAATCGGCGGTCGATGCCATTATTTCCGCCGACGAAAATGGGTTGATCAGCTCTTGGAACCAGAGTGCGGAGCGGCTTTTTGGCTATTTGGAAAAAGAGATGCTCGGCAAATCGGTATCGTTGTTAATCCCTGAGAAAATGCTCCCGGCACATTTGAGCGGGTATGCGGCAGCCGTTGCGACTGGGACGACCCGTCATCGGGGGGAATCCCTTGAGGTTCAAGGGGTCCGTAAGGATGGTCAATGGATTACTTTGGAAATAACCCTGTCAACCTGGTCATTGGCGGGACGGCAATATTTTGCGGCCATCATTCGCAATATTGACAAGAGAAAGAAAAATGCTGAAAAAAATCATCGTGATTTTATGTCGCGCATTGCCATCAACAGCATTTTGGAAGTTGCTCTGAAATCTTTGTCACTCCAGGAAAAATTGACCCGATCCTTACAGATCATTCTGGCGGTTCCATGGTTGGCGTTACAGTATAAAGGGGCCATTTTTTTGATGAACCATCAAACCAACAAGCTGGAGATGTTGGTGGAGCAGGGGCTTTCCGAGAAGATCAGGCTTCTTTGCCGGGAGATTTCACCTGGGCAGTGTCATTGTGGACGGGCGGCCATGCTGCGGCAGTTGGTTTTTTCCAATGCGGTGGATGAGACCCACACCGTTCAGTTTGAAAACATGGCCCCTCATGGACATTATTGTGTTCCGATTCTGTTGGGGGATCGGCTGTTGGGGGTGATCAATTTGTACTTGCAACCGGGTCATGTGCGGGATGTTGGGGAGATCCGTTTTCTGGAAACCGTCGCCCAGACTCTGGCGGGTATTATTGATAGAAAAGTCAGTGAACGCAAAGTGCGTTATCTTTCCCAGGCGATGGAACAAAGTCCTATCAGCGTTGTCATCACCGATACCAGGGGCCGTATCGAATATGTCAATCCGCACTGTTGCCGGACTTCGGGTTATGACGTGGATGAACTTTTGGGGAAGAGTCCCAATATTTTCAAATCTGGGGAAATATCGGCGGCTGTCTATCACTATTTATGGAAGACCATTTTATCTGGCAACATTTGGCGTGGCGAATTGTACAATCGTCGGAAAAATGGTGAACTGTTTTGGGAAGATGCTTCCATATCGCCCATCCGCAATGAACATGGGAATGTCCGATATTTTATGGCGGTGAAAGAGGATATCACGCAACGTAAAAATTTGGAAAACGCCCTGGCCGATTTATTGAGTACCCTGGATATTCGGGTGATGGAACGGACACGGGAGTTGAATACCAAAATCGATGAATTGGAACATACACGCGGTGAGTTGGTCAAGAGTGAAAAGATGGCGTCACTGGGGCGGTTGGTGGCGGGGTTTGCCCATGAAATCAATACGCCGATTGGTGTTGCGGTCACCGCCTTTTCTTTGGTTGCCGAAGCGGTGAAGTCCATGGAAACCTTGCTAGAGCGCGATGAGGTGACCGAGGAGGAGATTCATGGCGTCATGAGTACGATTCGTGATGCTTCGGAATTGGCCTTGGCCAATATTTCCCGTGCCGGGACGTTGGTGGCCAGTTTTAAACGGACATCGGTGGATCAAAGTTCGGATATTCAGCGGTTATTTACGGTACGCGAAGTGGTCGAGGATGTGATTCGCTCCTTGCATAATCCGATCAAAAAAACGCGCGTATCCATTCATGTCCAGGTTGATCCGGGTTTGAAGGTATTTGGTTGGCCGGGGGCATTGGAACAAATTTTGACCAATTTTATCATCAACAGCCTAACCTATGGCTATCAGGATGAGAGTCTCGATGGAACCATTGTGATCGCCGCTTTTCTTCAGGAGGATCGGATGGTTTTGGATTATTCCGATGATGGGTGCGGGATGGAAGAATCGGTGCGCAATATGGCCTTTGAACCATTTTTTACCACCGGAAGAGGCCATGGTGGGAGTGGGTTAGGGTTGTATTTATGTTATAACATCGTCACATCCCAATTGAATGGTACCATTTCCTGCGTCAGTTCGCCGGGGCATGGGGTGCAGTTTCATATTTCTTTTCCGGTAGGTGGGAGTGCATGAAGATCATTCGCAAGTCCATGGTGACGCCACCACCGCAGGATTCTTCTCTGATTGTCCCGGAAGGGGATGCCGTGGGGCGTCGGGGGGATCCTTGGACGGTATTGGTTGTTGATGATGATCCAGACATATTGGCGGTCACGCGGATCAGTCTGAAAGATTTTCATTTTTCAGGGCGTTCTGTCCGCCTGCTGTGCGCTGGCAGTGCCCGGGAGGCCCTGGAGATTTACCATCGCGAGCCGGAAATTGCCGTGGCACTTATCGATGTGGTCATGGAGACCGATGATGCGGGTCTTAGGTTGGTCAAGACCATCCGTGAGGAGATTAAAAACCAAACCATCCGCCTGATTATCCGCACGGGTCAACCGGGACACGCCCCGGAACGTTTTGTGATCGATAACTATGATATTGACGATTACAAAGATAAAACCGAACTCACCTCCATCAAGTTGTACACGACGGTCCGTTCCGCTTTGAAGTCTTACCGCGATTTGAAGCTGATCGAAACCAACCGTCAGGGTTTGGAAATGGTTCTCAAGGCGGCTCCGGGGATGTATCTCCATCCGGTGAATGAAATTCAAGTTTTTTTCAAGGATGCGTTATCGCAGGTAATTCGTCTTTGTCAAACGGCCTGTCCTATTGTGCGGCATGCGGAGGTGGACCCAGGGGATCTTTGCGGGTTTGTTGCCACCTTGGAGAGTGGTGACCTCAAGATTCGCGCCACTGTGGGATGGGATATGCGGGAGCAACCGTGGGCCAAGATGGTATTGGCAAGGATCGACAAGGCGACGGCAACGGGTTGTAGTAGCCCGGTCGTGATTGCGCCGGGGCAGGTGATGTTGCCGTTATTGGTCCATCACAAGCCGATTGGCGTCATTGTTTTGGGAAATCTGTTCCATTTGACGGACAATGGGCGTTATCTGATGGAAGTTTTTGCCATTCAGTGTGCCAGTGCTTTGGAAAATTTTCGCTTATATGATGAATTGGAGGGGGCCAACCGCAGGGCGATGCGCATGTTGGCGGTGGCGGCTGAGTTCAAGGATACCGAAACGGGCGATCACGTCAAGCGGCTGTCGCGACAAACCATCGAGACCGCCTTGGAACTTGGGTGTTCCGAGGAGGTTGCTTTGGAGATGGGGCAGGCGAGCATGATGCATGATATCGGCAAGATTGGCATTCCCGATGCGGTTTTGCTCAAGCCTGGCAAATTGACCGACGATGAGTTTGAGGTGATCAAGTCGCATCCGGGTATTGGTGCCGCGATCCTTTCGGAGGATGGCAATTTCAAGGTTGCGCTTCAGGTGGCCCTTTCCCATCATGAGCGTTGGGATGGTACGGGTTATCCCAGCGGTCTTAAAGGTGAGGAGATCCCTTTGGCAGCTCGGATCGTATCGGTGGTGGATGTTTTTGATGCGTTGGTCAGCGCACGTCCGTACAAGAAGGCGTGGCCGGTTGCCGATGCCCTTGCGGAGATTCGTCGGGGTTCGGGGAGCCATTTTGATCCCACGGTTGTCGCTGCATTTTTAAGGACGCACCGTCATCGTGCCGAAATTCGGGGCGATGATGCCATCAAAGAGGTTTTTTCCGGTCGCACGATCTAAACCTAAAAAGAACGATTGAAGAAAAAAATGGGTCTTGGGATTTTTCCCAAGACCCATTTTTTTTGCTTGCATGAAAAAACAAGGTCAAATCATTGAATTTTTAATTCTTGCAGTTTATACATGGAAATCTTTTGGCAAAAATAGTGAGAATGTGCCTTTTTCGGCGCATTTTCCAATCCGTAGGGGTGTGGGTGCATGGATGTCATAGACCGGGCCATGGCCCACCATCGCAAGTCGGACGGAACAGACCAAACTTTGGAAACGCATCTCCAAGGGGTTGCCACACGGGCGAAGGGGTTTGCGGATAAGCTTCAACTGGCCCCCTTGGGGGAAATCCTTGGGTTGCTGCATGATCTGGGAAAATATAGCGCGGAGTTTCAAAGCTATCTTCGCCATGCGATCCGTGCGCAGCAGCAGCAGGAGGGGGGCGACTTCGACCCCGATGGTGATACCGCAAACCCGCGTCGGGGTAGCGTGGATCACTCGACGGCTGGAGCGCAATGGGCTTGGCACTGGTCGCAGGAGCAAGGCCCTTATGGTCCGTTGGTCGGGCAGATCATCGCCCTTTGCTTGGTCTCCCACCATTCCGGTCTCATCGATTGTCTACACCTTTCCGCCAGCAAGCCCGCCGAAGATAAATTTTCCAACCGTATGGATAAAGGTGAGGATCAAACCCATCTCGAAGAAGTTCGGGGTAAGGTCGATTCCAATATTTTGGCACAACTCGAAGAGAGAATGGCCAATAGATCATGGTTTGAAGCATTAATAAAGATTTTGCAAGAGATTGCCCGAACAAATCGCGGAAAAGAGACGGTTTTTTGTCAAGCTATGGGTTTATTGGTGCGGTTTCTTTTCAGTTGTTTGATCGATGCCGACCGTATCGACAGTGCCGATTTTGAACACCCCGACCAAGCCCCCTTGCGTCAAGATGGACGCACGGTCGATTGGCCGCAATTGTGTGATCGGCTGGAACAACATTTGGCCACATTTCCCATCCGTCACCCCGTCGATGAAGCACGGCGCAAGATTTCGGATCATTGCTGGAAAGCGGCGCAACGCGACCGGGGATGTTATACCCTTACCGTTCCCACCGGAGGCGGCAAAACGCTGGCCAGCCTCCGTTTTGCCCTGCATCATGCCCGCCATCATGGTATGGAACGGATCTTTTTCATTATTCCCTATACTTCGATCATCGACCAGAACGCCCGCGTCGTCCGCACGATCCTGGAGCCGGATGGGTGCGCAGAACGGATTGTTTTGGAACACCACGCCAATCTGACAGCAGAGACAGAAACGTGGCCCCAGAAGGTGATGGCCAGGGAAAATTGGGATGCCCCCATCATTTTTACCACCATGGTCCAATTCCTTGAAGCATTGTTCGGTGGGGGAACCCGTGGTTCCCGGCGTATGCATCGGCTTGCCAACGCCGTGATGATTTTCGATGAGCCGCAGACCCTGCCGATCAACTGTGTCCACCTTTTCAATAATGCGATCAATTTTCTGGTACAGCAGTGCCATTCCAGCGTTTTGTTTTGTACCGCTACCCAACCCCTATTGCATGAAGTCGATGAGAAAAAAGGGGCCTTGAAATTATCGGACAACCCGGAATTGATGCCGGAAGTCACCCGGCTCTTTCAAGATTTGCGGCGTGTTCAGGTCCGGGATTGCCGCCAACCCGGTGGCTGGTCGGTGGAAGCGGTGGCGGAACTGGCTCTGAAAGAGGTGGCGCGAACGGGCAGTTGTCTGGTGGTGGTCAATACCAAGGCGGAAGCTTTGGTCCTGTACCGGGCTTGCCGGGAACAGGGGACTGTCCCCCTTTATCACCTCAGTACCCGGATGTGTCCGGCGCACCGCAAGGCGGTTTTGGATGCGGTGATCGCTCGGTTGCCAGATCAACCCACTTTGTGCATCAGCACCCAGTTGATCGAGGCGGGGGTGGACGTGGATTTTGGCTCGGTGATCCGCTATTTGGCCGGAATCGATTCCATTGCCCAGGCTGCCGGTCGTTGCAATCGTAACGGGGCGCGGACCATGGGTGTGGTCCATGTGGTCAACGCCGCCGGGGAGCGGCTTAAGGGGTTGGAGGAGATTCGCATCGGCCAGGACAAAGCCCAGGTCGTTCTGGATGTGTTTCCCCAGGATCCCATCGGTCCCGATGCCATTACCTTGTATTACAAGAATTTCTTTTTTGCCCGATCCGGTCAGATGGACTATCCCATTAAGGGGGGTGATACGTTGCTGAACCTGCTATCGCGCAATGACAAGGCAACAGAAGATTTTAAGCGCGAGTATCGCACCTCTCCCAAACTCCATTTTCTCCAATCTTTTATGACCGCCGGAAATTCTTTCAAAGTGATCGACGCCCCGACCCAGGGGGTGATTGTCCCTTACGACACCGTAGGAAACGAACTGATCGCCGCCTTGTGCAGTGCCTTTGCGCCGGAGCGGGAATATTCCCTGCTGCGACAAGCCCAGCAGTATGCCGTCAATGTATTTCCCCAGATTTTGGGGCGGTTTCAAGATGATGGCATCGTGCGGGAAATGCAACCGGGGATGGGAATTTTCTATTTGTTGGACCATCGCTACTACAGCCGGGAATTTGGTTTGAGTGAAACCCCAGAAGAAGAAATGGAGGTGCTGTGTGACCCATAAAAATACCATCGCGTTCAAGGTGTGGGGCCGATATGCCCTGTTTACCGATCCCCTGACCCGGGTTGGGGGGGAAAAATGTTCGTACCACATCCCCACCTACGAGGCACTCAAGGGGGTCGCCAAATCGATCTATTGGAAGCCAACTTTCATCTGGGTGATTGATGCCGTGCGGGTCATGAAGCCCATCCGCTCCCAGAGTAAAGGGGTCAAACCGCTCAAGATGAGCGGTGGCAACGACCTTTCGATTTATACCTTTCTGAGCGATGTGGAATACCAGGTTTTGGCGCACTTTGAATGGAATCTTCATCAACCGTTGTTGGCGGATGACCGCATCGACGGCAAACATTTTGACATCGCAAAACGGATGTTGGAGCGGGGGGGGCGGCAAGATATTTTTCTCGGAACCCGTGATTGTCAAGGCTATGTGGAACCCTGTCCGTTCGATTCCGAAGCTGGCTATTACGATGATCGGGATGAGTTGGCCTATGGACTGATGTTCCATGGTTTCGACTATCCAGACGAGACGGGGAAAAATAAGCTGGAAGCCCGTTTCTGGCACCCGGTCATGAAACAAGGACGCATCGCATTCAACCGTCCCGAAGCGTGTTCCATCCGCAAAGAAATCCGTGTGATGGGACGCAAAACTTTTGGCAATGAAAACGTGACCAGCGTCAGCGACGAAGCCGTGGCATGGGGGGTGTGACATGGGATGGATGCAAAAATTGTATGAAACCTATAACTGCTCAGCATCCGCCATGCTGCCGGTCAGCCATACCAAACAACAAGCGCACATTGAAATCACCATTGATATGGATGGTAATTTTAAAAGGGCCAAGGTCATCGATAAAGAGGAAACCCTCATTCCCGCCACCGAGCAATCGGCTGGGAGAACCGGTCAAAGACCACCGCCCCATCCGCTGTGTGATAAAGTCCAGTATTGCGCGGCGGATTATCCCGATTTTGGTGGTGCAAAACTTTCGTTTTTTAAGGACTATGAGACGCTGCTCAACCAGTGGTGCCAATCGGAGTTCAGCCATCCCAAGGCCAGGGCGGTTCTGACCGCTATTCAACGCAGAAATGTTGTCAGCATTCTGGTTCGGGAAAAAATTTTGTTCGTCGATGCAAACAACAAACTACCCGTTCAGTGGACGGGAGAGGGCGATCCTCCCAAGCTTTATGCATTACTCCAGCCGAAGAAAGATAAAAACTCCAACGAAACCGTCAGAGATCAGGGTGATGCTTTTATCCGCTGGCGGGTAGAGGAATCGGGCCGGGACCTGGGTGTTTGGGAAGATCCATCCCTGATTCAGGCATGGACCGCCTTCGATGCCAGTACCAATGTCAACAAAGGGGTCTGCATGGTCAGTGGCGCGGGCAACGCTTCACTGGCCTTGAACCATCCCAAAAGGATTCGCCACAGCGGGGATGGTGCCAAACTCATCAGTGCCAACGATGCTTCCGGTTATACCTTTCGCGGACGGTTTACCGATAACACCGGTCAACAGGGGTGCGGAATCGGCCATGAAGTGAGCCAAAAGGCCCACAGCGCACTGCGTTGGCTGATCGAGAAGCAAAGTTATCGTAACGGCGATCAAGTCATCGTCTCCTGGGCGGTTTCGGGGGCTAAAATTCCCGATCCTTTTGTCAATACCATGGCCCTTCTCGACCCCGAATCCCAGGAAACGGACCAGGATGATGCGGAGTCATCCGCTACCGGTGAGCATTTTGCCAGGAGATTGGCGTTGAAAATGGCCGGATATCGCGCCGAACTGGGAAATACACACGATATTGTGGTCATGGGGTTGGATTCGGCAACCCCTGGGCGGATGTCCATCGTCTATTATCGGGAGTTGGCAGGGTCGGAGTTTTTGGATCGGATTGAATCGTGGCATGACACCTATCAATGGCATCAGGATTTCGGCAAGGAGCAGAAATTTATCGGGGTTCCCTCTCCCAAGGAAATCGCCGAGGCTGCCTATGGCCGTCGTTTGGACGATAAACTGCGCAAGGCGACGGTGGAAAGACTTCTCCCTTGTATTATCGATGGTCTTATTCTTCCGCAGGATTTGATGGATGCCACCGTCCGTCGGGTCTGCAATCGCACCGCCTATGAGCGGGATAAACAAGGTCGTCAATGGGAGTGGGAGAAACATCTAGGGATCGCCTGCGCCCTGTATCGGGGATATCAACGCAAGAAGCACAACGAGGAATTTGCTATGGCACTGGAAAAGGAACGGACCACACGGGATTATCTTTTTGGGCGACTGCTTGCCGTCGCCGACCATATGGAAAATCGGGCACTCTATTTGGCACAAGAAAAACGCGAAAGTAACGCCAGTCGTTTGATGCAACGCTTTGCGGATCATCCATCGAGTACTTGGCGCACCATCGAACTTTCTTTAGCCCCCTACAAGTCGCGATTGCAGGCCAAGCGTGGTGGTTTTCTCCACGAGATGAATGGCCTGCTGGACGAGATCATCAATGCCTTTGATCGGGATGCTTTTGTCTCTGATGACCGCCTGTCTGGTGAATTTTTGCTGGGGTTTCACACTCAGCGTCACCAACTGAAGGCCCGCAACGCCGATACCACGACTACCGAATCGGAAGATGCCGATTCTGAAAACCAATAAAAGCAAGTGAGGAATACACCATGAGCATCCTGAACCATAAAATTGACTTTGCCCTTATTTTCAGAGTGAAGAATGCCAATCCGAATGGCGACCCTCTCAATGGCAACCGTCCTCGGACGACCTATGCCAACTTTGGAGAAGTTTCCGATGTTGCCATCAAACGCAAATTGCGTGATCGGTTGTTGGAAAATGGACAAAATATTTTCGTTCAATCCGATGACCGCAGGAATGATGATGCCAGAAGTCTCCACGAACGGGCGGAAAAGGCTCTTGGAAATAGACTGGGTTCTTCCGAGACCGCTAAACTGGCATGTGAACGCTGGTTTGATGTCCGTGCGTTTGGGCAACTGTTTGCTTTGAAAGGGGGTGGAAAAGGGAAAGGTAAAAAAGGTACTGAAACATCCAATGACGGGGATACGGGTATTTCTGTGGGTATTCGCGGCCCGGTGACGGTTCAATCGGCCATCAGCATCGAACCTGTCGATGTCACCAGTATGCAAATCACCAAGAGTGTCAGCGGCGAGGGGGATGGGAGCAAACGGGGGTCGGATACCATGGGGATGAAGCATCGTGTCGAACAAGGGGTGTATGTTTTTTACGGCAGTATGAATCCGCAGTTGGCGGAACGGACCGGGTTTTCCGATGAGGATGCGGAGGTCATTAAGAAAATCCTCCCTCACCTGTTTGATAACGACGAATCCTCTGCGCGTCCGGCGGGCAGCATGGAGGTTGTTACCCTCTTTTGGTGGCAACACAACTGCAAGGCGGGTCAATATTCTGCGGCCAAGGTGCATCGGACGCTGCATGTCAACCCGGATGGCACCCATACCCTTTCGCATTTGGAGGGGTTGAAGCCGGAAATGATTCCGGGTCATTGATCATCGCCGATTGTATGTATACGGATGAGCAACTGTTGCCCATATCGGCTCTCCAGCATTATCTCTATTGTCCACGCCAGTGTGCTTTGATTCATCTGGAGCAGGAGTGGCAGGAGAATCGCTGGACAGCCGAAGGGCAAGTTTTGCACCAGCGGGTGCATCTGGCTGGGGTGCGCAATCGTCCGGGCTTGCGTATTCGCTATGCCCAGGGGTTGCGTTCCCTGCAATGGGGGCTTTATGGCGTTGCCGACGTTGTGGAATACCATCGGCAACCGGATGGTCAATGGCGACCGTTTCCTGTTGAATACAAACGGGGGCGGTCCAAACAGGCCCCTTGGGATCGTGTTCAACTGTGTGCCCAGGCACTTTGTTTGGAAGAGATGAACCAATGCGTTGTTCCCGCCGGTGCCTTGTTTTATGGGGAGCAGCGTCGGCGCGAGGAGGTTATTTTTGATGCTGAACTGCGTGCATTGACCGGCGAGACCACTCGGGGTTTGCATATCCTGCTCAACCAGTCGCGTATTCCCCTACCTGTGGCTGATGCCAAGCGTTGTCGTGAATGTTCTTTGCGCACCCCATGCCTACCCCAGACCATCGGGCGTCCCCATGCTGTCAGCCACTATTTTCAAAGCCAATTGGCTGCCCTGGACTAGGAGATGTCAGTGAAACAACTGCTCAATACCTTGTTTGTTCTCTCGACTGGCAGCAAACTTTCGCGGGATGGGGCGTGCATTCTCCTGGAAGCCCCTTCTCGTCCCCCCATGCGGATTCCTGCCGCTACCTTGGATGGTGTGGTGTGCATGGCTGGTGTCAACCATACGCCACCACTGCTTGATCTGTGTGTGGAACATGGTGTCTCATTGACCTATCTAAGCGAATATGGCCGTTTTATTGCGCGTATGGAGGGACCGGTCTCAGGGAACGTTTTGTTACGGCGGGATCAATATCGCCAAGCCGACATTCCCGAAAAATTGGCGGATATCGCCCGGGATATCATTACCGGCAAACTTGCCAATGCCCGTCAGGTTTTGATGCGTGGTGCCAGGGAAACTGCGGATGCTGAAAAGGAGACTCTTTTGCGTCAGGCCACCGAACGCATTGATGGCATTCGCAAACGTCTTGTTCGCACCCTCGATTTGGAATCTTTACGTGGTTTGGAAGGGGAAGCGGGTGCGGTTTATTGGGGTGTTTTTGGGGCTTTGCTGGTCAACGCCGATCCTGCCTTTACGTTTACGACACGTAATCGGCGTCCTCCCAAGGATCCCACCAATGCGTTGTTATCGTTTCTCTATACGTTGCTGATGCACGATGTTCGTTCGGCTTTGGAGGGTGTAGGTTTGGATCCTCAGGCTGGGTTTCTCCATCGTTTTCGCCCCGGTCGTGCGTCTTTGGCTTTGGATCTGATGGAGGAATTTCGTGCGCCGGTGGTAGATCGGTTGGTTCTCAGTTTGATTAACCGGGGACAATTAGCTCCTGGGGAGTTTAAACAAGAATCTGGGGGTGGTGTCATCATGAGCGATGATGCCCGCCGGATTGTGATTACGGCCTATCAAAAACGCAAACAGGAGGAGATAGTCCATCCTTTTTTGCAGGAGAAGATGCCGTGGGGGTTGTTATGGCATGCACAAGCACGTTTGTTTGCCCGTCATATCCGAGGGGAACTGGACGGTTATCCTGTTTTTTTCTGGAAGTAGGGGGTTTTTTTGTTAATGTTGATCAGTTACGATGTTTCTACGGAATCGCCTGGGGGAACCAAGCGATTACGCCGCATTGCCCGGGCCTGTCAGGATTATGGACAGCGGGTGCAATTTTCTGTTTTTGAATGTTTGGTTACCCAAGAGCAATGGGTTGTTTTACGACAAAGGCTTCTTGACGAGATGGATCCAAAGTTAGATAGTCTACGATTTTACGCTTTGGGTAACAATTGGCATCATCGGGTCGAACACATCGGGGCCAAACCTGCTTATGATCCACAAGGTCCATTGCTATTTTAAAGTTCTCGTTTTGAGTGCGCGTACCGGTAGTTCGCGCCAAAAGCCGGAACCTTTCGCGTTCTTCGAAAATTAAGGGATTTTTAACCCATCACCGTCATTTCTTGGAAGAATCCGTGACTGCAATGCCGAGTATCGCGCATTCGTTGCTATTTTCTATTTGTCCAGGATGGGTTACAGTGGGGGGAGTCGCCCCCCGCCCGGGGGCGTGGATTGAAACGCATGGGTGTTGTGAAACCAACGGATCAAGAAATGTCGCCCCCCGCCCGGGGGCGTGGATTGAAACTCCGGTAGTGGCCGAACCAATGTCTGATCAAGAAGTCGCCCCCCGCCCGGGGGCGTGGATTGAAACAGATGAAAGACAAAAAGAAGATATATCCATCATTGTCGCCCCCCGCCCGGGGGCGTGGATTGAAACCGTATCGTTGACATCACCAGCAAATGAAAATATCTGTCGCCCCCCGCCCGGGGGCGTGGATTGAAACCCATCGGGCAGGGCTATGGCCAGACAAATTAAAGTGTCGCCCCCCGCCCGGGGGCGTGGATTGAAACTGCTTGCAAGCGATCCTTATTGATGACGCGCCGTCCGTCGCCCCCCGCCCGGGGGCGTGGATTGAAACGGTGTGACCCGTGCAGCAACTCGCCGTTGTTTGTGGGTCGCCCCCCGCCCGGGGGCGTGGATTGAAACTTTTGTGCTGATCTCGACCCCTGCACCTGTCCCTGTCGCCCCCCGCCCGGGGGCGTGGATTGAAACGCCTTGACATCCCCGTAGGCTTCTCCGGTCGCGGTCGCCCCCCGCCCGGGGGCGTGGATTGAAACATCATGCCGGACAAGTGCCGCGATGCCTTGTTCTTGTCGCCCCCCGCCCGGGGGCGTGGATTGAAACTTGATTCGTCTGCGCGTTGGATTATCCCCGGATTGTCGCCCCCCGCCCGGGGGCGTGGATTGAAACCACACCTTTGTAGACCGGCTTACGTCCGGTCCTACGTCGCCCCCCGCCCGGGGGCGTGGATTGAAACATGTGCATCGGATCGGTTGCCGTAACCAAGATGGGTCGCCCCCCGCCCGGGGGCGTGGATTGAAACTGTTGTTGTGGCATACCTTGGACCATGCCTTGCGGGTCGCCCCCCGCCCGGGGGCGTGGATTGAAACCCTTCCGGCAGATGGATGGCCAAGCAAATTAAAGTCGCCCCCCGCCCGGGGGCGTGGATTGAAACCCGCGTAGAGGAACAGGCCAGGTGGTTGCGATTAGTCGCCCCCCGCCCGGGGGCGTGGATTGAAACTTGTCGTAGCCTATCAGCATATAGGCGCGTAAATGGTCGCCCCCCGCCCGGGGGCGTGGATTGAAACTCCGATCTTGTCGCCCCGGACGGCGTTGAGGAACCGTCGCCCCCCGCCCGGGGGCGTGGATTGAAACTCGCAGGGATCGGAGGATGGGATTATGCCTTACAAGTCGCCCCCCGCCCGGGGGCGTGGATTGAAACTTGTCAGGATCTGGTGGCCCGATGACGGTTTGGGCCGTCGCCCCCCGCCCGGGGGCGTGGATTGAAACTTCAAGCCCTAGATTTTGTGATTTTGCTCCAAAGCGTCGCCCCCCGCCCGGGGGCGTGGATTGAAACTCCAGCCCCTGGTCATCCGAGGCGCGATTGGAGGTCGCCCCCCGCCCGGGGGCGTGGATTGAAACATTCAGGATGTGCGATTTTCTCTTCCGACTGGGGGTCGCCCCCCGCCCGGGGGCGTGGATTGAAACCTATTTGCGTGCCATGTTCCACGAATTGAAACGATGTCGCCCCCCGCCCGGGGGCGTGGATTGAAACCATGACTGATCTCCTAAACACCCAAGAGGCGGCCGTCGCCCCCCGCCCGGGGGCGTGGATTGAAACTGCGACAGTCACGGAGTCTCCAGCCATATGCTTGGTCGCCCCCCGCCCGGGGGCGTGGATTGAAACGGCTCGCCAAGCTCGCGCGTCATCGACCGGGAGAGTCGCCCCCCGCCCGGGGGCGTGGATTGAAACTGGGGGTTCACCTATCCTACCCACGGTGATCCATGCGTCGCCCCCCGCCCGGGGGCGTGGATTGAAACTTTGTCCTTTCCCCTCTTTTTTTTCCGCCCGCCCGTCGCCCCCCGCCCGGGGGCGTGGATTGAAACGTAGGCCGCTTGGAGATAAACAGCGGCCTGGATGGTCGCCCCCCGCCCGGGGGCGTGGATTGAAACTTCATGCTCTTCATGTGGCAGATCCATGGAAAGCTGGTCGCCCCCCGCCCGGGGGCGTGGATTGAAACTTGATCACACTGCATTCCGACGGGATTGGCTTATCGTCGCCCCCCGCCCGGGGGCGTGGATTGAAACCCCGATCTTTCCGGTCGTATTTCTCAGGCTCGGAGGTCGCCCCCCGCCCGGGGGCGTGGATTGAAACATCACCGGCGGCAGGAGGACATGGAATGACGCCAGTCGCCCCCCGCCCGGGGGCGTGGATTGAAACTGCCACGTCTACCCTCTTCAATGACCGATCTAAGGTCGCCCCCCGCCCGGGGGCGTGGATTGAAACAACACCGCTGGGACTATAGGCGGGCGGATGGTACTGTCGCCCCCCGCCCGGGGGCGTGGATTGAAACGCGGGTGTCCCTGCTGGCGCACTGCAAGAGGCTCGTCGCCCCCCGCCCGGGGGCGTGGATTGAAACTGTACCCAAAAGGCACTCAACTCATCCTCAACGTGTCGCCCCCCGCCCGGGGGCGTGGATTGAAACCTTGCCTGGGATAACCCTTTGTTCCCAATAATTTGTCGCCCCCCGCCCGGGGGCGTGGATTGAAACCTGATTTGACCTGGAAAGGTTTAAATTGGATTTGGGTCGCCCCCCGCCCGGGGGCGTGGATTGAAACCTGCTGGCCGGTGGTCAACGCCTCCGATTGGTGCGTCGCCCCCCGCCCGGGGGCGTGGATTGAAACCTGAAAATCTTGCTCCGGCGTGCCATCGATGGAGGGGTCGCCCCCCGCCCGGGGGCGTGGATTGAAACACCCGAAATGAGAGCAGATTTATCTGGATTAAAAAGTCGCCCCCCGCCCGGGGGCGTGGATTGAAACTCAAACCACTTCAACTTGATCACGCCATGATAAGTCGCCCCCCGCCCGGGGGCGTGGATTGAAACCATAACGGAAAGATGGCCCATCACCTTCCCCGTCGTCGCCCCCCGCCCGGGGGCGTGGATTGAAACGGTGTGGGGAATCACGGAACTGCTTAGGGATATATCGTCGCCCCCCGCCCGGGGGCGTGGATTGAAACTCCAAAACTGGAATATTCCAGTAAAAGTTATTTTGGTCGCCCCCCGCCCGGGGGCGTGGATTGAAACCGTGGTCGTAACCGATAGGCACGTAAGGTGCAGGTCGCCCCCCGCCCGGGGGCGTGGATTGAAACTTCGGCCAACCAAGAGAACAATGGAAAGCAAGAATGTCGCCCCCCGCCCGGGGGCGTGGATTGAAACGCCCGTCCCACAAGACGCACCACCACCGCCAGACGGTCGCCCCCCGCCCGGGGGCGTGGATTGAAACCCATATTTTTTGACCACCCACGCTTGAAAGTCTGGGTCGCCCCCCGCCCGGGGGCGTGGATTGAAACCCCCGCACCGCCGGCAGGAGGGACGTTCTTCTTGGTCGCCCCCCGCCCGGGGGCGTGGATTGAAACTTGGATTGTTGGCATTAGTTGAATAATCCATCAGGGTCGCCCCCCGCCCGGGGGCGTGGATTGAAACGCTGTCGCCTGTGCCTGAGCCGTTAAAACTGGGTCAGGTCGCCCCCCGCCCGGGGGCGTGGATTGAAACTCTGCCGCCGATGACTTGATTTGTTCCATGGCCAGGTCGCCCCCCGCCCGGGGGCGTGGATTGAAACTAAAAGACCGTCAGGCCGCCCGGCAAGAATCCGGGTCGCCCCCCGCCCGGGGGCGTGGATTGAAACCCGCACCTTCAACAAGTGGTTGAGAATTAACGAAGTCGCCCCCCGCCCGGGGGCGTGGATTGAAACACAAACGGCGGGTATGAGGGTTCTGGATCCCCCGAGTCGCCCCCCGCCCGGGGGCGTGGATTGAAACAATCATCCAAGCTCAATGCAAGCTCGGCGGATGAGTCGCCCCCCGCCCGGGGGCGTGGATTGAAACGGTTGTTCTGCGCTATGGCATTGTTCGCAAAATTGTCGCCCCCCGCCCGGGGGCGTGGATTGAAACTGGACGAATGGTCTTGAAACCGTATAGCACGTCCGTCGCCCCCCGCCCGGGGGCGTGGATTGAAACATTTGCGATCACTCCTTTCCGGTATTGGTCGCCAAGTCGCCCCCCGCCCGGGGGCGTGGATTGAAACGCCGAGGACTGGTCCGGGGATGTGATATCTTTGTGGTCGCCCCCCGCCCGGGGGCGTGGATTGAAACAGGTTGTCGTTGAAATGGAAATTGGAAGTGTCCGGTCGCCCCCCGCCCGGGGGCGTGGATTGAAACTCTTCTATCTCTTCTTTCACGCCATCCATCCTCCCGTCGCCCCCCGCCCGGGGGCGTGGATTGAAACCCTGGCAATCGCCGAGGGAACCGGGACGCAACACGTCGCCCCCCGCCCGGGGGCGTGGATTGAAACCAAAGATGGGGTGAAAGATGAAACCAAAGAATACAGTCGCCCCCCGCCCGGGGGCGTGGATTGAAACGTCGTTTGCCTCACTGGGGGCCTCGCTGGGATCCACGGTCGCCCCCCGCCCGGGGGCGTGGATTGAAACCTATTGTTTATGAAACGTATTGATCGACCATTGATGTCGCCCCCCGCCCGGGGGCGTGGATTGAAACTGACCCGAGCGCGTCGCGCAGCACTGGTCTCTCAAGTCGCCCCCCGCCCGGGGGCGTGGATTGAAACCGGGCGGACAGGCTGTACGATGTGGTGATCTCGTCAGTCGCCCCCCGCCCGGGGGCGTGGATTGAAACGTATCCTTCCGGTGGAGGGGCACTAGTCACCGTTGGTCGCCCCCCGCCCGGGGGCGTGGATTGAAACTAATGTTCAACATTTTGCTGCTTACCGGGAATTGGTCGCCCCCCGCCCGGGGGCGTGGATTGAAACTTCACCCACCCTCGGACAACATCAAGCGACACCCGTCGCCCCCCGCCCGGGGGCGTGGATTGAAACTTGTAGGGGAAAATTAATGGGGTATTGGCTGTATGTCGCCCCCCGCCCGGGGGCGTGGATTGAAACTTCGACGGGATTTGTTGAGATTCAGCCTTTTTTACGTCGCCCCCCGCCCGGGGGCGTGGATTGAAACTTTTTGGTAAGCACGAAATGGCTTTCGTTTGAGTTGTCGCCCCCCGCCCGGGGGCGTGGATTGAAACCACCCCTCCTCCAAAAGCCAAATAGCAATGCTATGTCGCCCCCCGCCCGGGGGCGTGGATTGAAACTGTTTCCCGCACATGGCCACAAGATGGGCAGACAGGTCGCCCCCCGCCCGGGGGCGTGGATTGAAACCGTCACCCATAAGCCTGTCTCCCTCTGAAATTTCCGTCGCCCCCCGCCCGGGGGCGTGGATTGAAACTCGATCTGCAATTGAATCTCATTTTATGCAGGTCGTCGCCCCCCGCCCGGGGGCGTGGATTGAAACCCGGCCAGGGCGAACAAGTTTCCCACCAAACCGAGTCGCCCCCCGCCCGGGGGCGTGGATTGAAACCGTCATTTCAACCTCGATCTTGATTTTGACTTTTGTCGCCCCCCGCCCGGGGGCGTGGATTGAAACCCAAGTATCCTTTGGACGATTCCTTTATGTAAATGTCGCCCCCCGCCCGGGGGCGTGGATTGAAACATATTCAACCCTGTAAGGTGTGTAAACGGGCAGAGTCGCCCCCCGCCCGGGGGCGTGGATTGAAACCAGAACCCGTAGCCAAACCCATGCCGGAACC
This sequence comes from Magnetococcales bacterium, assembly GCA_015228925.1. GTDB lineage: Bacteria > Pseudomonadota > Magnetococcia > Magnetococcales > UBA8363 > UBA8363. Next base: position 19,091 of record JADGCQ010000019.1, on the reverse strand, counting down.
CGTAGGTCGCCCCCCGCCCGGGGGCGTGGATTGAAACCCGATCTGCCATAGAATCGCATTTCATGCAGGTCGTCGCCCCCCGCCCGGGGGCGTGGATTGAAACCTCATCGCCGAGGCTCCAAATCGATAATCTCTGGTGTCGCCCCCCGCCCGGGGGCGTGGATTGAAACAGATTCGGCGTGAGCATTTTTCAAGCTCCGCAGCGGGTCGCCCCCCGCCCGGGGGCGTGGATTGAAACTATCTGCTGTGGCGTTAATTCTTTCCAGGAAACCCGTCGCCCCCCGCCCGGGGGCGTGGATTGAAACCCAACCGTGAAAATAGCCGTCCCGCCGTCGTAGTGTCGCCCCCCGCCCGGGGGCGTGGATTGAAACTGCGGCTTCCGGGGTGATGATGTCGTCGGAATAGGTCGCCCCCCGCCCGGGGGCGTGGATTGAAACTGGGTCAAGGCCGAGACCCTGCCGCACCCATGCGGGTCGCCCCCCGCCCGGGGGCGTGGATTGAAACCACCCCTTGGGAGGGCAAGCGCAAATATCCCTCGGTCGCCCCCCGCCCGGGGGCGTGGATTGAAACCAGCAGACTACCCTATCAACGACGACGATGGTGGGTCGCCCCCCGCCCGGGGGCGTGGATTGAAACTTGAACGTCCCGGTAACAGTCCCATCGACGGTAAGTCGCCCCCCGCCCGGGGGCGTGGATTGAAACCTCGGTTCCAGATTGCGCCGATTGCAACCGGCTCGTCGCCCCCCGCCCGGGGGCGTGGATTGAAACGCCAACGGGAAGGCCGCTTTCGATCAAATTTGGAAGTCGCCCCCCGCCCGGGGGCGTGGATTGAAACGGTTGGTGGAACTGCAACTTATAATAGCAATACAGGTCGCCCCCCGCCCGGGGGTGTGGATTGAAACTGGAAATGGTTGAAAGGGGGTTGAAGATTCGCCGTCGTCGCCCCCCGCCCGGGGGCGTGGATTGAAACTGGGTGCCGTCCAGGAGTCTCCAGGTGGGCGGGATGGTCGCCCCCCGCCCGGGGGCGTGGATTGAAACTCCACACAGGATTCGTTCTGCTGAGTCTTATGGGGTCGCCCCCCGCCCGGGGGCGTGGATTGAAACAGAAACAGCCTTCACCGGCTCGACGCCGGTAACAAAGTCGCCCCCCGCCCGGGGGCGTGGATTGAAACTTGATCACATCCGGGAAGGAAAAGCCCGGATGATGTCGCCCCCCGCCCGGGGGCGTGGATTGAAACCCTTCCTTGCCCATCATTGCGTCCGCCGCCTTGACGTCGCCCCCCGCCCGGGGGCGTGGATTGAAACACCAAGAATCCTGATCGTCTGGCGGGGGCCGTAAAGTCGCCCCCCGCCCGGGGGCGTGGATTGAAACGGACCTTTAATCAGTGGCTTAGAAGTAACGAAGAGTCGCCCCCCGCCCGGGGGCGTGGATTGAAACCGGGATGTCTCCTTGATCCGGGTGAGCGAAGCGCGTCGCCCCCCGCCCGGGGGCGTGGATTGAAACCCAAGAATCCTGATCGTCTGGCGGGGGCCGTAAAGTCGCCCCCCGCCCGGGGGCGTGGATTGAAACGAGACCGATCCCCGTGATACCAACCGACATCGCGAGTCGCCCCCCGCCCGGGGGCGTGGATTGAAACACTTGAGAGAGTTATCAGATTTCCGGCATTTTTGGTCGCCCCCCGCCCGGGGGCGTGGATTGAAACGTTTCTGGGGGGGTTGAAATCGAAAGAGGTTGGGGTCGCCCCCCGCCCGGGGGCGTGGATTGAAACTCTAACTCTGGGAATGCCCGTGCGTGGTGTATCCGTCGCCCCCCGCCCGGGGGCGTGGATTGAAACTGGTCGATCCTTCGGACGGCGCCAGCCGGGGGAGGGTCGCCCCCCGCCCGGGGGCGTGGATTGAAACATGAAGGATCGTCTTCGGATCAATTCGGAATGGTTGTCGCCCCCCGCCCGGGGGCGTGGATTGAAACAGGGTGAGATCCGAAATGGTCACCGAAGATCCTGCGTCGCCCCCCGCCCGGGGGCGTGGATTGAAACCCCGTTTTAGGATTGTATGTGGCACCCCGGAGGTGTCGCCCCCCGCCCGGGGGCGTGGATTGAAACACCAAGCCAGATGTGCCCGTATCGGCTGGGGTTGGGTCGCCCCCCGCCCGGGGGCGTGGATTGAAACTTGACGGCATCCGGGAAATGGTGGGGGTAATTTCGTCGCCCCCCGCCCGGGGGCGTGGATTGAAACCGAAAACGGGGATAGTGGATTCGCGGCAGGTTAACGTCGCCCCCCGCCCGGGGGCGTGGATTGAAACCGCAACCGCACCAACGCGCGCGGGGGATTTTCCAGTCGCCCCCCGCCCGGGGGCGTGGATTGAAACCCATGATCGTAACCGATTGGCAGGTAAGGTGCGGGTCGCCCCCCGCCCGGGGGCGTGGATTGAAACTTACGTAGTGATGGAGTACAAAGACGGGCATAGACGTCGCCCCCCGCCCGGGGGCGTGGATTGAAACCATGATCGTAACCGATTGGCAGGTAAGGTGCGGGTGTCGCCCCCCGCCCGGGGGCGTGGATTGAAACCGCTGTTGCCTGGGTGACGCCCGCCTGTGCTGCGTCGCCCCCCGCCCGGGGGCGTGGATTGAAACTAGGGTGTCTTTTGGTTTCCCCCCTTTGACCGCCCGTCGCCCCCCGCCCGGGGGCGTGGATTGAAACTTCGATAAAATCCATAAGTTATCCTTTAATTTCAAGGTCGCCCCCCGCCCGGGGGCGTGGATTGAAACCGCATAAGAGAGACCAGTAACTCATCGACTGGTTGTCGCCCCCCGCCCGGGGGCGTGGATTGAAACGTCATGATTAAAATGTATTCCGTTCCAACTATTGTCGCCCCCCGCCCGGGGGCGTGGATTGAAACACCCTCTTGGCTTGAGCCGAGGGACGGTAAAATAGTCGCCCCCCGCCCGGGGGCGTGGATTGAAACTTATTGTTTATGAAACGTATTGATCGACCATTAAGTCGCCCCCCGCCCGGGGGCGTGGATTGAAACTGAAATCACCAAGAAAGACATTGCCCTCCTTCATTGTCGCCCCCCGCCCGGGGGCGTGGATTGAAACTACCTTCACCCAACCACAAAAAAACATGCACCCCCCGTCGCCCCCCAGCCCGGGGGCGTGGATTGAAACGCTTGCAAACGTACCGGAGCAGCGACAAAATACGTCGCCCCCCGCCCGGGGGCGTGGATTGAAACACGGATAGTGATTGGCGGAAGATGGTCGAGCCAGTGTCGCCCCCCGCCCGGGGGCGTGGATTGAAACAGTTGAAGGGGTAGGAAATATGGTAACTAGTGACGTCGCCCCCCGCCCGGGGGCGTGGATTGAAACGCTTTTGGTGTTGCCCATGGTGCCACACCAAAAGACGTCGCCCCCCGCCCGGGGGCGTGGATTGAAACAAGACGGCGTTGCCCAACAGGTAAAATAGAGGGGGGTCGCCCCCCGCCCGGGGGCGTGGATTGAAACCGATGATGTGGCCGTTTTTGTTACGTCCGAAGGGGTCGCCCCCCGCCCGGGGGCGTGGATTGAAACCAAGAAAGTGGAGGCGTCTTATACCAAAAAGCATGTCGCCCCCCGCCCGGGGGCGTGGATTGAAACTTACATCACGGGTTATGGACTGTGAGTAATCGTCTGTCGCCCCCCGCCCGGGGGCGTGGATTGAAACTGGCGGTACGGTCAAAGCTTGGGAGAAACCGGCGAGTGTCGCCCCCCGCCCGGGGGCGTGGATTGAAACCAGAATAATTGCATTGAAGCAGTCCCAATCTACGGGGTCGCCCCCCGCCCGGGGGCGTGGATTGAAACTTGATGGTCGAATCGGACACTTACGAAGTGCTTCGTCGCCCCCCGCCCGGGGCGTGGATTGAAACCCTGGGTTGGATTACACGAACCACCTTTCGATGAATGTCGCCCCCCGCCCGGGGGCGTGGATTGAAACCTGTGCGGCTTTGCTCGCAGCCGTATTCGCCGCCGGTCGCCCCCCGCCCGGGGGCGTGGATTGAAACTCATGACAGGCACTCTTCTTTGCTGGCTTGGTTCGTCGCCCCCCGCCCGGGGGCGTGGATTGAAACCTTCCGCCCACCCAACATACCCAGGATCGTGCTTCGTCGCCCCCCGCCCGGGGGCGTGGATTGAAACGGCCTCCTGCCGCCTACGGCGGCACAGCAACGCCGGTCGCCCCCCGCCCGGGGGCGTGGATTGAAACGTCTCGTGACATTACCATAACGTGGATCCAGAAGGTCGCCCCCCGCCCGGGGGCGTGGATTGAAACACCATCCAGTACGTCGCGTTCGGCGGGGACTGGTTCGTCGCCCCCCGCCCGGGGGCGTGGATTGAAACTTGTCAGTGATCAGGTCCACGGCCCCTATAGACTGTCGCCCCCCGCCCGGGGGCGTGGATTGAAACAGACATGGGCCTGTGGAAGGATCTGGCGGATGGGGTCGCCCCCCGCCCGGGGGCGTGGATTGAAACCTTCCTTGCCCCCAGTCGCACGGATCCCAAGTTTGTCGCCCCCCGCCCGGGGGCGTGGATTGAAACTGATGGATGAGGCGCACCATGGGATGGCCAAACAGGTCGCCCCCCGCCCGGGGGCGTGGATTGAAACTTTAAATAAATAAAACGCACGTGTGAAATATTTTGTCGCCCCCCGCCCGGGGGCGTGGATTGAAACATCATTGCCGCCCTAACTGGATCCAGGTCCAGCCTGTCGCCCCCGCCCGGGGGCGTGGATTGAAACGTAATGCAAGAGGTTCTTATTGCTCAGTGCCGCATCGTCGCCCCCCGCCCGGGGGCGTGGATTGAAACAAGAGCAGATTCAAAACGTCATCGACATATGGCCAGGTCGCCCCCCGCCCGGGGGCGTGGATTGAAACCGCCAACGGATGGCGTCCATGTTCCCACCTCATAGGTCGCCCCCCGCCCGGGGGCGTGGATTGAAACGCATCAGTGGTCGATGGCGCAAACACTTTCCAGGACGTCGCCCCCCGCCCGGGGGCGTGGATTGAAACAGTTCTTGCTCCAAGAACCAGATGTCGTATTTTTCGGTCGCCCCCCGCCCGGGGGCGTGGATTGAAACGTCCATGGCACGCTTCGGGGTACCGGTAGCCCAAGTCGCCCCCCGCCCGGGGGCGTGGATTGAAACGTCCATGGCACGCTTCGGGGTACCGGTAGCCCAAGTCGCCCCCCGCCCGGGGGGCGTGGATTGAAACGGTCACCCTCTTCCGGGCGGACAGACTGTACGATGGTCGCCCCCCCGCCCGGGGGCGTGGATTGAAACTTCGACAACTGGCTTGGTCTTCTGCTTCTTGACAGGTCGCCCCCCGCCCGAGGGGTGTGGATTGAAACTTGATCTAAAACGAGCGGCTTGAGATACCGCCAATCAGTGAAATACGATTGTTCTCCCCTTCCACTGAATGACTTTGCGTTCAGAAAATTTTCGCAGAGCCGTCGCCAAAACCTGTTTTTCAATATCCGCCCCTAGTTGTTTCATATCTGAGACAGAAAAGCGATGATCAATCTGTACCACATCCTGGCTGATAATCGGCCCCTCATCCAAATCTTTGGTGACAAAATGGGCCGTCGCCCCGATTAATTTGACTCCTCTCTGATAAGCCTGTTCATAGGGGTTCTTACCGATAAAAGAAGGAAGAAACGAGTGGTGAATGTTAATCACTGGTATCGCTAATAACTGTAATAAATGATCTGACATGATCCTCATGTAACGTGCCAGTACCACCATGTCAGGCTTTAATTTTTGAATAATCCCCAACTGTTCTTCCTCAAAATGACTCGTCTCTCCCTCGGTTTGAGTATAATAAAATGGAATATTTAACTGTTTAACTATGGGAGCTATATTCATGTGGTTACTAATCACTGCCAATAGTTCAATAGGCAGATCATTGCTTAACACACGCGAAATAATTTCCAATGGACAAGGCAGCGTTTTTGAACAAAACATGATAACACGCAACCGATCCGATAATGTATGGAAGGTGTATTCCATCTCCAATCCTTTGGCAACAGGATAAAATTTCCTCTTCCAATCTTGGATGCTTTGGGAATAGCCTTCCCCTTTACCCTCGACGCGCATAAAAAAACGTCCTTGTTCTGAGTGCTGTGCAAGATCCAGAATATTAAAATTCTCTGATGCAAAAAAATGGGTGATACACGCCACTAATCCTACGCGATCCGGGCAATGGCCTACAAAAATAATTTCAGAAGGATTTGATTCCATTGTTCTGGATATCCTCTTAGGATGACGGAAACGAAAGCGATCCATGCGGCGTTTAAAAAAAACGTGGGGAAAACGGATGTGCTTTGGGGTCTGAAGGCGTTGCTCTCAGGCGCATACCCCGCGCATTCGCATCAACAAAAAACGCAAAAAATGCGCAGGGGATCGGGGGCGTCAATCAGGTGCCATCATCATCAAATCGGCGGGCTTCATCAATCAGCATCACGGGAATGCCGTTCCTGATGGGATAAGCCAAGCGGTCAATGCGACAGACCAACTCCTCATTTTTGGAGTTCAAAGCCAATTCCCCCTTGCACTGGGGGCAAACTAAAATTTCCAAAAGCTCTTTGTCGATCATCGGCTGTTTCCTGTATCGGTGGGGCGTGTGTATACCCAAAACGGTGGTCCATCATCGCTCGAAATGGTCCATCGGTCAACAGCCTCTCTCCCGCCATCCGCGCCAGGCAGTTGATACCAATGCGGTAGAGCAAACCCGCACCATGAGAAGAAAGCGTACCGGAAGCGGGTGGCCAATCCAAACGATCCATGGCCCAAATCACCTCAGAAGTCAACGGTAACAACCTCTCAGCATACGGACCACCACAGGATGTGCAGACCACCTGCTGCCGCTTGACCGAAAAAAATGCCAGATTGTCCAAGCGACCACAGCCAACACACCCCGACAACCGCCAGCCATACCCCAGCAGATGAAGCACCCTCCCCAAAACCATGGACAAATGCAACAAAGGATCCCCACCATCCTCCAAAAAATCAAGAAAGGAACTTGTCACATCAAACAACGCTTCACAAGGATCGGCATCCGCCGTCAGACGGCTGATCACCTCCTGCATCACCTGGGCTGCCGCCAACGCCGTCGGTTGATGCAAAATCCGATGTCTGGCATGGCCAATGTCCGCACGGGTCAATACCAGCATCGCCGTTTGTGAACGCGCTTGTCCTTCAAAATCAATGGTGTGAAACCCTGAAAGTGCCGCTCGGCGTCCATCCCGGCCATTTTTGCGAACCCCACGGGCCATCACGGTTTGTTTGCCGTACAACCGGGTCAATACCTTTAAAACCAATGACGATTCGCTAAAGTTGATCCGCTGGATGACCAATCCATGATCAAAAAGTCGCACACCCACCTCAGTCCCCGGCTTCCAAATGATCGGGATACCCCATGGCTCGCAACAAGGTCACATTCTCGCGCCATTGGCTTTTCACCCGAACCCATAATTTTAAATGCATCTTCAAACCCAATAACCCTTCCAATTCCTTGCGTGCCTGGGAACCTACCCACTTCAGGACACTCCCTCCCTTGCCAATAACAATCCCCTTGTGCGATTCCCGTTCCACCATGATCACCGCCCCAATATCCCAGAGTCCCTGACTATCCTCCCTTTCCTCAAAGGTCTCCACCTTGACCCCCAAGGCATAGGGAAGTTCCTGATGCAAAGCGAGAAACAGTTTCTCCCGGACAACCTCCGCCACAATAAATGTCTCCGGTTGATCACTGATCTGCCCTTCGGGAAAAAAGGGGGGACCGAGGGGGAGTATCCGAAAAACTTGTTCCACAAGTTGCGCCAGATTGTCTCCGTTTAAGGCTGAAATGGGCAATATCTGGGCAAATCGATGTTCATGATGTTCCATGTGCGCCAAAATCGGTAACAGTTTTGGACGGTCCATCCGGTCTACCTTGTTCAGTACCAGGAAAACAGGGGCCTTCCCCGCAGGGAGAGAATTCATGATTTTTAAATCGTCGTCGGTAAAACCATTTGGAAGATCGACAAAAAAAAGGACCAGATCCACATCACGACAAGCATCACGGGCGGTGCGGACCATCGCTCGATTCAGGCGCGAAGAACCCGGCGCATGAATCCCAGGGGTGTCCAAAAATACCGCCTGACCTTCGGGGTGATGCAGCACCCCAAGAATCCGGGTTCTCGTCGTTTGCGGCTTATGGGTGACAATCGCCACCTTGCGTCCCAAAACTTGGTTGAGAAACGTCGATTTACCCGTATTCGGGCGGCCAGCGATAGCGACAAATCCCGATTTATAATCCGATGGCGATGAGGGGGATCCCAACATGCACTTTTGCTCCATGCGTTGATCAACATAAATAATACGGAGATTTTATTAAAGGCTCAATTTAGATTCCGGGGGCTTACCCAACCACAAGAATACGTTCAGATCCCCTCCACCTTAAAACTTTTAAAAAGAAAGAAGGGGCCTGGGGAATTCTTTCCCCAGGGTTTTGACTTTAAATAAAAAGCTTCCATTCTTGCTTTTTACTTTGTTTTCGTCATAAAATCAAAAGCTTAAATATGGAAACCTTTTTGTTTAAATAAAAAAAACTAAAGTCAAAAGCGGGGCATGGAAACCTTTTTATTTAAATTCAAAAACAAAATCAAAACCCTGGGGGCAATCCCCCAGACCCCTTTTTTCTTTCAATAATTTTCTAGGGGGAGTGAACAAAGATATTCGCCATCCAAAGATGTCAGCACGTCACAACCGGTGGCGGTCACCAGAATGGTATGCTCAAATTGACTGGAAAGGGAATGATCGCGTGTTACCACGGTCCATTTATCGGGCATGTGGCGTATTTCCGGTTTACCCAGGTTGACCATGGGTTCGATGGTAAAAATCATCCCCTGTTGTAGCATGGTCCCGGTGTTGGGTTTGCCATAGTGGAGGACGGCAGGTTCCTCGTGAAATTCACGACCAATGCCATGCCCGCAATATTCCCGCACCACCGTACAATGGTGCGACAATGCCATCTGTTCCACCGCCCATCCAATGTCGCCCAATCGTGCCCCAGGACGCACCACGCGAATACCCGCATCCAAACAAGCCTTGGCTACCTGACAGATTTTATCCCCTTTGGGGGTCGGCTTGCCCACATGAAACGTTTTGCTGGTATCGCCATGAAAACCATCCAGATAGGTGGTAATGTCAATATTGATGATATCTCCCGATTTTAAAATGCGTTTGCCGGGAATTCCGTGACACACCTGCTGGTTGACCGAGGTGCAGATCGATCTGGGAAATCCGCGATAATTCAGCGGCGAGGGGGTCGCACCATGCTCCAGGATAAAACGATGGCAAATATCATTCAATTCCTGCGTCGTCACCCCCGCAACCACATGGTGTTCCACCATTTGGAGCGTCTCGGCAGCCAAGCGGCAGGTTCGGCGCATGGCGGCGATTTCGGCCTCGGTCTTTATGGAAATCATGAATCGGAAAACTCCATGGGCAACGTCCCGGCAATCGTTATCTCCGCAGGCGTTACCTGACAATAAACAGCCAATGCCCGAACGCCTCGCGCCAGCGCACACCGCAGTGCCTCGGCGTAATCGGGATCAATGTCGGCAGCGGGGCTAAAATGGGTGCAATCACCCCGTTGCACCAGATAGAGAATCATCGCCTCATACCCCTGATCCATCGCCATCATCAGGGCATGAAGATGGCGCGTCCCCCGTGCGGTCACCGCATCTGGAAAACGCGCTGCACAACCCGACCGTAGAGTGACACTTTTTACCTCGACGAAACAACCTTTTTTTTCCGGTGCCGTCAACAGAAAATCAAGGCGGCTTTTTTCATGGAAGGGGACTTCCCGACGCCAGCTTTCCCAGGATTGCAACGGCGCAATCACACCCTGTTCCAACCCTTCGGCGACAACCCGGTTGGCCATGGCGGTGTTAACACCAACCCAGGCCCCATGATCCGCAACCAACTCCAACGACAGGGGATATTTTCGTGTCGTATGCTCATGACGAGACAATAAAACCGACTGTCCCGGAATATTCAGCCCCGTCATAGCCCCGGTATTGGCACAATGACCCGTAATCTTTTGTCCATCCGCCAACGTGCAATCGACCAAAAACCTTTGGTAGCGCCGGTTCAGGATGCCAGGGACAAGGGGTTGGGAAAAGCGCAATGGTCCCAGCCGTCCGCCTTTAGGAACTTCCAGACAAACCCGCCGGTGGTACACTCGCCGGGGGGGGCGCAGGTGTCGCGGGTGGCGTGGCCGATGGTGTGGCTGGCGGATTCGATGGCGGTGCCCCCAACACCACTTGTACCGTCTGCGCTTGACCATTACGGTTGAGGTTGATCTCCACCACCTCACCCGGTTTCAGCGTAGACAGCAGACGTACCAGGGCATGGGGGGTAGCCAGGGCCTGCCCGTTGATGGAAACGATGATATCCCGTGGCAAAAGTCCCCCTTTTTCTCCCGGACTTCCCGGAGCCACCGCCATCACCCCAACACCACCTTGGGCCATGGTCGGGGCAATGCCCAGCCATGTCGTGGCCGGGGTGGGTGTGGCAACGTTTTCCCAGGGGCCGCGTGCATAACCGGCGTTCCAGTCGGAAGCGGGGGACGATGGTGCCGCAGATCCCATCTCACCAAAGTCGGGACGTATGCGCGTGATGGGGCTGACGGGAGCCTGGGCCACCGATTGATGGTTCCATCCATCTTCGATGGTCGCTTTGACTTCCAATTCTTTGCCGTCACGAAGAACATGCAAAGTCAATGGCGTTCCCGGGGTACGGCTGCGGATACCGACGACAAATTGTTCGACGGCAACCACCTCCTGTCCATCCATCTTGAGGATGATATCGCCGCGCATCAATCCCGCTTTATCCGCCGGTCCGTCCTTGATGATCTCTCCCACCTGAACGCCACGAGGCGGTTCTATGGTCATGCCAACCCATCCGATGGCCAGCACCGAGGATGGCGTTGCAATCAGAAAACACGCCAGCAGAAGAAAAATAGACATTCGATTTCCGTGCATGATTCTCTCCTTAAGTCAGGGGGGCGGTTTTCTCAACAGCCGGCATTTCCAGTCCAAATTCCACCATGGCCTGCTCCACCGTATCATACAATTGTTGCCTTTTTAAAGGCTTGGTAACCATGTGTACCCCCGAAAGCGAAAAAGATTTATCTTTTGCATCCCCCTTCCCCGAAGTATACAGGAGAATGGGTAGGGTACTCCATGCGGTCGTTTCCCGGATGCACCGTATTTCATCCACGGCCTTGGATGGCGCATGGGAGCAATCCAGACAAATCAAAATGAATGACCGCCTTTCAACGCTGTCCGCGCCGTCGGTAACCATGGAAAAATGATCGACCTCCTGGGTCTTGAATCCCATGGAGGCGAGCAGTTTGACAAAAATCAGCCGGTTCATGACATTCTTCCCAGAAACCAAAACCCATGGTTCACGCTCCGCCCCATCGGGAACCGACAAATCGGGGTCAGGGAGAAAAAATGGCACGGTAATAAAAAATGCGCTCCCTTGGTGTAACTGGCTTTTGACGTGAATTTCTCCCCCTAAAATATCCACAATCTGTTTGGCAATAGCGAGTCCCAACCCGGTCCCTTCATAGCGACGGGAGGGTGTTGGATCTACCTGCGTGAACGGATCGAAGATGGCCCTTTGCAACGTGTCGGGAATGCCGATTCCGGTATCGGTTACGGTGAAAAGAACTTTGACCGGCCTTGGACTTTGACTGGGGAGTGTGACACTCAAACTGACGGAACCACGGCGGGTAAATTTGACGGCGTTACGAACGACATGCAACAAGGTTTGCCGTAGGCGATCGGGATCCCCGACCAGACGTTTGGGGACATCATCGGCGATGGATACGGTCAGGGCCAACCCTTTTTCCTGCGCCTCGGGTCGCATGATACTTTCGACACCGGAAACCAGACGGTGGACGCTGAAAACGCGGGTTTCCAGGATAAATTGATCGGTGGTGATACGGGACAGTTCCAACAGGTTGTCGATCAGCACGGCCAAGCGGTCAGACCCTTTGCGCAAATCCTGAAGATATTTCCTCTGATTTTCGTTGATGGTCCCAAAAGCGCACCCCAGGAGCAAATCGGTACATCCGGTGATGGTATTCAGGGGGGTTCGCAGTTCATGACTGATGTTGGTTAAAAAATTATCTTTCAGTCGATTGGCAATCTCGGAAGCTTCCCGGGCCTGTTGCAGGGTCCGTTCCATTTCAAGGCGGAGGGAAATGTCCTCTTTGATGGCCAGATAATGGGTTGTCGCTTCCCCCGGAACCTGAATGGGCGAGATGGTATTGAGTTCCCAGTAGGTTGACCCATCTTTCCTGCGATTATGGAACTCACCCCGCCAGACGTTACCCGCGCTGATGGTATTCCACAGATCATCAAAAACATTCAGGGGGGTTTCCACCGATTGCAGAATATTGGCATTTTTTCCGATGATCTCTTCGCTGGGATAACCTGTCAGATTGGTGAAGCTTGGATTGACATAAATGATGATGTTGGCAGAATCGGTAATCATGACCGGGGCAGGACTCTGTTCTACCGCCTGAGACAATTTGCGGATCTCCATCTCGGCCCGCTTTTTTTCTTCCAGTTTGGCTTTCAAGGTGTCGCGTGTCGCCACAATTTCCCGTGCCAAACTTTGGAAACGTTCCCGAAGCTCCACCAATTCGTCTCCGGTTTTGTTTCTGTCTGGATTCTTCCCCAAAATGGTGATGGAAAATCGGGTGATTTCGCGGCTGACTTGGCTGATTTTTCCCGTCATCCATAACACAATGAGCAACTCGGCAAAAATCAAGGACAGGGCCGTCACCAAACGTTGGGAGCGTTCGGCCACAAGGATGGATGATCCCAGGGATTCAAACTCCGCAGAGGAGACCAGCGTAACCAGTTGTAGGAGAAGATCGGAAGAACCATAATCAAAATAGGATTGTCCGGCGACAAAAAAATGATCCTTGAGGTCTTCCAACATCGCCCCCGGAGGGACCAGTTTCAGATGGTTGCTGGCGATGACCTGAGATTTTCCCCCCTCAAGGATGGCAACCAATCCATTAAAATCGGTCAACGGCAAAGCGAGTCCCGTTAAAAACTCGCCATCCAACGGGGTTGCTAACATCAAGGTTCCCAGACGATGGCCCTCCTTGTCCATAATATCCTCGGAAGTGAGAAGGAATGGGCGCTCCTCAACACGGGTCAGATAATCCTGACGCAAACTGAGTTGAATGATGGAAGTGGATGGGGAAAAAAGAATTTTTGGCAACGGTTCGGTATGATTGCCATACCATTCGCGCACGCGATATTCTTGATCGAAGACGATGACATAGCGTAGTGTGATAAACCCCCGGAGAACACTCGTGCCGGGTAACCAAGCCGGTGGTGTTTCGTAGAAAACCGGGTCTGTTGGGATCGTCGGAAGCAGGGCAAAATGGTCTGCAAGCTTTTTCTGACCTGCCAGCAGACGCAACATCCGAGCATGGGCTTTGACGTAGTGATCAAAGCGGATTCGGTTGTGCGCGGCCCGTTCCCCGACCATCTCCTTGAGACGGTCATGCAACAACCCACGAATATGGCGGGTTTGCCATTCGTCCAAAAAGTACCACACCGAGACACCGACCAGCACCGTGGCCAAAAAAGCCTTGATGGTCAATGGTAACCGCGCCAACAACGCACTCATGTGACGTTTAGCCCTTTAATCCCCGAAGCCCGAAGACGGATCAATCCACATCCAATTGGATTTTAGGATTGGGAACATTGCTCTTGCCCGACGGATTGGCAAATTGATCATTCAGATTTTGCACATAGCGGTCGGTTTCCTTGAGTACCTTCTGGAGTCGCCGTTTGACGGATCCACCCCAGCCGGATGGGTGTGTTATGAAAATGGAGCGTATAGGCCGGGTATTGAATGAAAATCCACGCAATAGAAAATCGTGAAATTCCGTTTGCTGGACCTGTTTGGAGATGCGTGCCAGCATCTTTTTGGCATTGAAGCGGCGGATGGCATGATGGACCCACAAGAGAACCCCTCCTGCGGTGATGGCGACCAAGTTGACAATCAGGTTTTGCCACCGATCATCGGTGAGCCATAGACCGCTATCCAGCCAGGATTTCACAGGCCAGGCGTATTGATAGGCGGCGGTGCCAACCCCGGCGAGGACCATGGTGAATACCATCAAATCTTGAAACAGGACACGCTGGCGCCATTGGCGCAAAAATGTTTCCAATCGGGGGACCACTTCGGTCCCTATGATTCGGGCGGTATATTCCAAAACACCGATGATCCGGTAGGCCCGCTCCACTTCGACACGTTGCATGCGTTCTTCCAGTTCGTTCAGGTCTTCCTGAGACTTGGCCTGAAAACGGTCACGCACTTCATCGTTGGGAAACCCCCGGGCCACATCCTGGTTGTAGATCTGGAAAAACCGCCCCGCCGTCAAGCCGCATTGGGCCAATGCCCGTTGCCAGGCGGCAACAACGTCTTCCAGGTTATCATCCTGGGCGGTACAGTCGATTTGATTGAGAACAAAAAGAAATTTATTGGCGTCGGAGCGGTTGATCGTATCCTTGACCAAATGGTCGAGGGTATCCTTCATGGCACCGGGTTCGGGATGGCGGGCATCGAAAAAGACCAAGACCAGATCGGAAAGGTCGATCATGTGGTTGGTGATGCGCAGGGTGGAAGTCCTTTGGGCATCGGCATCGAACCCTGGAGAATCGATCACGATTTTCCCACGTAACTTTTCGGTCGGACACGTTTTGAGTTGCAGATAGGAATCGATGCGTTGTCCTTCCCCCTGACTGACTTTTTCAATCTCATGGCTGATTTGGTAGAAGGGAAATCGGGGATCGGCATCCAGGGCGAGTCCCGGAAGCGTTCGCACCTTTTCCTCCCGACTGAAACAAATCACGGTAAATTTATCGTCTACCGCCTGATTGCCGGTACGCTGAAGTTTTTGACCCAAATAGCTGTTGATGAAGGTCGATTTTCCCGATGAAAAGGTACCCAGAACCGACACCATGGGCCACCATGGCACGCGCGTAGTAAAAGATTCGTTTCTTTCCAGCAGTCCCATGCGGTAAGCTACACGGTCAAGGTCGCGGAAACTTTGCACGACTTGCAGCAACACCGGGTTTTCCGATTTCAGGTGTTTTTCAAGGCTGGCAATTCTGCGGTCAATCTGGTTTGCGGTCTTGTTAAACATGAAAAGACTCCAAGAAGGGAAAGACGATTGCAGTACCTGGCACTGGTATACACCATTCCGGTTATCCGGTGCGAGATGGCTTAACGCAACCTATCCTAATTATCGTGACGAAACAACAGTGGGGTGACGCCATGGCTGGAGAAACATTGACCATTATCGACAACCGTACCGGAAAAAGTTTGGAACTCCCCATCCAAAAGGGGACCGAAGGGCCACCTGTGGTGGATATTACCAAGTTTTACAAGGAGTTTGGATTATTTACACTGGATCCCGGTTTTTTGTCCACCGCCTCCTGCAAAAGCACGATCACTTTTATTGATGGCGATGAGGGGATTCTTTTATACCGGGGATATCCCATCGACCAATTGGCCGAGAAGAGTTCCTTTCTGGAAGTGTGTTATCTTCTCATGTGGGGCGAGTTGCCGACCCGGCCTAAATTTGAGGAGTTCTCAAAAATTGTCATGGAGCATACCATGCTTCATGAGCAGATGCTGAATTTTTACAAAGGTTATCGCCGCGATGCCCACCCCATGGCCATCATGGTGGGAATGGTGGGTGCGATGTCGGCGTTTTATCATGATTCTTTGGATATTCAAATTCCACGACACCGGGAAGTTTCCGCATTTCGTTTGATTGCCAAACTCCCGACCATCGCCGCCGCCTCGTACAAATATTCCATTGGCCAACCTTTTGTCTATCCCAAGAATGAACTGGGTTACGTGGAAAACTTTTTGCGGATGCTGTTCAAGGTTCCCTGTGCCAAGTTTACGATGTCTCCGGTATTGGTCCGTGCCATGGAGCAGATTTTCATCCTGCACGCCGATCATGAACAAAATGCTTCCACATCGACCGTGCGTTTGGCCGGTTCGTCGATGGCCAACCCCTTTGCCGCCATTTCTGCGGGTGTCAGTTGCCTTTGGGGACCGGCTCACGGCGGTGCCAATGAGGCGGTTTTGAATATGTTGAGTGAAATCGGTTCTGTTGATCGGGTGGGGGAATATATCCGGCGCGCCAAAGATCCCAATGATTCTTTTCGCCTCATGGGTTTTGGCCATCGGGTTTATAAAAATTATGATCCTCGGGCACGCATTCTTAAAAAAGCGGCGCATGAGGTGTTGGCGGAACTGGGGCGTGAAGATGACCCCATTTTTAAATTAGCCTTGGAATTGGAGCAAATTGCCCAGAGCGATGATTATTTTGTGGAAAAGAAACTCTATCCCAACGTCGATTTTTATTCGGGCATCATCCAGTCGGCCATCGGAATACCCACGAACATGTTCACGGTGATTTTTTCCGTAGCCCGTTCCATCGGCTGGATTTGTCAGTGGATGGAGATGATTTCTGGTAAGGAATCCATCGGACGCCCCAGACAACTCTATGTTGGTGCCCCCCACAGGGATTATGTCCCCCTGCACCGGAGACCGTGATACCGTCGTCCATGGGGTAACGCAACCGGTGTCCGTTGACACCGGTTGCGTGAATCATCATATTCCCAGACGTTGAGATAACACTTCAGGAACCGGATACCGGGTTGCAATGGGAGTACCGCGTGTGGAATGGACAGGGGCCGAAATCGTCGTCAGAACCCTCCTGGATCTGGGAGTGCGCCATGTTTTTGGCTATCCCGGCGGATCGGTTTTGCATATTTACGACGCACTCTTCAAACATCCTGAGATCCAACATATTTTGTGCCGCCACGAGCAGGGGGCGGTCCATGCTGCCGATGGATATGCCAGGGTCAGTGGTGAAGTCGGTGTCGCTTTGGTCACCTCTGGCCCCGGTGCCACCAACGCCGTGACGGGTCTGGCCACGGCCAACATGGATTCCATCCCCCTGGTCTGCATCTCTGGGCAGGTGCCCGTCGATTTGATCGGTAACGACGCATTCCAAGAGGCCGATACGGTCGGGATCACCCGATCCTGTACCAAACATAATTTTTTAGTCCGCAAGGTTGACGATTTGGCGCGTGTGCTGCGTGAAGCTTTTCATATCGCCCGCACGGGGCGTCCTGGTCCGGTGGTTGTGGATCTCCCCAAGGATGTCACGGCGGCGGTATGCGATTATGTCGATACCGGCAGCGAAGTCCACATCCGTTCCTACAACCCCACCGTGGTTGGCAATGCCCGGCAGGTCAAAAAAGCGGTCTCCATGATTTTGGGGGCTTCTCAACCCATGATTTACACGGGTGGCGGGGTCATCCTTGCCAATGCCGCCGAGGAGTTGACACGATTTGTCCGACGGCTGGGGGTTCCCATCACCAATACCCTCATGGGGTTGGGGGGATTTCCCGCCACGGATCCTTTGTTTGTCGGCATGTTGGGAATGCATGGCACTTATGAAGCCAATATGGCGGTCTCCACTTGTGATTTGTTGGTGGCCATCGGTGCCCGTTTTGATGATCGCGTGACCGGAAAGATTTCCCAATTTGCCCCCAATGCCCGGATCATCCATGTGGATATCGATCCGACCTCCATCTCCAAAAATGTCAAGGTCCATTTGCCCATTGTCGGCGATGTTCGCAATGTTCTCCAGCAGATGAATCTTCTTTTGGATGAGCCGGGGATGCGGGAGCAGCAGCCTGACCTATCCCCCTGGTGGCGGCAGATTCAAACTTGGCGCGAGAAGAATTGTCTGTATTATAATCAGGGAAAAGAGTTGATCGAACCGCAATATGTGATCGAAACATTGCGGGATCTGACCGGGGGCCATGCGATTGTCGCAACCGATGTCGGTCAACATCAAATGTGGGCGGCGCAATTTTATCCGTTTGACCGTCCCCGACGTTGGCTTACTTCGGGTGGTTTGGGGACCATGGGTTATGGGCTTCCGGGGGCCATGGGGGCCAGTGTCGCCTTTCCTGACGAGACGGTCATCCTGATTACCGGCGACGGTTCCATCCAGATGAACATCCAGGAACTGGCCACCTGTTATCAATATCGGATCCCGATTAAAATTGCCATCCTGAACAACAGCTATTTGGGAATGGTCCGGCAGTGGCAGGAAATTTTTTATGAGAGGCGGTATTCCCACTCTCTGTTATCCTCAGGCGGTCCCGATTTTGTCAAGCTTGCCGAGGCTTATGGTGCGGTTGGATTGCGAGCCACCCGCCCGGAAGAGGTGGAACCCACCATCCGCAAGGCGTTGGCGATCCAAAACACGGTTGTCATGGATTTTCGTGTTTCGGAGGAGTCCAATGTTTATCCCATGGTGCCGGCGGGTAAAGCCTTGAACGAAATGATCCTGCTCTAGGAGGATGGTGCGCATGAATACGAACACGCGGCATGTCATTTCCGTATTGGTGGAAAATGAAGCGGGCGTTCTCTCCCGGGTAGCGGGTCTTTTTGCCGCCAGAGGGTTTAATATTGAATCTTTGACGGTGGCCCCGGTTGGCAATGAAGGGACTTCCAGAATCACCCTGGTTTCCTGTGGCGACAGGGAGATCATTGAACAAATCATCAAGCAGTTGAACAAGTTGATCCCGGTGATCCATGTGGTGGATCTGACCGAGGGGGCGCATGTTGAACGTGAGTTGATGTTGGTGAAGGTGGCGGCGGAAAAAGAGGTTCGGGCTGAGGTGTTGCGTATCGCCGATATTTTTCGTTCCAGGGTATTGGATGCGACGGCCAACTCGTTCATGATCGAGGTCACGGGTGACAGCAACAAGTTGGATGCCTGTCTGGAGTTGCTCAAACCTCTGGGAGTCATCGAACTGGTACGAACCGGACAGGTCGCCTTGAGTCGGGGGAGTCGGGGGATGATCAAACACTAGGGAGTGTTGATATTAAATAAAATTATTAAAAGAAAAAAGGGGTCTGGGGGATTGCCCCCAGGGTTT
>JADGCQ010000199.1 GCA_015228925.1 Magnetococcales bacterium | reverse complement strand
ACCGCGTACAACCCCTCCGGTGCGCACGGTGATGGTGCCGGAGTTCCAGGACTCCTTCAGGCATCCTTGTTGCCAGGGGTCTTTCGGTATCGCAACCACAGGATTGCGCAGACGCATGGCCGCTGTTTCCAATCCCGTCTCCGCCAGATACAACGCCTGCGAGGCGGCTAGATTATCGGTGACGGTCCGGGTCCGATCACTCATCATCCGTGCCAGAGCGGCGGCCATGGCCCCCCCCACCATGATCAGGACCAGTGTGATCATCAACACCGAACCGGCCCGTTGTCCGGGTCGGATCCCGGTGTTTCGCAGCATGTGGGTGTGAGACCAAGCCAATGCTCTAATTCCTTGGCGTGACATCGGAATGAAGTTGCAGCGTTTGCCCGTTTTCACTGACGGTCAGATCCAGGCTGATCAAGGGCGGAGATCCTGGGGTGATCGTGAACCAATGGTCCGTCAACCCCTGAGCCAGGATATCGGAATTTCGCAGCATTTCATCGCTGGAGGGGACATAGTTGAATGTCACCGAGGTATTGTTTTTGTCACGGAAGGTGAGATCCTGACGGGTTCCCATGGGCAACGAACTGGCCCTGGCCTCGCGCAGTTCACGAACCATCCGTTCCATGGCGAGCCGTGCGCGGGCGTCCACCTGCTGGATATCGGAACCGAGAAAAAAAGCGCGATACCCCGCCAACATCACCGGCGCACCCACACCCATGATGATCCCCATCACCGAGATGACCATCACCACTTCCAATAGGGTGAACCCCCCCGCCCAGATTAAACGCATGGATGTTCGCTCTTGGGGTTTGTCATGAGTGGCCTGAAAAGACAGTATCCAAGGATTGCGCATCCATCATGTTAAGACCCCACTCATCCAGAGAGGCACTATCCGCTTGGGTTATTTTTTGATCAACCCAGTCTGGAAGGGTGCCAAAACGGCGTTGCATCATCTTCAGGAGTATTTGGATTTTTCCTTTGAGTTCTCCCTGGCGTTCCATATCTGCCGCCGCTTGGCGTTTCATATCTGCTGCTATATCTGCCACTTGGCGTTTCACATCTTCTGCCACTTGGCGTTTCATATTTGCCGCCATATCTTCCGCAATACCTGCCGTCACTTTGTCTACATGATCCTTGATCAAATCACGAATATCATAGCTACACATGGCAACGACCTCCTCTAATTCTTCAGGAAGAATACGGGTGGAATCGACTTTTCCCAACCGCTCCAGGTTGGTGATGATCAACTCTCGGAACAACCCTTTCAAGGGTGGACCATCGGGATGGGTGGCAAACCATGTCACCAGATCCTCACAGGCTGCGGTCAATGATTGGATATCGGCAGGACATTCCATCCGCATGAAGATGGCCATCAAGGAATCCCGTTTCTTTAACGCCTCTTCCGGGAATCGACCTTCATCGACGACATGATAACGTAGTTGTGGTTGGTATTTCCATAACGTTGAATGTTCTGGAAGCCGGATCATCTCTTGGAGACTGCTGGCGGCGTTCCACCGGGGTTTGCCGTTATAAAGGACGATGGGGGGGATTGGTTCTGGACTATAATACGGAACTGCGCATCATTTATCAGAGTGACGATGCCAAACAGGCGGTTTCGAATGTCATGCAGGCTATCAAACCTGCGGGGATCACCCAAATCATCCAACCGGTACGGATGGACGTGGGGAGTTGGAGCGAGGTGCGTTAATGGTTTTTCAACGGCAACACCTGGAATCGTCCGGGTTATAAGGTATCGCCATGAAATTTAAAATCACCATGCCGGCGTTTGTCGAAAAGATCCGCGTCGGATTTGATGAAAAAAATCCCAAGCAGCGTTATTTCATCCTCGCCATCGCCCTTATCGTCTCCCTGAATGCTTGGCTGACATTCCTCTGGGATCCCCATAAACTCTCCATGCAGGCTTCCATCGTCACCACCCAAACGTTGCATGAGGAAATCGATAAACTGCGCAAGGAGGCGCAACTGGTCGCTAGCAAAAAAATTGAAGACCCCAATGCCCTGCGCGCAAAACGGATTGAAGATTTGGTCCAAGAACGTCAAAAACTGTCCGACCAACTCGGAGAAGAGACCGGGGCGTTGATCCAGCCCACCGAAATGGTCAGGGCACTAAAACAATTGCTGGCAACACGGCCTAATCTGCAATTGGTCCGTATGACCGCTTCCCACTTTGAACCCATTCAACTGGATTCCGATGATTTTAAAAGTGCCAAAGATGGCACTGGAAATGCAGAAAAATCCAAAGAGATCGTAAAAAATGAGGGTCCGGCAACCAAACCAGATCCCAAAGAAAAGAAAGATTCTGAAACCAACCCATCCATGACCCAAGATGCCCCCGTCATCTTCCGTCACGACATTGAATTGGAAATTCAGGCAAGCTTTCTGGAAATGCTCGATTTTTTTAAGGAAATAGAATCCTATCCCTGGGTTTTTTATTGGGATACCCTCCATTTTCAGGGACGAGATTATCCTAATACCCATGCGACACTTAAATTATTTACCCTGAGCATTGGCAAAGGGTTGGTGGGCGGGTAGAATTAACGACAGTCTCTTGACATCGTTTTTTGTTAATAAACGGTATGTAATATGCGCTTACGTCCCTTTTGGGCGGTCACTCCATGGCTGCTGGTACTGGGATCGACCGTTATGGCCGATCAGCACCGCCTGTATGACCCGTCACGACCGCCAGAGGATTTTTTCGCCGAGATGGCGACCCCGGAAGAGAGTCCTTCGGAACCGTCCTTCGGTGCCGATCAACAAAAATGGAAATTAAATATGGTACGACTGGGTGAAAAAGGGGCACTGGCCATGATCAACGGTCGCATCGTTCGTCCTGGAGGGACTATCGATGGCCTACAGATCACCGAAATCACCCTCCAGGGCGTCTCCGGCTTGGCCAAATCCAAACCCATACATTTGCAAATGACCGCCCTGCGCGATGGCCAGGGATTGACCATTCGCCCCCATGCCACCCCCACAGCGATCCCTTAATAAGCTGGTCCTGGTATCCTAATGACGACGGCCCCACACACCGCATTTTTTTCGACATCACCATCCCCATGGTCTTTAGGATCCACGGGCCTTTTTGGGCTGGTGATTCTGGCAGGGTTAAGCCTTTTATGGGGATGTGTTTCCGATCCTGCCACCGAGGCTCCCGCGAAGATCGCCCCGAGTGCCGTGCTTGAGGCAACTCCAGCCCCTCCCGCCAATGATCGTCTAGCCCTCAGCGATGCCGCTATTCCCGACAGCATCAATCAACTGCTGTTGCCCCCCATCCGCACCGTTCGCAAACCCCTGGAAGAGAAGGGCAGAGCAACGAACACAGGGAAAACAAATGCCCGCGAGACGAGCGAACCCTTGATGGACATCGTCGTCGATGAAACCCCGGCACGCGCCTTTTTCCTGGGATTGGCGGAAGAGTCCAAGATGAATCTTATTGTCCATCCCCAGGTTCGTGGCATGGTCACCCTGACCATGCGTAATGCCTCCGTCTCGCAGGTGGTCCAAACCGTCTGCCGCATGTATGATTTTAATTGCGAACCCTCCCCGACGGGCTATTTCATCGGCCCAGCCCGTCTGCTGACGCGGCAGTATCATGTCAATTATCTGCGGGTACAACGCAAAGGGGTCACACGCACCCAGATCAGTTCCGGTCGCACCAAGACCGCAACATCCACCACCGAAAACAACAATAGCGGCGATCAAACCAACTCCCAAAGCTTTCAAACCTCTGGCAGTGAAGTCGTCACCGACCAGAATGCCAGTTTTTGGGAAGAGTTCACCTACTCCCTGTGCGGTGTCCTCGGACTGGGATTTACCCTCCCCGAAACCAAAGGGACCGCATCAACCATCGCCAGTGCTGTCCCTGCCGGCGTTGCCATGCCAACAGCG
>JADGCQ010000198.1 GCA_015228925.1 Magnetococcales bacterium | reverse complement strand
ATCCTCCTGGTGCAAAAGTCGATCATGGAAAACCAGCCCTATGCCATCGCCTTTGTCGATATGCGTATGCCTCCCGGCATCGATGGCCTGGAGACGGCACGGCGCATCCGCACCCTGGATGACCGCATCACCATCGTCATCGTCACCGCATTTTCCGACCGTTCCCTGGACGAGATTCATAACATGCTCCAGCACGACATTTTGTTTATCCGCAAGCCGGTCACCCACGATGAAATTTTGCAACATGCCCGCAACGCCTGCATCGCCTGGGATGAAAAAAATCAGGAGCGGATGGAACAGAAAACCCTGCGTAAACGGATCGATTCTCTGGATTTGAACAGCACCTACCTGTTGGATATCATCAGCAGCCTCAGCGAAGGGGTCATCCTGTGCCGCCCGAACCGGGAAATTATGTTTTTAAACCATGCGGCGGTCCGCATGGCAGGGGGACGTGTGGACCAATGGCTCAACCGCCCGGTCGATCAATTGTTCCCCAAGGCGGATGTCCGCTCGTTTTTTGAGGCGATCATCGAATACAACGAAAAACCCGATCATCTACCCTGGGTTACGGAGAACACCGCCTCCGAACTTGGACGCACCGTTTTGGTGTCGGGATCGGTTTTAACCACATCCTACGGAAACGTCCATTCGGTATTGATAGTGATCAACGACCTGGATCTCCTACGCAAACATATGCCGTCCCTCGGTGGATGAGATGATAAAAAGCATCCCGGATCGTCAAAAGCCATCGTCATGATACTTCACCCATCCCATCCAACACGGACCACACTGACGCACTGGCTGTTTGCCTCCAAACTCCAACATGTCGTCATCCCTTTGGTCGTCATCGTCGGTTCATGGTTAAGTATTTTTTATTTTTTCTACCTGGATCAGGAACGACAGAAGGATACGAACCAGTTATATCTCCATATCATGCGCGAGATGGACGACTTGCTTCACAACCAAGTTGACCAGTTCAACACCTTGCTTCAAAGCGTCAGCGGCCTCTATGACGCCTCGGAACATGTCACTCTCCAGGAATTTCATCAATTTGTCACCCCCTTGTTGACCCATCATGGTCCCCCTCTCACATTCATTGCCTGGGTTCCCGACCATCATCCACCCACATCCGATACCCATAGCTCCCATTTTTTTCCCGCCTACGTCCAACCCGAAGGTAGCCTTGGCACGTTAAAGGAAAAAGATTGGAATAGGGATCCCGTGTTGCGTCGATCCATGACGCAAGCGGCCCGGGAACACCGCATGGCTGTGACCCAATGCATTTCCGGCCTGGATGTTGTTGGCACCGATGAGGGGTGCCACGCCATATTCCTGTTTCCGGTTTACGACCATCCGGCAGTCGGTAACGATTCCGCCACCCCTCCTCTGTCGGGATTTATCGCGCTGGGCTTGAAGCTGGAACACTGGTTTTCCCGTCTTGTCCCCCGCGACCATGCCCAGCAAATGAGTTGGCTGCTCACCGATATCACCGATCCAGAGGCGATCCACCCCCTCCTAAGTCATGATGCCGATGCCGATGAAAAAACGATCATGGCCCAATCCGTTCGGAAGAATATCCACTCCCTTCCAAAATACATCCACCAAACCGATATCCCCATTGGCGGCAATCTCTGGCGGCTGACCAGTCTGCCCAAACCGGGTTTTTTTGCAAGACCGCCATTATTGCACTGGTTTTTTCTGATTTCGGGCATCTTGATAACCGTCATGATTTCTATGTATCTCTATGGAATCAAAGAATTTATCAAACAAATTACCCGTGAAAAAGCCTTTTCCGATATGCTGTTCGCCACAGAGTTGAACGGAAAACTAACCTTCAACCATGATCTGCGCATTACCAGCATCAATCGGCAGTTAACCCCATTTATGGCAAACCGGGAACGCAAACTTATCGGTTGTCGTCTGGATGAGGTGGAAGAATTGAGTCACATCCAAGGCTTTATGACCTCATGTCAGGAGACGATGCGCCACGGCTTGGAAGGTTTTCTCAGCCAAATCAACTGGGGGATGGCTACAGGAAAAAATACTTTATATTTTGACATCGCCATCAGTCCCATCGACGATGGGATGGGGCGCAGAGTCGGAGGTCTGGTAACACTGCACAATGTCAGCGAACATGTCATTCTCAATCGACAACTTCGATTGGAAAGAGACATGACACGCCGCTATCTGGACATGGCGGATGCCATCATCATTGTCTTGGATCTACAGGGGCATATCCATTTTATCAATCAAAAGGGGCTTAGGATTTTAGGTTATACCAACCAGGAGTTGATAGGAAAGAATCTGGCCCAACATCTCATCCCCGAACACTGGTGCCCGGAGATGGTCAAAACCCAAGAGCGTGTTCTGAATGGAAGTTCCAAGAAGAGCCTTCCGGTTCACACCCAGATTTTTACCTTGACAGGTCTCATGCGGACCATCGCTTGGCGCGTTGGTCCGATGACGGACGATCAGGGGGAAATAAATGGTATGTTGTGCGTGGGTGAAGATGTGACCTTTCAGGTACGGACCGAACAACGACTTCGGCGCAGTGAGGCGCGTTTTCGGATGATGGCCAGCACTGCCCAGGATGCCATCATCGAGGTCAACAAGGAAAACGTCGTCCTGTTTTGGAACAACGCTGCGGAACAGATGTTTCAGTATTCCGCCAAGGAGGCCATCGGAAAGAATTTGCATCAACTGGTCGTCCCTGGACCCATGCTAGCACAAGCAAATCATTCTTTTGCCCATTTTTTTGGACGCAACAGGAAGATTGAACCGGGCAAGGTCTACACACTCAATGCCAAACGCCAGGATGGCCATGAATTCCCGGTGGAACTTTCGTTAAGCCTCATCGATCAGGGGGAGGATGATCAACGGGTTGTCGGCATTGTCCGTGACGTTACCGAGCGCAAACGATTGGAGGAGCAGGAGCGGTTTGCCTCTTTTCAGGCCGGCGTCGCCGAGATGAGTGTTTCGGTCATCCACAATATTGGCAATGCGATCATGAGTCTTTTGGGCCGAACAGAGGATATAAGCCGGATCAGTGAGGAATTGGAACGTTTGGCAACGCTGTTTGCCCAGGTTAAGCCCATGGCGCAAGGGCAAGCGGATCAAGGAATTGACCCACGCATGGTGTTGAACCAGGTGATGATGGTCATTGATGAGGTGAGCGATGAATTAAAACACTTGGCCTCTGGGAGGTTGGTCATCCATGTCACCTCTTTGCGTGAGGCGGCCCAGCATGTTCGCGACATCATCCGCATTCAACAGGAATCCAGTCATTATACTTTGAGAGAAAGATTTATTTTCAAGGATTTGATCGACGATTGCCGGGTGATGCTTTTGGACCCGTTAACCCAGAGCGACATTCAATTCTCCATCAACCAGGGGCCGACGGTACGTGAAGTGACATTGCCCCGTGGACAGACGTTGCAGATGATGATCAACCTGGTCAAAAACGGTTGCGAGGCGATCAACGATCCCAACCATGTCCGCCGGGAACCTGGGCGCATCGAGGTTTCGTGGCACCAGGATGGAGAGGAATGGCTGGAAATCAGCGTCACGGACAACGGAATTGGACTCAACGAAGCACAAAGATCAACCCTTTTTTCCTATGGTGTCAGTAGCAAATCGCGAGGTTCGGGATTTGGCTTGCACTCGTGCGCCAATTTTGTGCAACACCTAGGGGGGACGATCACCTGCCACAGCGATGGTCCAGGTCAAGGTGCCCGTTTTGTCGTTCGACTTCCCCTTGCCAAGGCACTGACCGATGTGGAGAAACGATGAATCCCAAAGTTGTCCGTTTCGTGGTGTCAATAAGGATTACCTCCGACAGTACGTGGCCATATTTGAATGGGCACACAACCTTAAAAAAGTGACGTCGGAATTCCTCAGGATTCTATGCGGCGTCACACAGTTTGCAACATGAGCGGAATCGATTAAGTTTAACCCTCTTGCAAATTCCGTTGACACTTTGTGGACAAAATCTTAGGGAAACGGGTGATTGTTGGATTTTTTAAATCTTTAACTCTTTGTTTTCACTGGCGTCCCCGGCGCGATTTGAACGCACGGCCTACGGA
>JADGCQ010000197.1 GCA_015228925.1 Magnetococcales bacterium | reverse complement strand
ACCCTGGGGGCAATCCCCCAGACCCCTTTTTTCTTTTGATAATTTTATTGAATGTCAACATGCCCTATTTCAAAAATGGCCACGAATCAGCCATTCCAGGATGGCCTTTTGAACATGCAACCGATTTTCGGCCTCATCCCAGACCACCGATTGTTCGCCATCAAGCACTTCCGATGTCACTTCCTCTTCCCGATGCGCCGGCAGGCAGTGCATGAACAGGGCATCTTTTTTGGCCTCACGCATCAACGTCTGATCCACCTGAAACCCATGAAAAGCACGCAAACGGCGTTGCCGCTCCTGCTCCTGCCCCATGGAGGTCCAGGTATCGGTAATAACCAGATCGGCACCAGCAACCGCCTCCTGCGGACTTCGCGTCAGCGTAACCGAACCGCCACCGTTCACGGTCGGTTGTCTTTGCGCCAAGCTCAGAACACGGGGATCGGGATCATAGTTGACCGGACAAGCCAAGGTCAGATGACATCCCACCTTGGTGCTGGCCAAAATCCAAGAGTGCGCCATATTGTTGCCATCACCCACAAAAGCCACCTTACGTCCCTTTAAAGGACCACGCTTTTCCTGATAGGTGAACATGTCGGTAAGAATCTGGCAGGGGTGAAAATGATCCGATAACCCGTTGATGACTGGAATCGAGGCATATTGCGCCAAAACTTCGGCATTTTCATGGGCAAAGGTGCGGATCATCAGGGCATCCAGATAGCGCGACAGCACCCGGGCACTGTCCGAAATGGTCTCCCCACGGCCCAATTGAATTTCCTTGGAAGAAAGGAATAGCGCATGGCCGCCCAGTTGATACATCCCCACCTCAAACGACACCCGCGTCCGTGTCGAAGGTTTCTCAAACAACATTCCCAGGGTCCGCCCCTCAAGAGTCCGGGTCGTCTGGCCCGCCTTCAGGGATCGTTTGAGTTCGGTGGCACGCGCAAACAAAAGATCGATCTCCGCAACGTCCAGATCGGCCAAAGTCAGAAGATCACGTTTTTTTGCAGAGGAAGAAGTCATGTCAAAACAAATCGTTCAGAACACTGGAAAGGATGGCCAAGGCCCTGTCGATTTCTTCTTGATCGACAATGAGAGGCGGTAACATGCGAATAACGGTCCCCATCTGACAACTGACCAAAAGCCCCCGCGACAAGCAGATGCTGACCGCTTCCTCGGCGGGAGAATTCAGTTGGACCCCCGCCAGCAAACCACATCCACGGACATCGGTGACCATCTTATGATTGGCGGCAATTTTTTTAAGACCAGCAAGCAGATAGTCACCTTTTTCCACCACCGATTGCAAAAAGCCATCACCGTTGATCACCGCAATGGTCGCCAAAGCCGCCGCCGAAGCCAAAGGATTGCCTCCGAATGTAGAACCATGGGCACCCGCACTGAAAGCCGTCGCTATTTTTGCCGTCGTCAGACACGCCCCCATGGGGATACCGGAAGCCAACGCCTTGGCAGAAGTCATGATATCGGGTACGGCACCCACATGATGCTGATGGCACCAAAAACGACCGCTACGCCCCATGCCCGTCTGGACTTCATCATAAATCAGCAATAAATCGTGGCGATCCGCCATATCCCGCAAAGCGGGAAGATAACCAGGATCGGGAATGACAATACCCGACTCACCCTGAATGGGTTCCACCAAAATGGCCGCCGTATGTTCACCAATCGCCTGTTCCATCGCCGGGAGATTATTATAGGGGACATATTTGAATCCGGTCGGCAAGGGAGCAAACCCTTTTTGTACCTTATCCTGGGCGGTGGCGGTCAAGGTGGCCAGGGTACGACCGTGAAAACCATTATTGGCGGTGATGATTTCGTAGCGATGGCTCTGCTTGCGATCAAACATCGTCTTACGCGCCAATTTGATGGCCGCTTCATTGGCCTCCGCCCCGCTGTTGCAGAAAAAAACCTGCTCGGCAAAACAAGATGCGGTCAATGCCTCAGCCAACGCCTCTTGCAAAGGGATGCGATAGAGGTTGCAGGTATGCATCAACCGACCCGCCTGCTCACGAATGGCGGCGACCACCTTAGGGTGCGCATGCCCCAGATTGTTGACCCCGATGCCCGACAAAAAATCCAAATAGGACTTTCCGTCATCATCCCACAAGGTGGTCCCCTCGCCGCGGACAAATGAGACGGGAAAGCGTGAATAGCTGGGAATAACGTGAGGCATTTTAAGCATGGCAACCTACCTGGTAATAACCCTCCAAAAAATTTCCGTTATATCTTTTTTTGCGGCATCATGCAAGGATAAACATGGTGACCCCACCCGGGATTCAATGCCAACCATTCAGAAAGACGGGAAATAGTGATTAAAAAAACCCAGGTCGCCCTAAGGCACCTGGGTTTTCATGGTCACAAAAAAACGGCCAAACGGTTCAAATGAACAGTGTGATATCGGCGTCCTGGGCAATTTCAAAAAAACGGGCGGCACCGGCATATTCCACGCCATCGATCAGTTCGGAATGTTTGAAATCAAAAAGATCGACCGTCATCTGACAGGCGATCATCTTGACATCCGCTTCCAGGGCCATCTCCATGAGGGTGTCGATGGAAGCCACCCCCTTGCCCGCCATTTTTTGTTTCATCATGACGGTGGCCATGGCCTCCATTCCCGGAAGGATCTGCACCAACACGGGCATGGGGATGGGCATGGGCATGGCCGGATTGCCCAAAGGAGAAATCTTAAGATCACGTTCTTTTTTGAGAACCTGGAGACCGTAGAACGTCCAAAAAATGGTCACTTCATAGTCCAGGGCTGCCGCAGTGGTCCCCAGAATCAGCGGCGGATAGGCAAAGTCCAAGGTTCCCTTGGTGGCAATGATCGCCAATTTTTTTTGATCGGCCATATGGATATCCCCCCTTTAGCCCTTCTTTTTGATTTCGTAATAATAAACGCCGCTGTTTTCGGAGGCCTTGATCAATTCGTTACCGGTTTGCACACAAAAGGATTCAAAATCTTTAGCAGATCCAGGATCCGTCGCTTCGATGGCAAGCACTTGACCGGTAGCCAAGCCCTTCAGGGCTTTCTTGGCGCGAAGAATGGGCAAAGGACAGTTCAAGCCTTTGGCGTCAAGGGTAGAGTCAGCCATGTTTTTTGACCTCCAAATCGGTTTTCGCGGGAGTTTATTGGAAAAATCTGTTAGGCTCTCAATTTTCCTGGATTTCTGGCCAGGATGCAATATTTTCTATATTAGGTCCAGGGCCGAAGCCATTGAGCGCGGCAAGGTTTCATTGTGCATGTTTTACCGCCGTCTGCCAAGGAATGTTTTTGCAAATTATCCTTACGCTCGCGTGACAGAGGTGTGTTTTATCGCTCCGGTCGTGTCCAGGCATTGGGTCAATACCTTTGCATGGCAGGGTCTTTAAGTTATTTACAGGCTCTTACCTTAACCCAAAACTGACTCCATTATGACCGTTGTTCTCATATGCCTTTTGATATTGTCCCTCCTTTTCTGGGTACTTTTGCGCCTGCGCTCCATGCGTGAACGGCACGTCGTCAATGAGTTGCCACCCGACAAGACGACCATTCTTGTCGGGTTGTTTTACACGCTGAGTCGCGCATGTCTCCAACATTATCGGGACAAAAATTACTACCCCAGAACCATCGTCGGCTCCGAAGGATCATTGATGGAGTTGGGATACCTCAAGGGGGACACCCTGGCCGAAATCACCTCGGCAACCAAATTGTTTTCCATCGCCATTTCCGACCGCGCCGGGTTTGGAATATGTTTGGCGCATACCCCCGCCGCCATGGCCAATGAAATCATTGGCAGAATCAATGAAAACAATTGGCCTGGAGAATTTGTCGATTATAAAAATGGCCAGTTCGTCCCTTTAGCGGGTCCGGTGACGCGAACCATGGTCAACTTGGTGCTTCCACTGCCAGTGCAACCGGTAGGGACCAAACCGGTTATCCTGGAAAGCACCGAGCCACCACGAAAAACACCCCCGACGGCGATCCTTGAAGACGACGATGATGAGAAAAAAGAAAAGATTGTCTACGAGTTGGATGAATCCACCGAAAATGATTAAAAGAAAAAAGGGGTCTGGGGGATTGCCCCCAGGGTTTTGACTT
>JADGCQ010000196.1 GCA_015228925.1 Magnetococcales bacterium | reverse complement strand
GTTGACCGTACTGGATGGCAACAAGGCTTCCATATTGGTGGGCCAAAATATCCCACTGATTTCCAAGCATGAGCCAAGCACATCCGGTGATAAGGAGTCTCACGACGGTGTTGAGGTCCAACGGGTTGATGTTGGCCTTTCCTTGCAGATCACCCCATCGATTGAAGGTGATTTTGTCAGGCTGAATATTTTACAGGAAGTTTCCGGGGTGGCCCCCCAAGATTATGGGGCGGTTGATGTTTCAACCAACGTTCGGAGGATTGAAACCGCTGTTCTTGTTCCCAATGGACAAACCCTTTATTTGGGAGGTGCCAGAGAAGAAGAAGTTGGAGAGACTGAGTGGAAAATTCCGTTGCTTGGTGATCTTCCTTTTGTGGGGAGGGTTTTCCAATCTGAGTCAAAAACACGCCGTGGATTGAATCTTGTGATTTCAATTAAGCCCTCTGTGATTTCAAGGGAACGAGAACCAGAACCAGAGCTAACTTTATAATTTGATCTCGATTTTTACCGGCACCGTCCGTTGTAACGTGTACTTGGTCGTTTCTTTGAGGCCAGAAATTATCGATCTGGAGTCAAGATGATGCGTAAAGAGGATGTTGAAAAATTGTACAAACAAGGTGTTGTTGTTGATCTTTCGATTGTTTTTAGTCCTAATGGTATATTTGTTAAGTATTTGTTAAATAATGGGGATTCTGGTTTTTTACAAGGTTGGGATCGGCGCAAAGGTAACCGTCGATTCCGTTCTTTGGATTCCGCTTTTCGTTCTATTTTGAAAATCTGTAACAAGGTATCAGTTGTTGTGTATAGGGTATAGTTGATATGGGGTATTGGTTGGGGATTGGCGGTAAGGGTTCCCTGTTGGAAGTTTTTTAAATTTTTTTTTGCTTCTTCTTTTAAAAAAAAAATTAATAAAACTTTCAATAGGGCCTGAGCGTTTAGTTTTTTTAAAAAAAGATATATAAATTAAGAATAAGGCTTTGTTTTTGGTTTTGACTTTAAAAAATCTTGAGTGAGATGAGGAATAGCCTGTTGGAAACTTGTTGGATAATTGTTGGAAAATCGGTTTTTTTTTCCTTTTTGAACGATCCCTTCTCCGAACCTTCACAATCCACTGAGCTTGTCAGGGATCGTTTAAAAAGGAAAAAATCGATTTTTCAATAATTTTTCAATAGGTTTTCAATAGGCGGGCGATACAGTACTAAATTAAGTTTTGGAAAATGTGCCACTAGGTTACATCTAAACATCAACTGATAGGTGATCTATGTCTTCCTTTATGAAACAAAATGTCAGGTGGATTGCGCATGAATCGTCAACTGGATCGGTAGAAATCATGCCCTATCTTATCGGTTCCGGTTTTATTGTTGCATTTTTCGAAAATTTCGATGATGCTGATCTTTTCCGAAGGTCTAAAAGTATGGATGAGTCTTTACGGTCCATGGATGAGATATTGGGGAAGGGCATGCCTACCTGTCCTGAAGCACAATTGCAGGCTTGGCATGTACTTCAGTGTTTGGTCGTTTCTTGTCTTTCTTTTTCCTCGCAAGGTGGTGACCCTGCGCGAGGAGCGCCAGCGACGAGCGCAGGGGGGCACCACCTTGCTTAAAGCCTCCGAAGGAGGCTTTCCCCCAGGGGCAAGACGTTCCTGTAGCACGTAGCACGTCTTATAAAAAGGGGTAGATACCGACCGTTAGTGGCCAATAATGGTCATTGATAGATTTTAGGGAGTTTTGGAAAATGTCGGAAAAGTGGAAATTTTGTAATAGATACGACCCCTATACCATGATCACTGGTGACTCTAATGAATTCCCGACTGATCCAAAGGGCAGTTTGTTTGAATCGGGTACTGGTCTCCACGATCTGAGCCATATCCATGTGTTGTCATCAACGGTAGATACGGTCAAACAAATTTATCATGGTGTAATCAAGTTGAATTGGTTTGAAAAAATTGAGCGTTTTCTTAATTCTAACGAAGAATTCCTGTCTGATGGCCCTTATGGTCCCTGGCACATTTCGAGGATCGGTAAAAGTTCAGGTTACCAATTAAAACTTCAAAATAACGAGATTGGCTTTGTCATCTTGTTAAAAACCGTCTATGCCAAGCATGATAAGGCAGCAAGTCATCTTAAAATTGAAGTTTCTCCGCACAGGATTCGTTTTGCCGGGTCTTGTGGTGCTTTGCAGGGGGAATTGGACAGCATTGCCATTTGGCTGTTGGAGGAGGGCTGGAAGTATGTTGGTGTTGCAGTCCATCTTGCAGTTGATGTTCAGGGGTGGAACCCTAATTTGGATTTTATGGAAAAACTCGTTACAAGGACACGGACAACCAAGGATTTTCGGGGTATCTCCGATTTTCAGCTTGAAGATTTATCTGAGATTGCAACGGTTTACGATGGTGGCCAGTCTTTTCTTTTTGGGAAAGCGTCTGCTTTGCAAATGGCCGTCTATCGTAAAGATCTTGAAATATCAAAAAGGGATAAAGTTGATTATTTTCATGATCTTTGGAACAAAGATGGGAAGGATTGGTTTGAGTCAGATAAACGTGTTTGGCGTATTGAGGTGAGGCTTCATCATGGCATTATGCGTGAAATCGGACTGGGGCTTGGGGGCAAGATCGAGTCTTTTGAGGAGGCAGAAAGTGTGCTGACCGATGTTTGGCGGTATGGGTTGGATCGTAACCGTTTGATGCTAACTGAGCGATATATAGATCCTTTTTGGCAATTGTTGATTCAGGATGTGCAATTTTCGTTGCCGACTGGGGTTGTGGTTCGGCGGGTAAAAAAAAAGGATATGTCCAATGCTGGAAAAAATGTCGCTATGATGATTGGCAACATTGTTACTCTGGCCGCTCGTCGTCAGATGGATGCCATTCAAGTTGTACGTATGATTGAGGATATGGCTTTGTATGCTGATGTTCTTGATTATTTGAAGTCCAAGGGGTATCGGGAATCTCGGCTTTTGGAAATGGTTGAAAGGGGGTTGAAGATTCGCCGTCTCCTTGGGAAGGCTGCTTAGTTGGCCATCAAGAAACATCCATCCGGTTGGCAGGTGGATATCCAGCCTGGGGGCCGTCGCTTTCGTAAGGTGTTCTCGACCAAGGGAGAAGCTCTTCGGTGGGAAACCTTCATGAAAGATCGTCTTCGGGTCAATCCGCAATGGGAACCGCTAAAGAAAGATGGGCGGCACCTATCGGAATTGGTCGAGTCTTGGAATCAGCACCATGGGCAACGGCTCCATTTTGATCAATACAAACGTCTTGTCGCGGTAAGCCAGCGTCTTGGTGATCCAGTTGCGGCGAATTTCAATGTTCAACATTTTGCTGCCTACCGGGAATTGCGGTTGGCTGAGGGTTTGACGCCATCGACACTCAACCGGGAACATTCTTATCTTCGGGCCATGTTCCATGAATTGAAACGGTTGGGGCTTTGGTCAGGGGAAAACCCCATGGGAGGACTCCGCCAGTTGAAAGTTGCTGAGCGTGAATTGTCCTACCTCTCAACTGAGCAAATCCAGAAATTATTGGTGGAAGTGGACAAGAGTGGAAACCCGGATGTGGGCTTGGTCGTGCGGATCTGCTTATCGACCGGTGCCAGATGGGGTGAGGCAGAGGGGTTGAGGGCCGAGCAGGTCCATGAGTGGAGAATTGATTTCTACGGCACCGGGACCAAGAGCGGCAAAAATCGCACTGTTCCTGTTTCACATGATCTTGTCCAACAGCTCCGAGGGCGGGGTGTTTCGCATGGCCGGTTGTTCTCCAGTTGCGCGGGGGCTTACCGATCTGCGGTCAAGCGTATGGGATTGGATCTTCCCGATGGCCAGCTAACCCACGTCTTGAGACATACCTTTGCATCGCATTTCATGATGAATGGCGGGAATATTCTTGTGTTGCAAAAAATTCTTGGACACCAAAGTTTGGCCATGACCATGCGATACTCCCATCTTTCTCCCGATCACCTGAAAGAATCGGTCAGCTTGAATCCTCTGGCAAAATTAGGTTGACACTTTGTTGACAAAATCTTAGAAAAATGGGTGATTGTTGGATTTTTTTAATCTGTAACTCTTTGTTTTCACTGGCGTCCCCGGCGCGATTTGAACGCACGGCCTACGGATTAGGA
>JADGCQ010000195.1 GCA_015228925.1 Magnetococcales bacterium | reverse complement strand
TTAAAATCCCATTGACTTTGCGTCCGATACGGCGATTTTGGCCATCGATGAGATAATCGAGCCGGGTGCCGTTTGCCAGGGTCACGCCGAGGAGATTGCCCAGGGCGTCGTAATCGTAGTGGGTCGTGCCGCCGGAGTCGCTTTTGGTGAGCAATTCGCCGTTGGTGGTTGAAAACTCGTATCAAGAGACTGGCACGCAGAACCATTTGCTTTTTCAGGTCGATTCTTATGCATGACATTGTAATCGGCCTTTTTATCAACCGGGGAGTTTGGCATGGCAGTTTGAGCGAAATCAACCAAACGAAGGCACTACCCTCTGCACACTGTTGGGCTGTTTCCCAAATTTGACATCCTTCAAACTTCCACACACAGGACACCGAACATCCACGACGGCCATCATACCCTCCGTGGCAAATGGAATACTCTCGGGGATTCTACCAGACCAACCAAACAGATGCACTACCCGCTATCGCTACCTTCATCAAGAGACTGGTCAATCCACCCTGGATAATGGTATAATTCGCCAAGAACTTGAAATTTTATTGTGACTCAGTATGGATTCTGAGATCTTTTTTGTTTTAATTTGCCAAAAATTGCATGTAACATATTGAAAATAAGCCGTTTTTTAAGTCTCGCGGCACGCAAACCCCGGGAAATAATTTGCAAAATAGTGCATTATTCCACATCAAGTTATCCACGCTTTCGGAATCCACTTTGAGCCAACTTATTTATTCTATTGTTAAAATGCGAAACTTGAGTAGGAAAAGACACCATGCTATCCACCAGCCAGCGATTGATCCGTACCTTGAAAACGGACGGCAGCGTTATTTATTCTGTAGCTTGGTCTCCAGACGGATCATTACTGGCAATAGGGGATAATTCCAATAATGTTACGGTTCTTACTCCTGAGGGTTATGTGGTGTGGCGGAAGAGAATGCATAAGAAATATGTTTCGTCTGTGTCCTGGTCCCCAGACGGTCGTTACTTGGCATCTGGATCCCATGACAAAACCGTGCGGCTGTGGGAAGTGACCAGCGGTGCGTCGGGAACGATACTACAAGGACATGAAGGAGGGGTCATGTCTGTGTCTTGGTCCCCGGACGGTAGCTATTTAGCATCTGGATCCAAGGATGGTACGGTACGACTGTGGGACGTGGCCAGCGGTGCAGTGAAGTCGGTACTTACAGGACACGAGAATTGGGTCTGGTTCGTATCCTGGTCCCCAAATAGTAACCGTTTAGCATCTGGATCTTCTGACAAAACTGTGCGGCTGTGGAACATGGCCAGTGGTACAACGGAGTCAGTACTAAAGGGGCATGGACACGATGTCACCTCCGTAGCTTGGTCTCCAGACGGACACCGATTGGTCTCCGGGTCTGGTGACCAAACTGTACGGTTGTGGGACGTGGCCAATGGTGCAGAGGAGATGGTACTTAGGGGGCATGAGAATGATGTTTGGTCCGTAGCTTGGTCCCCGAGTGGTCACATCTTGGCATCTGGATCCTTTGACGTTACGGTGCGATTGTGGAATGAGAAGACGGGGCAAGAACTAGATCGGGCTGGAGAACACAGGGATACAGTTTGGTCAGTGAACTTTTCTCCCTCAGGGAAATTTTTAGCATCAGCATCTAATGATGGTACTGTAGCATTATGGAACGTGCCCGATCTGACAACCAAGATAGTGCCAACAGAAAAGATTCCAGAGGTTCGACTCCAAATAAAATAGAAACTGGTCACTCTAAGCTTGAAACTACCCAATGCACTATGACCGATACATTAGACGACAGCTATCCTGCCCTTCACGGCAACTTCTTCATTGTAAACAAGTTGATATGTCCATTTGATTTTACTTTATCTATTAACTCACCAGACACCCGAAACACTACTTCTCCGTTATATCGACCCTCCCCAATCCTTAAATATCTGTTACTGTTTAATAAACCTCCTCTTCCAAACAAATTACTTCCTATCTGACCAACTGCTTTGCCACCGCGTAAGCTTGGAATAATCCAGCACTCGGGACAAACACCTTCAAGAGGCGGATCAGGATCACCCGTATATTTAGGAAGGTTTTTTGAATTTGGGGTAGAGTCGCAATCTGACGCATCCAATCCGTCTACATCGACCAAATTAACCGGATCCCCCAGCACATACCCATACAGATTCGTATCCCCGCCATTGAACCGGATGGGATCCTTGGCTGTCCAGCGCCCGGTGAGGGGATCATAATCCCGTGCCCCAAATCTGACAAGGCCTGTATCGTGATCATAAAGGCCGCCTGCAAAGCCAAACGGCTGGAAGCCGGGGTTGGTATCCTGGGTGACGCGGCCATATTCGTCATAATCCATCTGCTGGACAATGGAGCCATCGCTGATATTGACGACCAGCCGCACACTGCCGAGATGGTCGGAGAGCATGCGGTAGGTTTGGCCGGCTTTGACCATGTAATCGGGGACATTGACCTTGGTGCCGTAGACGAAACGGGTGACCAGGTTGCCGGAGCCGTCGAGTTCGGCGACGGGGTTCAGGTCGCTTTGGTAGAGCAGCCCCTGTTTTAAAATCCCATTGACTTTGCGTCCGATACGGCGATTTTGGCCATCGATGAGATAATCGAGCCGGGTACCGTTTGCCAGGGTCACACCGAGGAGATTGCCCAGGGCGTCATAATCGTAATAGGTCGTGCCGCCGGAGTCGCTTTTGGTGAGCAACTCGCCGTTGGTGGTGTGGGTGTAGGTGGCATCGCCGTAGGTGACCAGACGGTCTTGTTCGTCGTAAACCCCGGCTTCAGAGATGGCACCATCGACCCGCGCCAGGCGGTTGCCGTTGGCGTCATAGGTGTAGGTGGCTTTGACTTGGCCATCCTGTTTGACTTCCAGAAGACGGCCAGCCGGGTCGTAGGTGTACTCGTACAGGCTGGTCTGACCAGCGATGGTCTCGGTTTTTTGGGTGATCCGCCCCAGTTTGTCACGCACGTAGAGGGTGCTGAAGAGACCACTGCTCAAGAGACCATTTTGTGCATGGCGGGTGAGGGTCAATTCCCCGGCCCCGGTGAGCAGACCGTCGGCATCGAAGGTGAAGGCATGCGCAGGTTGTTGTCGTAGGTGCCGGTCACGCTGCCGGTGACAGCCCCACCCAATTCGGACTTCAAATTGTCAAAGAACACTCATCCCTGGGTTCGGTTGTCCTGGAAATCAACACCACCGTCCAGAGAACTCAGGTTTTCTATCCCAGATTTGTGCCAACACTTCATTCAAACGAGCAAAGCATATAGCTTTCTCCGTCATAGATGCCAAGAAATGCCATCAGTACATGCCGTGAAATAGCCTCCAAGTCTTCTTTTTCAAGAGTGCTTCCTAAAGATGGCGCAGGATAATCCTGAATAACAAAGCCATGAAAAAGCGGTGATGTATTTGAAGAAATACGCCCCCATCTTGGCATCTGATCAAAGTCTCTATCCTCCACCACATAATAGACTTCGTTACCGCTGTATACCGCAGGCAGTAAAAAACTAGAAATGAAACAACTTCCAGGACGGGCTGTCCAATCCTCAATGAAAAGAAAGGTGCTTTCCTGTTTGCGAGCAACCTTGATCGATTCAATAAGCCAATCGTCAGCATATGGGGTACCGGAAAATTTTCCTCCTGTCTCGAAATTCAGATAGTCTTCTTTGGAAAGATCGGAACTTCCAAACGTGCGAAACCATGCACTACCCCAATCAACGTTGCTTGAAACATAATGAGAAAAACTTAACGCAAGAGGATCATCCAGCGATTCAATAGCCCAACGTCGAACTGTCTCACGGTCGATATCTTCACATGAATAAAACCGCTCAATATTCATCTTTTTGGCCTGCAACTTCCGTCAGGCTTAATTCTCCAACGCCCTCCGTAAGGATCGTTCCAATCAACATGAGAACCTTCCGATCCTCCATGGCCTACTAAGAAGTGCATTGGTTAGCCGACATTGACAGGCACCGCATATCGGGTTTCAGGGTGTCGGAAAAAGCCGGCGACCTTTTCGGGGATACGTTGCAAGGAACGCATAAAAAAACGCACAGTGGCCTGGAACTGGTTTGGTCCGGCAATGGGCGTTTTGCCCATTTTGTGGTTCTTCAGATGGTTCCAAACGTGTTCTGCCGGGTTGA
>JADGCQ010000194.1 GCA_015228925.1 Magnetococcales bacterium | reverse complement strand
TTTTTCGCGAAAACCAAAAGCGCGAAAAAAAATGCTTCGGGATAAGGGGCGCGTGGAAAAGCAAAAGCAAAGTCAAAAACAGAGTCAAAAACAGAGTCAAAAGCAAAATCAAAACCCTGGGGGCAATCCCCCAGACCCCTTTTTTTTTTTAATAATTGATTTTCCGAAGCATCAAGGGGTTTCTAGCGTATGAGACGATTGGTACCATCAAGATTGTCAATAGGACTGCTCTTGGCCGTCAGTCTAGTCATGGGATTGGATATATCGGTCATGGCGGAACCTGAGCCATCCAAGGCAGTGCTTCCTGCAAAAGGGCAGGGGTCCACCATGACCCTCAACTTGAAAGGGGCCGACCTGGAAACTCTGGTCGAAACGGTGGCCAAAGCAACAGGAAAAAACTTTGTCCTGGATGCCAAGGTGCAAGGTAAAGTGACCGTCGTTTCCCACAAGCCGGTTTCTGGAGATGAACTCTATGCCATGTTTCTATCCATATTGGAAGTTCATGGGTTCATGGCGGTTCCCGTGGGGAATGTGATCAAAATAATCCCCGATAATGATCTTAAATATCAAGCCGAGACTTCGATGCTTCCAAGCG
Source organism: Magnetococcales bacterium (assembly GCA_015228925.1). Classification (GTDB taxonomy): domain Bacteria; phylum Pseudomonadota; class Magnetococcia; order Magnetococcales; family UBA8363; genus UBA8363. The sequence goes on along the minus strand of JADGCQ010000194.1, from coordinate 3,630 downwards.
GTGGCAGTGACGAGGTTGTGGCACAGATTTATCGGTTGCGGTATGTGGATGCGGGAAGGATCATTCCGGTTTTACGCCCCATGCTGGGACCAAAGGCACATCTGTCAGCGCACCCCGATACCAATTCCCTGGTGATATCGGGACGTTCGGCGGAAATTGCCCGTTTGGAAAAACTTTTGGAACGGGTGGACCGTCCATTCACCGAAACCATTGAAACGGTTCCATTGGAACATGCCAAGGTGGCGGATGTGATGCGGATTGCCACAGAATTGAATAAAATATTGGCACCGGACAATTCCGAGGAGAAGGTCATCCTCATGGCGGATGAGCGGACCAACGCCATTTTATTGGGTGGTTCCCAAAATGCACGCCTGCGGATGCGGATGCTTATTGGCAAACTGGACGGGGCGGTGGAGGTTTCGGGCAATACCCGTGTGATTAATTTAAAGTATGCCAAGGCAGAGGAGTTGGCCAAGGTGTTGGCCAATATGGGGGAGAATTATCTCAAGGAGAACAAACAAGAAAATGCCAAGGGGAGTTCCTTGGTCAATGTGCAGGCATACACGGGTGATAATTCATTGGTGATCTCTGCCCCGTCAGATCTATTGCGCTCTATGACCGAGGTCGTCCGGGTATTGGATCGGCGTCGCAAACAGGTTCAAGTCAAGGCGATCATCGCAGAAGTTTCCAACGATAAGATTGCCGAGCTTGGGGTGCAGTGGGGGATCGAGACGGGCGGTCGGAATAACGTGGCCATTGGCGTTAATTTTCCTTCGGCCAATCCAAGTTTGAGTCAGTTTGGGATAGCGTCGGAGAACCCTAATGCCGTTGAGTCGGCTTCGGTGTTAAATAATGTCGCAGGACTCATGGTGGGGGGGGCCGATTGGAGCAACTTGGCGGTTTTGTTGCGCGCTCTAAAAAGTGACGTGGATACCAATATCCTTTCGACACCCTCCATTGTGACGCTGGATAATGAGGAGGCCGAGATTGTTGTGGGTCAGGAGGTTCCTTTCATTACCACCACCTCGACCAACAATGCGGGCAATCCGTTTCAGACGATCACGCGGGAAAACGTGGGTATCTCCTTGAAGGTTAAACCGCAGATTACCGACGGGGAGACCATTCGGATGGATATTGAGCAGGAAGTCTCCAGTCTGGATCCGAATGTGAAGGATTTGTCGGATGCGGTGACCAAGACGCGGCGTATCAAGACCTCGGTGCTGGTGGAGGATCAGCAGATTTTGGTGCTTGGGGGGTTGATTCAGGATAAGATCGAGCAGACGACGGCTAAGGTTCCCTTCCTGGGAGATATTCCTTTGTTGGGTGTTGTGTTTCGCTCGGAGCGTTCGGCCAATGATAAAACCAATCTGATGGTGTTTTTACGGCCCCAGGTGTTGCACGACCGACATGCCGGTGAGCAAATCACGGGGGAGAGTTATAACATCATTCGTCAGTTGCAATTGGATTTGCCGGAGATTCAGGGGCCGGTGCGGTTGGAGGAGAAGCCACCGTTGTTGTCGGACTGGAACGATCAGTTGCGGATGTCACAACGGGTGGATGTCAAGGAAATTGTCCAGGAGGATTTAGCACCGCCATTTACCGCGCCAGAACCCGCTGTGCTGGGGAGTTCCAAAGTGGAGCCACCCGCGCCGACGAATACGGTGAAACAAACGGTTCCTCCTGTCGCAGCGGAAAAGCCTGTTGCTGGCAAGATGAATCCCTCGATCTCTGACCCATCGACTGGAAGGAATTCTGTTTCTGCGGGGGTGTTGGGCAAGGAATCGGTTCCAGAACGGGCGGTCGATCAATGGACATCGACGGGGCATGGTGAGCGCAGAGGTGTCAGCTTTACGACAGGGCAGGGCGTTCAATTCTTTTCAGAACCGCAAGCGTCCGCCGTACCGGTGGCCGAGAGTCGGAGGGTTGCCCCATCGGAGTTGCGTGTGCCAGAGTTCAAATCGACGATAGCGGTCCCGGCGGCACCGGCCCCGGTTGTGACGACGGAAGGTCCAAAAGGTCGGATCTACAAAGAAAGCCTTGACTATGGAGACTGAATCCAACGGGTTGGAAAACGTTGCGGTGGTGGAACGTGAACGTGTCCAGCATGGGGTTTCTTTTTCCTTTGCCAAACGGATGGGGGTGTTGGTCTCTTTTGGCCACGATGCCGATATTGTGGTGCAATGTCGGCAGGATGTTTCCTTGGCGGCGTTATTGGAGGTTCGGCGGCGGTTCAATGGACCGCTGACCATCGAATTTTTGTCCGGTGATGCGTTTGAACATCATTTGCGGCTCTCTTTTGAAGAGGGGTCGTCTCAGGCCATGCGGGACATGGAGGCCATCGATGAGGCTTTGGATTTGGGCCAGATGGCCAAAGATCTTGAAGAACCTAAGGATCTGGCCGACAGTCATGATGATGCGCCCATCATCCGTTTGATCAATGCATTGGTTACCGAAGCGGTCAAACGGGGTGCTTCGGACATTCATCTGGAACCTTATGAAAGTTTTTTGGTGGTTCGGTTTCGCATCGATGGGGTGTTACAGACCATTTTGGAACCGAAAAAGGCGTTGGCACCGTTGATTGTTTCGCGGGTCAAGGTGATGGCGCGGTTGGATATTGCCGAGAAGCGGTTGCCGCAGGATGGCCGTATTGCCTTGCGTATTGCGGGTCGTCCGGTGGATGTGCGGGTTTCGACGATTCCGACGGGATTTGGCGAACGGGTGGTGATGCGTCTTTTGGATCGCCAGGCGGGACGGTTGACGTTGGAGCAGTTGGGGATGGTGGAGGGGATGCGGGATGTGTTGGATCGTGACATTCACAAACCCAACGGTATTATTTTGGTGACCGGCCCCACGGGTTCTGGCAAGACGACGACGCTGTATGCCATCTTGAAACGGTTGAATGATCAATCCCGCAATATCATGACCATCGAGGATCCCATCGAGTATAATATTGAGGGGATCAGTCAAACCCATGTCAATCCCAAAGTAGAGTTAACGTTTGCGCGTGGATTACGGGCCATTTTGCGCCAGGATCCCGATGTGGTGATGGTGGGGGAGATTCGAGATTTGGAGACGGCCCGGATTGCGGTACAATCGAGTTTGACGGGTCACATGGTGTTATCGACGCTGCACACCAACAGTGCCATCGGTGCGGTGACACGGTTGCGTGACATGGGGGTGGAATCTTATTTGCTGTCATCCAGTCTGGTGGCGGTGGTGGCGCAAAGATTGGTGCGGGTATTATGCACATCGTGTCGGCGGATGCGTCGGGCGACGCCGTTGGATCGCCAGGTGGGGTTGGGGGATGGTTTGCCCATGCCCGATGAATTGCCGTTGGCGGTGGGGTGTGAACAATGTGGTGGCAGTGGTTATGCGGGGCGGGCGGGTATTTATGAATATCTCTCCATGGATGAACAGATGAAAAATCTGGTTCATAACGATGCGGGGGAACAGGCACTGACGCTTCATGCCCGAACCATGAACCGCAGTATTCGGGAGGATGGCTTGCGGTTGGTGGGTGAGGGGTTGACGACCCTCGAAGAGGTTCTTCGGGTGACGCGGGAGGATTGAAATTAACATTCAATAAAATTATTAAAAGAAAAAAGGGGTCTGGGGGATTGCCCCCAGGGT
>JADGCQ010000193.1 GCA_015228925.1 Magnetococcales bacterium | reverse complement strand
AAGTCAAAACCCTGGGGGCAATCCCCCAGACCCCTTTTTTCTTTTAATCATTTTACCCACGTCAAATCCCAGTGATCCGCCGAAACGGCACCGGCAACGCCTTGAATTCCCAGCTCAGTGCCTGCTCGACCAGCAACTTTTGTTCAACAACATGTTTTTTATGCAGGCCCGTCGCCGGTGAAGCCGCCGCCTTCCGACCAGCATAACCCGGAAATACCACGGCATATCCCAAATCGCCGAGCAAATAAGCCAATCTTGGAAACACAAAAGACCACGCCCCCATATTGGCCGGCTCTTCCTGACACCAGACGACACTCGCCCCCGGATAGCGTGACAATAATCCAAACAGGGTATCCCTAGGCCAAGGATAAAGTTGTTCGATGCGGATCAAAACACAATGATCCATCCCCATGGCCTTCCGCGCTTCCAACAGGTCGTAATAAACCTTCCCGGTACACAATACCACCCGACGCACCTGGGCATCCGCTACCGGCACAGCACGCGGTTCCTCCAACACCCGCATAAACCGGGAACCCGCCGAAAAGTCAGCCAAATCAGAGACACATTCGGGATGCCGCAATAACGATTTTGGGGTAAAAATGACCAAAGGTTTACGGAAGTTACGACGAATCTGCCGTCGCAGGACATGAAAGTAGTTAGCCGGGGTCGTCACATTGCACACCTGAAGATTATCCTCGGCGCACAACTGCAAAAACCGTTCGGGACGGGCCGACGAATGTTCCGGTCCCTGTCCCTCATAACCATGCGGCAACAGCAAGGTCAATCCATTGAGCCGCAACCATTTGGATTCGCCAGCACTCAAGAATTGATCGATGATCATCTGGGCACCGTTGGCAAAATCGCCAAACTGGGCCTCCCACAAAACCAAAGTAAACGGATCGTGGGAGGCATAGCCATACTCAAATCCCAAAACCGACGCCTCGGCCAAAGGGGAATCATACACCTTATACAACGCCTGACCGGAACGAATATGATTGAGGGGATAATATCGGGATTCGTTCTCCTGATCCACCAAGACCGACTGCCGTTGCGAAAATGTCCCCCTGCCACAATCCTGCCCCGACAAGCGAACCCCAACCCCTTCCAACAGCAAAGAACCAAACGCCAAGGCTTCGGCGGTGGCCCAATCCACCCCGGAACCAGAATCCATCATTTCCTTCTTATTGCGCAGTTGCCGAAGAATCTTGGAGTTAACGGCAAAATCATTGGGCGGGGTCACCAATGCCTTGCCAACCTCCTGAAGGGTCTCCCTAGAAACATCGGTCTGGTACTCCACATGCTCCTCTTCCGAACCCAATGGGGAAAGCCCCTTCCACTCCCCTTCCAACCAGTCCGCTTTGTCCGCCTTGTAATGTTGGGCTTTGGCAAACTCTTCTTCCAACATATTTTCAAAGTTGGCGCGGAAACCGGCGGCCCATTGCGAACCCTCATGCCCCTCCCGATCCAACTGCCGGGCATAAAGTTCCGCCGTCGTCGGATGTTTGCCGATGGTCCGATACATGATAGGCTGGGTAAACATCGGCTCATCGCTCTCGTTATGACCATGACGGCGATAGCAAAACATATCAACGATCACATCCCAGCCAAATTCCTGACGAAATTCGGTAGCCAGCCGGACCGCATGGACCACCGCCTCCGGGTCATCACCGTTGACATGAAAAATGGGTGCCTGAATGATTTTGCCCACGTCGGAAGGATAAGGAGAGGACCGTGAAGCAGAAGGGTTGGTGGTAAAACCAATCTGGTTATTGATGACAATATGGACGGTCCCACCGGTGGAATACCCATCCAATCCCGAAAGAGACAAACTTTCGGCGACAAGACCCTGGCCCGAAAAAGCGGCGTCTCCATGCAGCAAAATTGCCAGGATCTCACGGCGTCCCTGCTCCCCTTTGCGCGTTTGCTTGGAGCGGACCTTGCCCAAAACCACCGGATTGACCAACTCCAGATGGGATGGATTGGGATTTAAAGTCAAGTGAACCGGATGACCATCAAATATCCTGTCCGCCGATGCCCCCAAATGATAGCGGACATCGCCCGATCCTTGGACATCCTCAGGGTTGGCCGATCCCCCCTGAAACTCAACAAACATCACCCTGTAAGGTTTGTGCATCACATTGGCCAACACGTTCAACCGACCACGGTGCGCCATCCCCAAAACCACATCGCGCACACCCAGTTTGGCCCCCCGCTTCAAGATTTGCTCCAGCGCAGGGATCAAAGACTCCCCCCCCTCCAGCCCAAACCGTTTGGTACCGGTAAACTTTTTTTGCAAAAACCTTTCAAATTCCTCCGCTTGAATCAAACGTTCCAGAATGGCCGACTTCCCCTCGACAGTAAACTCCGCACGATTACCCGTCGCCTCAATCCGTTGCTGGATCCATGTTTTCTGTTCCACATCCTGGATATGCATGAACTCCACACCGACCGAACCACAATAGGTTTTCTTCAGGATCTGGAGAATTTCACGCATGGTGGCGGTTTCCGGTCCGAGGACACGATCGATGAAGATCGGTCGATCCATATCCGCTTCCGAAAACCCGTAGGTCGCCGGTTCCAACTCTGGAAAAGTCCCCTTCCCCTCCAACCCCAGGGGATCAAAACGGGCATGTAGATGGCCACGAACCCGATAGGAACGGATCAGCATCAAGGCGCGGATGGAATCCTGCGTCGCCTTGCGCGTATCCAAAAGATCAGCGGAAGGACGGGCGGGAAGGATCCCCGGTGCCACAGGGGTGACGGAAACATCACCACCATCCTTGCGACCAAATCCCCCCGGGCGGTGCTGGTTCCAAACCGCCCCTTGGAGTTCTTGAAGCACATCCTCGGCCCGATCACCTTCCCATTGGGAAAAAAATTGGGCGGTGGTGGCATCGACAGAACGGTGATCCTCCAAAAAACGGGCGTACAACGCACTCAGATACGGGGCGTTGCCGCCGTTCAAGAAGGAATCCATTGGATCAGGCATATTCACTCCCTGGAGCAAGAAAACAGGTCAGGGTTGTTGGAGAATCTTCATCAACGCATCGCCATATTTTTCCACCAAATCCATCTCACCCTTTTGCAAAGGCCCCGTGGAAGAAAAATCCTGATTCATGTTTTCTTCCATGTTTTTAACATATTGGTCCATCTGCTGGGTCATAGACTGGCGTTGGGCAGGAGGGATGAACGGATTGTTGGCAAGACTCGCTTTTTGTTGGGCAATCCATTCTTTCTGCTGTTTGATGGCGTGTTCCCGCGCCTGGCTGGAATCCATGGGAGCAGCAGGGGGCGCAGTCGCACCCACAGAATTCCGGGCCATCGCCGCCGCATTGGCTTTCATTTGCCGAACCAGCCAATGTTTTTGTGCCGGGGGCATGAAGGGATTGTTCATAATGCCCTGGATTTGAGAGTGTTGCATCATTTTGACGGAATCGGCGGGTGAGGTGGTTGGAACCGTCACGGGATGCATCAAGGACCGTTGCTGCTGTATCGCATTGAGGGCTTGTTGTTTTTGAAACGGATGCATCATGGAATTGCTGCGGATACGACTTTCCTGGGCATCCAAAATTTCTTTCATCCAAGCTTGTCTCTTGTTTTCCGCCTCGGCCATTTCCTTACGGGCGGCGGACAACGCCTGGGCCGCTGCCTCTTGATGAACACGGGACTCCTCCTGGAACTTTTTCGTACTCTCCTGCATCTGTTGGGTGGCGGCGGCCTGTTCCTTCAGGGCACTTCGGATCATGAGTCCCTGATTAAGCTGATCGAAAATATAAAAAAAACGATCCGAATCCCACCCTTTGGCCTTCAATTGATCGGCAAATCCCTTGTCGTGACGTACTCCTGGAATCCAAGGACGATTGGCCGGGGCTTGGGCGATGGTTTGAACGATTTGCGGATAATCGGTCATGAATTTGCGGATTTCATCATCGGAAAAGGGTTTCGCCACCTCCCGCGCCGAGGCCGCAGAACCCCAAGAAACCGACAACCCAACGATCAAGGCCAGAAACGCCCTTTTGGTGATGCTTCTCCACATAAGGAACACTCCTCAGAAAATAACATGGTTTTTTTGGATCATGCAGCGGACACCACGCCGTCAACCAACGCCACCCCGCACACACATCTTAAGACAAGTACCCTGGGTAGGATGGCATATTCTCGGACGATTATCAATCAAATCGGAAAATTATCAGGGCAATCGCATTTGAAATTTCTTGGCACCATGGCGTATTGATATTCGTTTTT
>JADGCQ010000192.1 GCA_015228925.1 Magnetococcales bacterium | reverse complement strand
CCCTGGGGGCAATCCCCCAGACCCCTTTTTTCTTTCAATAATTTTCTAGGAGGGGATGAACGGTTACCTCTACGCGACCGCATCCCCTTCATCGGGATCCAGTTTTAAAGCCACCGAATTGATACAATACCGCAACCCCGTCGGTTTCGGCCCATCCGGGAACACATGACCCAGATGGGCATCACAGCGGGCGCACAATACCTCCGTCCGACGCATACCAAAAGAAACATCCTCATGGGTCGTCACATTTTCCTGGCTCACCGGGGCGAAAAAACTAGGCCAACCACATCCCGAATCAAACTTAGTCTGCGAAGTAAACAACGCCATGCCACAACAAATGCATTCATAAGTACCCGGCTCCTTGGAATCATGATAGCCCCCCGTGAACGGAACCTCCGTGCCACGCCGCCGGGTCACCTGATACTGCTCCAACGTCAACCTTGCCCTCCATTCCGCATCGGATTTGACGATCTTTTTTTTCATGGTTTTCCCCCCTGGTCAGTCAAGGCACCATCAGCCCACAGTCTCCACCGTTTGTGACGACGGACCCAAAGCGGGTTCCGGGCAAAAATCGGGTAACAATTTGTCCGCTACCCCCTTGTATTTGGCCGTCACCTCCCTAGATAGCTTATAGGCACAAAACCGAGGCCCACACATGGAACAAAATTCAGCCGTTTTATGGGCCGAACCCGGCAAGGTTTCATCATGGTACTCCCGTGCCCGGTCAGGATCGAGTGCCAGTTCAAACTGACGATTCCAGTCAAAGCCGTAACGGGCACGACTCATATCGTCATCCCGATCCCTGGCACCCGGGCGATGCCTGGCGATATCGGCGGCGTGGGCGGCGATTTTATAGGCGATGATACCGTGGCGTACATCTTCGGCGTTGGGAAGACCCAAATGTTCCTTGGGGGTCACATAACACAACATCGAGGCCCCTTTCCATGCGGCAATCGCCCCCCCGATGGCCGATGCGATATGGTCATATCCGGCGGCAATATCGGTGACCAGCGGCCCCAAAACATAAAACGGGGCCTCGTGACACAGTTCCCGCTCTTTTTCCATATTCATTTCGATCTGGTCCATGGGGACATGGCCCGGACCTTCGATCATCACTTGAACATCCTGTTCCCAAGCCCGCTTGGTCAACTCACCCAAGATACGCAGTTCGGTAAACTGTGCCGCATCGGAAGCGTCGTGCAGCGAGCCTGGACGTAACCCATCCCCCAAAGACAATGTGACATCATGACGCTTGCAAATCTCCAAAAGCCGGTCAAAATGGACGTAAAGGGGATTTTCCTGCTCATGATAGAGCATCCACTGGGCCATCAGGGCACCCCCTCTGGAAACAATTTTGGTGATGCGGCTAGAAAGCAAAGGTAAGATTTCCATGACCACGCCGCAATGAACCGTCATGTAATCGACCCCTTGTTGCGCCTGTTCCTCAATGACATCCAAAATCATGTCGGGGGTCAAATGACGCACATCGGGAACCCGTTCGATCACCTCATAGATGGGAACGGTGCCGATGGGGACGGTGGAATGGCGCAAAATCCGTCCGCGAATCTGCGGAATAAACTTGCCGGTGGATAAATCCATCACGGTATCGGCACCGTGATGAATAGAAAGACGCAATTTTTCCAATTCTTCATCGGGGCTGGAAGAGATTTGGGAATTACCGATGTTGGCGTTGATTTTACACCGAGCGGCGATGCCGATTCCCATCGGTTCCAGTTCGGGATGGTTGATGTTAGCCGGAATGACCATCCGTCCACGAGCCACCTCCGCGCGAACAAATTCTGGTTCCAACCGTTCCGCGCTTGCAACATGACGCATCTCCGGTGTAATAACCCCTTGCCGGGCATAATGCATCTGGGTAACGTTACCCGTGCGTCCTTGAATCCAGGTGGAACGAAAAGCTGACATAAACATAACTCCCGTAGATCGTAGCCGGAAACATAAGATGGTGGCGACACTGGATTAACGATTCGCCGGGGGCGTCCCGGTGCCGATTTACCAAACCCGCATTGTGCGTATTTCAGGGTATCCTTGACAAGGAGTTTTCCCCATGAGCCTGCTTGAACCACACCTCACCACCACCATACCCTGGATTTTGGACCGAGGGAAAAATACCCCCCTGCACTTTGGTGACCCGGTTGCCGAATTGGCTCTGCTTCAAGAACACACCGCCCTCCTGGATTTTTCCCACCGGGGATCCATCGCCCTTTCCGGCCATGAGCGCGTGGACTTTCTCGGTGGTTTGGTCACCAATCAGGTCAAAAATCTTACGCCGACACAGAGCATTTATACCACCATGTTATCGCCACAGGGACGTTTTTTATGGGATTTTACCCTGATTGACCACGAAATCGCATTTTTTCTCGATACCGAACCCGAGTGCGTGCCGGATCTGAAAAAATCCCTCGAATTTTACCGTATGCGTAGTAAAGTACAGATACAAGATCAAAGTGATCGCTTTGCCACATTGGGGTTAGTCGGTCCCACGGCTGCCGCCAGTATTGCCCATGTGTTCCCCAACATCGCCGTCTCCACCGCGCCATTGGGTACCACCTGGACGTTGGAGGGAGACATCCGTTTGTGGCGCGACCCGCGACACCCCGACTTTGGCTACCGTCTCCAGGTTCCCACATCCGGTTTTGTCGATCTCTGGCAACGACTGCGCACAACCATCCCCCCTGCCGGTCATTGGGCCTGGGAAGCCTATCGCATCCTCCACGCCTTGCCAAGGGGGGGGGCCGAATGGACCCCAGGAGAAACCCTCCCTCTGGAAGCGGGGGCATTGGAAATGAACGCCGTCAGTTTTCAAAAGGGGTGTTATGTCGGCCAGGAAACCACCGCCCGGACACATCATCGAGGCACCTTGAAGAAAAGGCTGTTCCATGTCACCATGGAGTCGCGTGAGAGGATACCGCCCGGAACCCAGATCCTCCTCCCCTCCGGCAAAGAGGTGGGAATGGTCACCAGTTCGTCCCTTGTGGATGAGAAAGTCCAGGGACTCGCGGTGTTGCGTGTCGGCGACATCACCTCCGATGCCTCTCTAACCGCTTTGGGGGTTGCCGTATCGGTCCAACGACCCCAGTGGGCTACGTGGGAATAATCTGCAAGCTTTTCAAAAATAAACATCTTATCTGGAACCACCATCCCCTATGGAATCTGTCTCTACCGAAGTCAAACCCCTACCGCAACTAAAAATCGGCGATTATACCATGGAGGTTCCCATCATCCAGGGGGGGATGGGGATTCGCATATCGGCCAATGGCTTGGCGGCGGCTGTGGCCAATGAGGGGGGTGCGGGGATCATCGCCACCGTCGCCCTATCGCTCGCCTCACGCTATTATCAAAAGGGAAAGGATTATTTCCGAGCCAACATCAAGGCGTTGATCGAGGAATTGACGTTAACCCGGGAAAAAAGTCCCAAGGGGATCATCGGCACCAATTGCATGGTGGCCATCAAAGATTATGAAGCCATGGTACGGACCTCGGTGGAAAACGGGGCGCAGATGATCATCTCCGGTGCTGGACTCCCTTTGCGCTTGCCGGAGTTCGCTCAGGCCAACCCACGGGCAGCCCTGATTCCCATCGTCTCTTCCCTGCGTGCCGCCAAGCTGCTGACCAAACGTTGGATGAAACTTTACAAGCGCATCCCGGACGCTTTTGTTTTTGAGGATCCCAATGTCGCGGGTGGCCATTTGGGGGTCAATCGCAAACAATTGTTTGACGCGCAGCATGGGTCCGACCGGGTGGTTCCAGAACTGGCGGAATGGTCACGTAAAGAGTGCGCCGATGAGATTCCCATCATCACCGCTGGCGGGGTTTGGGACCGGAAGGATATCGATCATGCCCTCTCTTTGGGAGCCAAGGGGGTACAGATGGCCAGTCGTTTTTTGTGTACCTACGAGTGTGACGCCCATCCCAATTTTAAACAGGCGTTCATCGATGCCAAGGAGGGGGATGTCGTCATCATCGATTCCCCTGCTGGTTTGCCGGGACGCGCCATCAATACCAATTTTACCCGCACGTTGTTCCGTGGCGGTCCGGTGGCCGACCATTGTTTTGCCACTTGTTTGGAATATTGCCTGTGCCGCGAGGAAAAAGAGGCATTTTGCGTGGCGGCTGCCCTGCACAGCGCACAACAGGGGGATATGACCAAAGGCTTGGTATTTACCGGAACCAACGCAATTCGCCATACCAAAATGATGCATATTAGCGAAATATTCAACGAGTTGCGCTTAGGTCTTCCCGCCTGTTCCTAAGAACGTGTTGACATTCAGTAAAATTATTAAAAGAAAAAAGGGGTCTGGGGGATTGCCCCCAGGGTTTTGACTT
>JADGCQ010000191.1 GCA_015228925.1 Magnetococcales bacterium | reverse complement strand
CTGGGGGCAATCCCCCAGACCCCTTTTTTCTTTTAATAATTTTATTTAATGTCAACAGGCCCTAGCGTAACATAATATAATTGGGAAGAAATCTTGGAGATCAAGGGACATCTGGCTTTGGTGACCGGAGGCGGGCGGCGGATTGGGGCGGCCTGTGTCCGGGCATTGAGTGCGGCGGGTGTGCGTGTGGCGGTGCATTGTCACGGCTCCACGGAGTTGGCCGAAAATCTTTGCCGTGAGATCCATGCGTCGGGGGGGGTGGCGTGGACGATTGCAGCGGACCTGAGCGATTGGCGTGCGGTTGAAGCGTTGCTCCCCAGGGTGGAAGAAAATGGGGGTCCAGTGACCATTCTGGTCAATAATGCCGCGATCTTTGAACCGGATACGGTCCTTGGGGCAAACTGGGACGATTGGAATCGCCACATGGCCCTCAACTTGGCGGCACCGTTTTTTCTGATGAGCCGCTTTGCCAGACAGGTGCCCGAGGGGGCCACAGGTAAGGTGGTCAATATCCTCGATCAACGGGTCATGCGTCCCGGCAAGGGGTACGTTTCTTATACGGTCGCCAAAAGTGGTCTTTTATCTTTGACGCGGATGGCGGCCTTGGAACTTGCACCGAACATTCAGGTGAACGCCATTGGACCGGGGGCGATTTTGCCAGCGGCTGGGGGTGATACGGAAACCTTTATGCAATTAAGCCGTTCGGTTCCCATGGGGCGTCCTGGAAGTACGGATGATATTACGGAAGCTCTGTTATTTTTTCTGCGGCAAGACTATATTACCGGGGAGATGCTGTGCGTCGATGGGGGCCAGCACCTTTGAAATAGGGAGGAAAAATGGACCGTATCACCATTCGTGACCTGCATCTGCGCTGTATCATCGGCATTCAGGCGTGGGAACGAAAAACCCTCCAGGATGTCGTGATCTCCCTGACCCTTGCGACCGATCTGAGGCAGGCCGGGAGGAGCGACCGCATCGAAGATACCGTCAACTACAAAACCCTGACCAAAAAAATCATCCAGTTTGTCGAAAATTCCCATTTCCAGTTGGTGGAGGCCTTGGCCGATGGGATCGCCCGGTTAGCACTGGAAGACGCGCGGGTGGTCACGGTCACTGTTGTGGTCGAGAAACCGGGGGCGTTGCGATTTGCCCGGAGTGTCGGTGTCGAAATTCAACGCGACCGCCCATGGCTGGACAACTTCCTGTCTTGATCGCCTTTGGGGCGAATATCGATCCTCTGGATAATCTTGTCCGGGGACTTGGTTTGTTGCACCAGGAAATCGGTATTCACAGGGTCTCGACGGTCTGGAGGACGTGCGCACTTTCCGATCCCGATCAAACATCGGATGACGGAGAAGATCCCGATTATTTAAACGGCGTTGTACAACTGAGTCATCGTGTTGGAAATTGGCATCCACTGCAATTGCGGCGTTGTCTGCGGGGTATCGAACATCGGTGTGGCCGGACGCGAGATTCCAGGCGATATGCTGCGCGAACCCTGGACTTGGATATCGCGATGATGGGATCCATGGTGTTCGCTGCCGATGGGTTGATTCTTCCCGACCCAGACGTTCTGAGTCGCCCTTTTATTGCCTTGCCTTGTGCCCAACTGGCTCCCGATCTGGTCCATCCACACACCAATCAAACACTGGCAACGCTGGCATCGACATGGCCGGAGTGTTCCGAGGCGATGGCTGCCGATGATGTTGCCAGCCGTATGCTGGCATCCATTTCCTTACAGGACAGTTGGTGTCCCTTGAGACCGGGATCCCTTTTGGGATAACCTGCCGGGCTATCGGATTGGGTATTGGGCGGCTTTTGCCGGTAGGTTTCTTCAGAGTATTTTGCCCGCCTACCTTGTGTACTATCAACCTGGGAGGGCACGATCATGTTCAAAGGGGTTTATACCGCCTTGATAACCCCATTCAAGGATGGGAGCGTCGATTGGGATGCCTTGGGACGGCTGCTCGATAATCAGATCAAATCGGGCATCGCCGGGGTTATCCCCTGTGGCTCCACGGGGGAAGCGGCGACGCTCAGCCATGAGGAACACCGATCGGTGATCCGTTTTTGTGTCGAACGGGTGAACAAACGGATCCATGTCATCGCTGGAACCGGTTCCAATTCCACACGGGAATCTGTCGAATTGACCCGTCATGCCCATGAAGCGGGTGCCGACGGCGCGTTGATCATCACCCCCTATTATAACAAGCCGACTCAGGAAGGTTTGGTGCAACACTATACCAAAATTGCCGAATCGGTCGATTTTCCGGTGGTGCTGTATAATGTTCCCGGGCGCACAGCCGTGGATATGACCGCCGATACCGTCGTCCGTCTGGCCCAGGTGAAAGGGATTGTGGGCATCAAGGAGGCGACTGCCAATCTGGAACGTGCCGCTGTCATCCACCAGCGGTGTGGGGATCGTATGACCCTGCTTTCGGGCGATGATGCCACCTTTTTGCCATTTCTGGCGGTGGGGGGGCATGGGGTGATTTCTGTGACCGCCAATATTGCCCCGGGACATGTCCTTGGGGTCTGGGACGCTTGGCAGCAGGGCGATGTGACTCTGGCACGGATGCGGCATGAGAAACTCCTGGATATCAACCGTTTTCTCTTTTGTGAAACCAACCCCATCCCCATCAAGGCCGCCGCTGCCATGTTGGGGTTGTGTACCCCCGAAATTCGCCTTCCGTTGACACCATTGACCCAAGATCATCAAAACCTTGTGCGTGGGGCCATGACGGCGTTGGGTTTGTTTGAATCGTGTAAAAATTGATGATCCGTGTGAGAAACTGTCCTTTGTTGCGTTAAAAACAGTTGCTAAAATCGATGAACGGGTGTCTAATCGGGGCTTCGTGTAACCCCTTTTTACCAAATCCTTCAAGGTGAAAGTTATGAAGAAAACTGCTCTTTGTCTGTCTGCGGCTCTCTTTGCGCTCTCTATGGCCAGTGTTCCCGCTTGGGCTGCTGGTGACGCGGAGAGTGGTAAAAAACTGGCCGAGCAAAAATGCACCACCTGTCACGCTTTTGGCAAAGTGATCGCTAAGGCGGGCAAAATTGGTCCGTCGCTTGAGGCGGGTATCGTGGGTAAGCCGGCTGGCAAGACCGCTGGGTTTGCCTATTCTCCCGGTATGACGAAAATGTCCGGTGAGGGGTTGACCTGGACTGAGGAAAATCTTGACAAGTTCTTGACCAAGCCGAAAGATTTCATCCAAGGGACCAAGATGATGGCTTTCCAGGGTTTGCCCAAAGATACCGAACGTGCCGATGTGATTGCGTTTTTGAAGACCCTTCCGACCCCCTGATGTTTTCCAAGGTGTGGTGGGTAGAATTTAGGGGCGGCCTTGTGCCGCCTTTTTTTTCACACGGTGGTTCACTTGTCCGTTTTTTGTTTCTCGTGAGTCGATGGCTTGGTCGTGGTATCTTGCTACTTCAACCTGAAAGCAGGAGGTCTTGAGGGTGGATGGTAACAAGGATTTTCTCGCGGTGGTTTTGACGGTTGTTGGCGTATTGGGATTTGTTGGGTTCTTCCAGTTTTTTGGTGACGAACTGGGTGTCCATTCGGGGCCTTCCGCCGTTGATGTTGTGATGAGTCCCGTGGAACTGGGCAAGCGCATTGTGCGCAATTGTACCCCTTGCCATGATCTTACCAGTACGCGCCGGTTGACCCGGGTTGGACCTCCCTTGTGGGAGGTTGTCGGAAGGCCTGTGGCATCGGTGCCGGAATACAAATTTTCCCGGGCACTGCTGCAAGTGGGTCAACAGGGCGGTGTTTGGGATGAACCTTCTCTTGACCAATACTTGGCGGATCCCAAGGAATTTGTCCCTGGAAATAAAATGGCGTTTGCGGGGCTTCATGATGCGGCGGAGCGTAGGGCACTGATTGAATATTTAAAAACTTTAATATCTCCGAAAGAGAATCTTGTAGCTCCTTTGATTGATCAAGCGATTCTTTCCTTGTCTGCCGACGAGGATGGTTCGAGTTTTGATGAGCGGGTCAAGAGGGGGCGCATTGAATCGGAAAAGTGTGGTGCTTGTCACGATTTAAGCTCTGAAAAAAAAGTGATTATTGGACCGTTTTTGATGGGGGTGGTTGGGCGACCGGCTGGCCGTGTTGTGGGGTTTGACTTTTCCCAACCTTTTATGGAAGCGGTTGCACAAGGTTTAGAGGTATGGAACACGAAAAATCTTGATCAGTTTCTGACCGATCCCAAAGCCATGATTTCGGGGACGAAAATGGTCTGTGTCGGAATCAAGGATCAGCAGCGGCGGAAAGATTTGATCACCTATTTAAAGACGTTAAAATGAAAATTATTAAAAGAAAAAAGGGGTCTGGGGGATTGCCCCCAGGGTTTT
>JADGCQ010000190.1 GCA_015228925.1 Magnetococcales bacterium | reverse complement strand
AACCCTGGGGGCAATCCCCCAGACCCCTTTTTTCTTTTAATAATTTATTATTTCCTAGGCAATTGGTTGTGCCAATTCCAAATGCAATGGCCCTGGAACGGCAGATGGTAGATCTTGACAATTCGTTCATAAAATGAGATCCTGCCGGGCTGTGTTTCTTAGAAATGAGGCACTCAAAAGGCAATTTCCAGGAAGTCGATCATCAGGATGATTGTAGAAAAATAGTCGCAGATGTCAGGGTGGGAATCGTTACCCTCAAGTGTGGGTTTGGGGCGGCGAGCTTCCAAGGATTTTGTTGAAAATTCGTAACTGGCTTTAAGCAACCATGCCCCGTTATCCAGACAGCTTCATCGAAGAGGTCAGAGAACGAGTTGACTTGTTGGGCGTTGTCGGTCGCCATGTCCAACTGAAAAAGAGTGGTACCAATTGGCAAGGACTTTGCCCATTCCACCATGAGAAAACACCCTCGTTCAATGTACGTCCAGATAAGGGCTTTTTTAAATGTTTTGGTTGCGGCCAGGGTGGGGATGTATTTGAATTTTTGATGAAGATCAGAGGTTTGAGCTTCAACGAGACCGTTGAGGAATTGGCGGCGGTTGCAGGTCTTCCGTTGCCGGTGTTGGCGCAAGATACCGATTTTACGCGCCAAAAAATGGATTATCGGACTTCACTCTTTAACCTGTTGACACAGGTACAGGATTATTATCACACACTTTTGATGAATGGACCGGACCAGAAAGCACTCAATTATCTGCGACAGAGAGGTTTGACGGATCAGATCATTCAACAGTTTCGATTGGGTTATGCCCCGCCAGGTTGGCAGACGCTTGCAGACCGTTTTCAGGGGATGGACAACGCGCAGCAGTTGTTGGAAGAGGTCGGACTACGGGTCAACAAAGGGGAATCGCGTCATCCCTACGACCGCTTTCGGGATCGGGTTATTTTTCCCATCCATGACAGCAAGGGGCGTTGTGTTGGTTTTGGTGGACGTACTATGGATCCCGATGGGAAACCCAAGTATATCAACTCGCCCGAGACCGTTTTATACCAGAAAGGGTCTCTTCTTTACGGCCTGCATCAATCTCAGGAGGCGGTACAAAAGGAAGGGGAGATAATTTTGGTCGAGGGGTACATGGATTTGATATCCCTCGTCAGCCATGGCATCGTCCATTGTGCCGCTACTTTGGGAACGGCATTGACGGATGAACAGATTCGTCTTATTTGGCAACGTAGCCGCCGGGTGGTTTATTGTTTTGATGGCGATCATGCGGGACGACAGGCGGCTTGGCGGGCATTGGAGAAATCCATCGAAGGTCTTGAGGCGGATCGCCATGTCCGTTTTTTATTTTTGCCCCAGGGGACCGATCCCGATCAGTTCATTCGACACCATGGAAAAGGGAAATTTTTATCGTTATTAGAAAAAGCCGTTGGGTTGATCGAATTCCTGACCGAAAGACTGAGTATGGATCTCAGCCTGTCGCAACCGGAAGGGAAGGCGGCTCTTGTCCAGCGGATTCGTCCCTACTTGGAACGTGTATCGGATCCGTTGCTCAAGGAACTTTTTGTGCAATCGTTGGCCGGGCAACTGGATATTCCACCCTGGAGAGTGATGCGAGGTGTGCGTCCCGGTCCACTCATGGGGCAGTGGGGTGGGAGGAAAACCAACAAAGGGGCTGAAAAGGATCCTCCGGGATTGGGAGGACGGGATGTGGAACAGACGTTGTTGGGGTTGCTGTTGCGAACGCCCAGCCTGATATCGGACCATGAAGAGACGTTAGCGGGATTGGAACTTCAGAATCAGGCCTATTTGGGTTTGCTGGAGATTTTGGTTGCCATGAGTCCCCAGATTTTGGCTGCGGGTAATTGTTTGGAAGTGGATCATTTACCGGGTGATGAATGGCAAAGTCTGGCCAGGAGGATTTTGGCTGATGAGGAGGTTGTTCATGCGTTTCCAGAGGCGGAGTTGTCTCATTGTTTGGAAACATTGCAAATCAAGCACGTTGATATGCTGAGGAAACAGGCCATGGTCGAGAGTTGGCACGATGGGAATTCGTTTGGGGAGCATTGCCGAAAGCTTTTTGCGTTGCGTCAGGAACGTAATCGGCTCATGGCCAGCCACTGTTCCCAGGAAAATTAATCGTTTTAAAGATTTTCACACTTTTATGATGACCAATTGCCAAATTGGAAAATAGCTCAATGGTTAACGAAGCCAAACAGGAAAATATGAAGAAACTCATCGCTCGTGGTAAAGAGCGAGGATTTCTCACTTATGATGAAGTGAACGATATTCTGCCGGAGGATGTGAATTCCGTTGATCAGATAGAGGGGGTGTATTCCATATTGGATGATATGGGGATCCAGTTGATTGATGAGCAGTCTGAGGATGAGGATATCAAGACCTCTGGGCTGGAACATTCATCGGTTGGCGTGGATGAGGATGATGACGATGATTTGCTGATAGACGACGGGTCGGCGTTATCGGTAGAGCGTTCGGGCCATGAGGGAGGCATTGAGGATATTGATTTAGGGAAGACTGACGATCCGGTTCGGATGTATTTACGCGAAATGGGGTCGGTGGATTTATTGACGCGAGAAGGTGAGATTGTCATTGCCAAGCGGATTGAGGCAGGACGCAATGAGGTGATATTTTCGATCTGTAATTCACCGATTACGTTTCGTGAGATCTCTTCGCTGGCGCAGAAGTTAAAGAACAATGAGGTTTCGCTGAGGGATTTGCTGGACATACCGACGCCGCATAGTGATGAGGATGTGGATGATCCAGATAAGGATTTGGATGAGGTTGATGTTTTAGTGGATGAGATGGATATTTTGGACGTTAGGGATCCATTGGATGGTCCCGATGTCAAGGAGATTGGTGGGGAAGTTTTATTGGTTGACCCGTTATTGGTGGTTGGGGTGAATCCTGAGGATGATACTCGTTTGCAGGAGTTGATGGAGCAGACGCAGTTAGCATTTGACAAGATAGCGGCGTTGAATGAGAAGTTGGAGGAGGTTCAAAAGGAGTTGGTATTGGCGCAGGATGAGGGGAATCCTGGCAAGATCAAGAAGGTGAGGAAGAAGTATCAGGAGAGGAAGCGTCGCTTGGTGAGTTGTGTGAGCGAGGTTAATTTTTCCCAGAAGCAGATTGATCGACTGGTGAAGAAGATCAAGATGCGTGTGGAGAAGATACGTTCCCACGAGTTAGAGATATTGGCGATTGCGGAGAAGGCGAGTGTTGCGAAGGATACATTTATAAGATCGTATACGGACAACGAGGGGAGTCAGGAGTGGGTTGACCAGTTGAAGGAACACGAGGACAAGTCTTTGAGGAACTTATTTTATTCTGCGGATCGTTTGCAGGAGCTTCAGGGGCTTATCCGTGGGATTGTGGAGGAGACGGGTCAGACGGTATCGGAATTAAAGAACACGAACAAGAAGATATTGGATGGAGAGCGCAAGGCATCGCGGGCGAAGAAGGAGATGGTTGAAGCGAATTTGCGTTTGGTGATATCGATTGCGAAGAAGTATACGAATCGTGGGTTACAGTTTCTTGATTTAATTCAAGAGGGTAACATTGGTTTGATGAAGGCGGTGGACAAGTTTGAGTGGCGGCGAGGGTATAAGTTTTCGACGTATGCGACGTGGTGGATACGGCAGGCGATTACGCGCTCGATTGCGGATCAAGCGCGGACGATACGGATTCCGGTGCATATGATTGAGACGATCAACAAGTTGGTTCGGACGAGTCGGCAGATGGTTCAGGAGATGGGTCGTGAGCCGACGCCGGAAGAGATAGCCAAGCGGATGGACATGTCGTTAGAGAAAGTTCGCAAGGTATTGAAGATTGCCAAGGAACCGATTTCGTTAGAGACGCCGGTAGGGGATGAGGAGGATTCGCATTTAGGGGATTTTATCGAGGACAAGTCGATGATGTCGCCGTCGGAACTTGCAATCATGTCGAATTTGCGCGATACCACGGGTAGGGTTTTAAAGACGTTGACGGATCGTGAGGAGAATGTGTTACGGATGCGTTTTGGGATTGGGATGCATACGGACCACACGTTGGAGGAGGTTGGCAAGCAGTTTCATGTGACGCGGGAGCGGATACGCCAGATTGAGGCGAAGGCGTTACGCAAGTTGCGTCACCCGACACGCTCACGCAAGTTGCGGAGTTTCCTGGAGTCGTGAGTTTTTTTTGCAGAGATTAGGGCCTATAGCTCAGCGGTCAGAGCCGCCGGCTCATAACCGGTCGGTCCCAGGTTCGAATCCTGGTGGGCCCACCATTTTAGTAATTCAAGGCTTTCTCATTGTAATAGCCGTCTCTCCGGGCGGCTATTTCTTTTTCAAAAATTCCAATGTTTCCAATGGTTACCCTGCATGATACAAAGGCC
>JADGCQ010000018.1 GCA_015228925.1 Magnetococcales bacterium | reverse complement strand
CAAAAACAAAGTCAAAACCCTGGGGGCAATCCCCCAGACCCCTTTTTTCTTTTAACAATTGATCATTTTCAGTCATTTGTGCGTGCCAATTTCAAATGCGATTGCCCTGGAACGCCCGGTGTTTTCAAGTCTCGCCTTCCCAATCCCAATCCATCCCCATATCCGTCAGACGGGCCTTACGCTGAGGATCCAGATTCCCCTTTTTATGCGATTGTCGCTGAAATTGAAGCCACAAACTAAGCTGTGGGTTCTCCGGCCAGGGGACCGGGACATTGCAATGACCCAATTTTTCCTTGAAGCGGACCAGATCCATGAGCATCTCTTCCACGATCACTTCCTTAGGATCCCAGATAAACCCAAGTAAATCGAGTCGTTCTTGTTTTTCCGGTGCCAAGTGTCCCATGGCCCTGGCTTTACGTTGCACGCTGCACCAATCGCTCAAACGGACATTCTGCGGCGAATCATTCCTGACCAAACAATGGCCATGACGTTGGTGGAAAAAGAACAATTCTCGATACACCTCCAACCATTGTGCCGCATGGATATCCCAGACAAAATGCAAACGATCCAACCGCTGAATCTGCCTTTCATTCAATTGCCCGCCAGCCCGAGCCTTACGCTGCGCCGCAACCCACCATGCCAGTTTGGAATATTGCGGTTCGCTTTCCGCAACCAAGCAATGGCCAAACCGGTCATGATAACCCGTCAAAGCCACGAACATCTCCTCCCAAAAAACTGCCTTGGCATCCCAGACAAATCCCACCCGATCCAGACGCGCAATTTTTTCTTCATCCAACTCATTATTTTTATATTGCTTACGTAACCCTTTGACCCACTGCGGCAGTCGCGGATGTTCGGGAAAGATTTCGGGTATGATGCAATGATGCCGCTCCCGATTGAAAGTTTCGATGGCGGAAAACATCTCTTCCCAAGCCGCTTCCTTGGGATCCCAGACAAACCCCATCTTTGTCAACGTCTCTTCCACATCCTGGGATAACCCTCCAGTCGCCTTGCGCGTCCGCAATTTTCGAACCCAGGAAGACAACGCCTGCGGTTTGTCAAAATCGGGGGGAATGTTGCAATGCCCATGGTGATCCATAAAGCGTTGCAACGCCACCATCATCTCCCGCTCAAACTTGGCTTCGATATCCCAAACAAATCCCAAAGCATCCAATTGCCCGATCCGTTTTTCATCCAAACGACCCGAAACCCGCATACGTCTTTGACTGGCCATCCAATCGGCCAGCGATGCCAGAGAGGGATCAACGGCAGTGGGATCATCTTCCCCATGATGCCGCTGAAACCAGGCAAACTTATTCAACATCCGTTCCCAATAGTAAGCCTGGGGATCCCAGACAAAGCCAGCCATCGTCAGGCGGGACCGTCGTTCCTCATCCATGACACCACGCCGATACTCCCGGCGTTGATCCTGCGCCCAACCACACAGTTCGGGATCTGCGGAAAACCGGTCGGGAACATCACCATGCCCATGCCGCCGTTTAAACTGCAAAAATCGTCCAAACAAAGCTTCCCACTGTTCTTGTTTATCCGTCCAGATCATTCCCAAGGCGTTGAGGCGGTTAACACGTTCGGGATCAAGCCGATTTTTTGCCCGCAACTGCCGCTGTTCCTCGCTCCACACCACCAAGGGTTGCAACAAGGTTGCGTCGCCATCCTTGAGACGCAAATGGCCATAACGCAGTTTAAACGCTTTGAATTGTTTAAACTTCTTTTGCCAGTGCGCCGCTTCCAGATCCCAAACAAACCCCAGTTCATCCAGTTTTTGTATCTGGTCCAGGGTCAGTTGATTGCGCAATCGCCCATTCCTCTGCTCACGACTCCACACCGCCAACTGGGGATAACGGGCATCCCCCTCCTCGACCTGGGCATGGCCATACAAACGTCGAAACATCACCAACTGTTGAAAACTTTGGTGCCACGCCGCCGCCGCCAAATCCCACACAAAACCAACCTCATCCAACCGAATCCGACGATTTTCATCCAAGGATTGTTTTTGCCGCAACATGCGCTGCCGGGCAGCCCAAGCACCCAATTCTGGATCCCGGGGAAAGGGATCGGTGATCCACGCATGGTTGGCAAAAGATTTAAACCGGACCAGTTTGCCAAAATAAAGTTCCCACTCCCACACATCCACATCCCAAATAAACCCCAAAGATTCCAATCGTTCAATCTGCCCCGACTCCAAACGCCGATGCTGATAATCACGCCGCTGCCGCAGCACCCACTGGGAAAGGGATCCATCTTCGGGATCAGGGTGTTTCACATGGCAATGCCCATGTCGGGCATGAAAAGCGGCGAGCATAGACCACATGTGATCCCAGGCCGCCTGTTTGGGATCCCAGATGAAATGCAACCGATGCAACTGGTCAATCTGATCCGCATCCAGCCACCCCCGCGCATACGCCTTACGCTGCCCATCGACCCAGGTGGCCAGCGTCAGATCGTCCACAAACCCTGCCGGAACATCGCTATGTCCCCATTGCGCGTGATACCCCATCAACGCCCCCAAACCCTGCTGCCACGAAGAGGTCAAGCGGGTCAGCAACCGTTCCATGAACCGGGTTGGCAACGATTCATCCCCTGAAAAATCCCCAACCCATTCGATCCAACGGTTCAAAGGTTCCAGATTCCAAAAACCGGTACGCCCCCGTTCAATACGCGCATTCTGAACGGCCTGATCAAAATCGCCATCCATATCGCGCAAAGTTTGTAACGCCAAACACACCGGATCCAGATAGGAATCATCCGTCCATTCTCCAGAAACATCCGCCACCCCCTGGCGGAAACCGATTGCAATCAAACCTCTCTTCGACTCCCCGTGAGGGCGTAAAACCGCCCCAATCCGTTCCGGCCATGAACCGGCATCCACCTTGGAATGCGACGGCAACACCGTGAGATCACACGTTGCCTCGTGACGAACATAGGGAGGAATGGAAGCAACAGAAAGGACGGCCCGCTGCTCCCGTGAGAAAAGTCCCAACGTCCATTGCCAAGCCAGGGCATCCTGTTTTGAATCCAAGGAAAAAACTGTAAAATCGCCCTGGTCTGGAATGGTGATCCGGCGGTGACCGCCCCACGGCGTCGCAACATGGACATGGCGGACATCAGGATACCGGGTCAGACAACCGGCCAACGTGTTGACCAAAAACGCCTCGGATTCCGGTAAATCATCCCCTGCCAAGGGGATCAGCAACACCTTCCAGCTGCGAACAGCCTGCCGGTCACGGGACTGGGATAAGGTGGACAAACAAGTCACGGCACCAAACTGCCCGATATCATCCAGGGAATAAATCGTTGTCGGCTGTTCCTGACGATTCATTTTTAACGGATTGGTCCGTTTGGGCAGTGCCGTGATATGCAACCGTAAGCGGCACGAAGGGAAACTGGAGGAGAGGACAGATTCATACAATCGAGATTGCTGGGCCAAAAGATGACTGTCGGGCAACACTATCAGGTCGATGGGGGACAACCCCAGTTGCGCCTGCCCAATCATCGGGAGGGATGCGTAGGTCGCCCACAAAATTCTGGGATTGCCATCCCGAGGGGCAAAAAAATGACGAATACTCGCAACATCCTGGCAGCGGACAAAATCCATTTCTCCAGGAAGAAGATGTTCATTTTTATCGATCTCCCTGCCGGAAACCACCCACAAAGATGATAACGGCACCGAAGGGACCAGCTTACGCCAATGGGTCATGATATCCAAAATACGCCCAGCACCGGGCGTCAAAACCAAAGTCAATCGCCTGGGACCAGGCCCCGTAGCCAAATGAAACAAAAATTCATCTTGTTCCGGTCCATCGGGCATCGTCACCGTGACAACTCCGGGGGGCATGGCACGCAGACGTTGAATAGTATCGATCATCCATGGTGGTGGCAGGGTAGGACGCCGCGTTAACTGGCCACTTTGCAACCAACGGAGAAAATGGGCAAACCAGGAGGGCGATAAACGATCCAATTGGGTGCCGCTCACATGCTGAAAACCCTCAGTCTTCAACAAATGTTCTGGCAGTTGCCGCAAATTGGTCACAAGCAACGGCCAATAGCTCTGTTTCAACAATTGTTCAAAAGGGGCGTAGACCTCGGCGGAGGGTTGTTCGGCATCATCGTGAAAAAGCAGATGGAAAGGATGGCAACCACTCTCAGCCAAATAGAGATAACCATCTACGGCGGGCAGATTTTTCGGAATGGAGAGGCGACCATGATGATTCTCGGTCAAACGGTGGGCGGGCAACAATTCCACCGTCCTGGGGAAAAATCTCAGGGTCAAATAACCCTCAGCAAAAATGGCAAAAGCATTTTTTCTCCGCAGCCGATCTTCCAATTTCAGGATCCGCCCCTCAAGTTCCGCAAACGAGGTCAGATCATGAAATAGTTCTTCGTCAAGAAATCGGATTCGGTCTCTATGAGGAGTCATCATGGCAATGGGAAGATTTATCTGGGCGTTGCGTCGGGCAATCCCCCATCGACCGGAATGGTGGCTCCCGTTGTCGGTGTTTGCCGGGTGGCAAAAAACATCACGGCGTTGGCGACATGATCGGCGGTTACAGCGACTTTCAGGAGGTTGCGGTTGCGGTAATACGCCTCCAATCCCGCCTCGTCCAGTCCACGGGCACGCATACGGTCAGGACCGACTTCGGCCCACAACCCCGATTTACGCTGGCCATCGGAAAAAACGGCGTCGGGAGAGACCATGTTGACCCGCACGCCCAACGGAGCCAGCTCCAGACTGGCGATCCGGGCCAATTGGTGTGATGCCGCCTTGGTGGCACTGTACGCCCCAAAACTGGCCCCTGGAGCAAAAACATTCTTGGTGGAAATCACCACGATATCGCCCCCCATCTGTTGGCGTTCAAACAAACGGGCCATGTGAGACAACAGGTTGAGCGTCCCTTCCACATTGACCTGGTGAAGTTTACGAAATTTGTTCATTTCCAAGGTTGCCAACGGTGAGACATGGGCCAGACCGGCATTGATGATGACCAGATCGATCCCCCCCCACGTTTGAATCACCTGCCGCAATCCCGCCGCAACCGACTGTTCCTCCGTCACATCCATGGCGACCCCGATAACCCGCTCCCGGGCCACCGCTGCCAGATCGTTCACCAATGAATCCAGGGGATCACCACCCAGATCCGTTGCGGCAACGTGAACCCCCTCCATCAGCAAGCGTCGGCAAATACCCGATCCAATCGCCCCCGCCGCACCGGTGATGACGGCAACGCACCCCTGCAATCGAGGCGTCGTATCACGGCGAAGTTTGTTTTGTTGCAGGGAAAAATATTCCATATCGAAAAGTTGCTGCTCATCAAGCCCCTGGAACGATCCCATGGCGGCGATATCGGCCTTGACGTTGAGGGTTTGCCGGGTAATATCCCGCGCCACGTCAGCCAAATAAGCATTTTCTCCTGCGATAAAAGCCCCGACCCCCGGCATCAACACCACCCGAGGCGCATCATCGATGATGGAACTCCCCGCCTCCATGGATCCCACATGCCGCTGCACATAATCATGATAGTCGTCACGATACCGCTGTACCGCCTCCCGGATATGACTCGGATCGTCGATCCACAAAGGCCACGGTTTGCACCGGATCAGATGGTCCGAGGTCAAAGGACCGCTGACAAAGTGCTGGACGGCATCGGGATGTTGCAACAAGGCCAGGGTGTCTGGATCATCCATAGCGCGGAGGATAAACCGTTTGAATGGTTGATCGGCGGAACCCGTGGGGTGAGCCAAAGCACCGCGAAGAAGTGGGGCCACTTCCGACCAGGAAGGGTAAGATCCCCCTGATGTTACAGAAACGGTCATCTTTCTGGCGTCGGCAAGGTTCGCCTGAATGGCCTTCTCGGCACGGTTGACGAGTTCCAAGGTCTGCTCATAGGATTGCCGCGCCGAATCGCCCCAGGTGATCAACCCATGGTGCATCAGGACCATCCCCTGGGCGTCGGGCTGCCCCTCCCAGGCGGAAGCGACCGCTTGGGCCAGTTCAAACCCCGGGTGGATATAGTTAAGAATGATCACCTGGGGTCCGAGGGCCGTTTTCAGGCGTTGGACACCATCGGGTTGGTTGCCTAGAGTCAAAATCGCATCGGGATGGGTATGATCGATGAACGGATGCGGTAAAAAAGCGTGCATGAGTGCTTCAATGGAGGGGGTGGGAGCTGCGGCGTCAAACAAGTTGAGGCGCAGTTGGTTGACCATCGCCTGCGGAGAAAGGGTGGACAACCGCCTGAGTCGCAGCAACCCTTCCAGATTGAGTGCGGGGTGGTCTTCGGGGGATATCCGGGCCAGATCCACACCGGAAGCCTTGATGAAAACAGCCATAACCCGCTGACCAAAAACGTCGGTCATCTCCCCTTTGACCGAGGTATTGCCACCACCGTGAAGCACCAGCCGTGGTTCGCGCCCCAACAAGCGGCTTGTGAAGGTTCTGAGGGCCAGTTTTTCTCCAAAACGGGAACCAAACCGGGCCAAGTATTCCTGGGCACCCTCTTTTGACCAATAATTATTCATAGGTTCAGCAACCCATTTTCCGATTTTGGCAATGCACATCCATTAATGAATCCCAGGTGCATGGTAGCACAAACAGTGTGGCAACATGCAGGGATTTCATACGCTCTGCCAAGATTAATCGCAAGAGTGTTGCAAAAAATAAAAGACAATGGGTGACGGCAACCCGTCACCCATGAAAGACAAACCAGTCAGGAATTAAGGTAGATCAATATCTTAGAAAGCACCCGCCGATCTGAGTGCCGTCGTCGTGACGGCTAGATTATAGAGAACCTGTGAGATATCTTTCCACAGTGTCAAGCTTGGAATCTTTTCCACATTCATGGGAACCACAACGGTATCTCCCGGTCCCAACCTCATGGTGTCCACACTGGCAAACCAACCAAACCCGGGAAACCCTCCCTTCTGTTTTTTGGAGGATACACTCCCATTGGCGCGGACGATATAAACACTGTCATCATCCGCATTGGTCGTATATCCCCCACTGGCCTGAATGTAGGTTTCCGCATCCTTGTCCGATAAAAACTGGTGCGATGTCGGAAAATAGACCTCCCCCATGACGGTAATCTCATCCGTTCTTTGGGGTATCACCAGCCGATCCCCATCCTGGAGCATTAAATCACTGGCTCCGTTGGGGTTACTCAAGATTTCCGGAAGGTCAATGGACAACCGACCCATCGGTTTTGTATTTCTCAGCTTGGCAACAAGCTCCTCGATCATAACCGTCGTCGGAGCAGCCGCTTCTTTATCCGATTGCTTATTATATAAAGTTTGCATCAACTGAGTTTCCATGCGTGCAATCAGATTATGATTTTCCCGACGTTCTTTCTCCTTGAGGGCCTTTCTGGTGAAAACCGCCGATTCTGGATAGGCCAATTCTGTCAACCCCCCGGCCCTTTCCACAGCCTGAGTCAGTTTTTCCCCCGGTTGAATGGGATAAACACCCGGAAAGCGGACATTGCCTTCGATGATCACCGAATTGACCTCGGCCCATTTGGGATTTTGCTTGATGATGACAATATCATACGGTTGCAAAATCTGATCCGCCGCAGGATCCCCCTGGATCACCTTAAACAGATCCACGGTTGAATGGCGCATCCGCATCGATTGGTCGTCATCGACCTCAAAGTGCGATATCTCCGCCTCCAGGGAATAAGCTGGTTCGGACAATCCCCCCCCCGCCAACAATAGATTGCTGATACGCATACCCGGTTCCAGAGGATATTTTCCCGTGTAACGGACGGCACCACCAATCTGAATGATCCGTGCGGGTGATTTCCGGGTCGCCTGTTCCTGCATTTTCAGCAAAATTGGTTTTAACAAAACCTGACGCGGAGGCACCCTCCTCTCCCGTGTCGGATGAAGTTCTTCCCGAACAAATTGGCGAAGTTCCTTTTTCTTTTTCAATACCTGAAGAAGGCGGGCCTGGTTCTCATATTGGACCGGATCGACCAACTGATTGAGATAAGCACTTCTGGTATTTCTTTCCACCAGATCCGTGTTACTGCCACCAAGAAGAAACCCCACCAGGGCGTTTTCCATCTCTTCATTTTCAAGGGCAATATCGATTCCATGGGTACCGGGTTGCGTCAAATTCTGTCGGGATAGATCCCGGTCCTGGGCTAAACCTTGGGGCGGTATCGCATTCCCGATACGCTGCTGGTCTTGGTTCTGACTCAGACTCTGATTCAGAAAACGTCCCGAATCGTTGCCGAGATCCCCATTCCGGTATTGACCCTGGTATGAACGCTGATCCCTCCCCGCATCATCCCGATATGGGTCCTGATACTGGTCCTGATACTGGTCCCGATACTCATCCTGATATTCATCCTGAGTCTGGTCTTGGTCAAGATCCCCAAACTGGCATTGTTGCAGTTGCATTTTATGCATGGCCAACATGGACTGCGGATCCATCTCCTGACCTTTATTGCTCCTTTGATTTTCTAGCAATATTCTTTTCTTACAAGCTTCTTCCTGGCGTCGTATTTTATCTTCAAATAATTCCTTGTCAGCCCCAAAATCTCTCATGGGGAGGAGTTTATCCTTAGACAAATCCTTATGCTTTTCATCGATGCGAAATACGAATACCTGATCCCTTGGGTTCAATGGGATATTTCGTGTCCCCCCTTCCATCCCAAGCACTTCCCGCAAACGTACAGAAAAAGGTTGGAGACGTCCCAGATAGTCAGAGCGGGCGATCAGGCAATAATCCATGTCGGTATTGTCACGAATGTCGCCGGAAGCGGTGATCAATTGCCGCAGGTCCATATTGTTGACAAACGGATAATCGCCAGGAAATCGGACATTTCCTTTAATGGTGACCGTTTTATCGGCATGATTGAATCTTCCCTGATTTTTAAGCCGGTCCACAACCGATTGCACATTTTGCGAACGGTCGGACCCCAGACTGAACAACTGAATCTGATCATTGGGTTCCAGGGTGATATTGTCCGCCGAGGAACGATCCATCAACGCCCGTTCCAAATTGACCGACAGCGGTTCAAGCTGACGATTTCTTGGGTTGGTGCGAATAATAAGGACGTGGGACAAATCGGTTTGTGGCAACAATTCGGAAGGCCCAGAAATCAGGTCGGTTAATTTCATGGATTTGGTCCATTGAAATACACCACCACGTTCGACATAACCCAGTAAAGTGACCGTATCTCTCCGGGCGTTGGATGCGGGAAGCACATGGACAATATCACCCGATTTGATGGCGGCATGAAGACTCGCAGAGTCCCTCAAGTCAAGATCGACGACGATACGATTTTTATTTTTGCTGATCCGTTCAACCTTGATACTTTGAGAATTTGGCAACATCCCCCCCGCCAACTGCAATGCTTCATCGATGGTCTTTTCATTGGAAAGTTCATAGATAGCCGGTTTTTTGACGGTTCCTGTCAGAGCGATAGTTTTGCCGATGGTGGGGACAAAAACGGTATCACCATCCTGAAGGCGAAGGTCACCATCGTTTTTTCCCCCAATCAGAACGTTGTAAAGATCCAGTTTTTTGTCGGGCGAACCAACCCGTTTGATTTGGAGCGTGCGCAATGAGCCAACAGGGAGAATCCCCCCGGTATCCAGCAACAACTGCATGACCGATGACAGCGCAGAAATGGTGTGTGTCCCTGGTTTTCTGACATTTCCCAGCAAGAAAACCCGGATGGTGCGCAGGTTGGTCGTCGCGATATGATCCAGTTCCAAACCTATTAATTTTTGTTTAATTTTGCTGGCCAACATTGTTTTAAATTCATTGAATCGCAATCCTGCGGCAGGTACCAATCCCATATCGGGGACAAGAACCTGCCCTTCATTATCGACAAAAACATCCACTTCCTTCAATTCTTTTCCCGTAAACAAAAGGCGAAACTCATCCCCCGGTCCCAAGACATAATCTCCCGGGATCGTGGCGAGTTGTCCCCCGGGCCTTGGAATATTGCCCTGTACAAAATATTCCTGACCAAAGAGTTGCAGATCAGCAGGATAGGTTTCAGCATAAAATGGTGGCGTTTTGGTCTCCTCCATCGCGTTCAGATTCATCCCCTGATTCCCGGGTACCTCCGAATCAAGGTTGCCTTCATCATTCGGCGCACGATGGTTTGTTCTGGAATCCTTTGAACCATCTTTTATTTTATTGAACAGATCCAAAGTTGCCTGATCGGAGATGTTATTCAAAGAACGACCCGACAAAGCACTGAGTGTCAGGGCATTCCCGTTGAATACGAAGGACAACCAACAAAGAAAAATAACGACAAAAACAACTTTTTTCTTCATAAGATCGGTTCTCTAGTCTGAGGATGGGCCATGGATTCCTGGATGCCCCATACACGCAACTTTCAGACCAAGCCCATTACTACCCCGCAACGCAGGTCGCAGAGATCGCACAAACTTTTAAAGAACTGGATTGTGTTGTTATTTCTTTAATGATTTACGGAAATTACGGAAGATATTTTGATGGGAAAGATATCTGCGACTATTTCTTACCCGGCATGTCAAACCTGATTATTTTCCTGATACCCTGCTCTTTTCTTGACCGGATGAGGCGCAGCCGTTTCTTCAATTCCTTGATTCTTTTAGGATCTTGCTCAAGATTCAAACGCCACAACGCCTTGATTTCCATGGCAGCCAGACGGTCCAATATTTTTTCAAATTCTCTGACTTTTTTTTCTTGTTTTTTTGTTTTCAACTCAAGAAACCGTTCAATCCTCTTCACTATTTTTTTAATACTCATGATACCACTTTCCAGCCAAGTTGAGAGTGAATACAAGCAACACGACGGGGTGGAACGGGAGGGGGTATCCCATGCGGATTCAACGGAAATCAGACGAATGCACGTCGCCTAGCCTAAGACTCTACCACCAGACTTTGGGGCTTATTCCAAGTTCGTTCAGTTTGACCAAAATTTTCGCACGGTTGATCGGTTTGTTGATATAGCCGGTGCATCGTCCTTCTTCAAATGCGCGCTTCATTTCGGAGGAGGCATCGACGGCGGTGACCATAACGATAGCGGACTGATTTTCCTGCAAGACACCCAGACTTTCTTCCAGGGCACGCATTTTACACAAAGACTCCTGACCATCCATCAAGGGCATCATGATATCCATGAGTACCAAATCATAAGGCTGCCCCTCGTTCAAACGGAGGGAAAACAGTTCCAGGGCTTCGGCACCGTCCGAAGCCTGGTCGCACTGGGCGTAAGGCTCCATAATTTTCGCCAAAACCATCCTGTTTTCAATCTGATCATCAACGATAAGACACTTCATGGACCCTTCATTCCACTCGGTGGAGATTATCAGAAAAAATCAACCCTGCCCCAACTCTACCCCGACCAACTTGCTTTGTCATTGGAAAGAGATGCCAAAAGATTAAAAAAAAGAAGGCCCCAAGGCACCTGGCGGCGGAGAAATTCCAGATGGTTGGCCTGCGGGCATCTCTCTTCCCGCTCCGGCTCCCAATCCACGCTCATCCACAGGTTGAAAGGAACCGTCGAGAACCGGCGTCTGGCTGATTTGCTCTTGAAATGGCATCGCTTCCATTTTCTTTGGCCCGTCCGCCTCGATTTTATAAACGTAAAGATCTCTGCGACTTTGCCCCCCCGCATCAAAATAGACAACCCCCGCAGCCCCGTAGATTCTCTGCCCCCCCTTCAACACCGAATACCATGGTCTTCCCGACATCCGTTCCACCCGCAGGGCCTGAGCCACCAGGGCCACCGAATCATAGGCCAACATATCCAGGGCGGACGGTGTATCCTTCCAAACTTGGTAAAACGATTCGCTGAATCGGTTACGGGCCACATCATCGGAGTCACAAAAGAACGCCCCTTTGATAAAATCCGCTCCTTCTCTAAAGAGTTCTGGCTTGTTCCACAACGACGTACCGAGGAATGTCACCTGGGGCTGGCGCAATTTAAAAAAGGCGGCCTGTGGGGCGATCAAACGGACCTCTTGGGCATTGGCTGGCAAAAACAAGGCATCAAAATCGGACCATGGCCGCAAGGAGGCCCCACTCCCCACAGAGACCGCTTCCACAGGGTCCAACGGTCCATCGGAGCCGGCTGCGTTGGTGCGCGCCTGGATATCTTTAGGATCCGCATTGACCAACGCCTTGATCCACGGTGAGAAATCACTGGTTCCTGTGGGAAAGAACGTGACGCGGACGATGGTTCCACCCGACTGTCGTACCGCATCGGAAAAGGTTTGCGTCAGCAGGTGGCCATATTCGGTATCGGGAGCCAAAACGGCAATTCGGCGGAATTTTTTCTCTTCCACCGCAAATTTGGCCATAAATTGCCCTTCCGCTTCGGGGCGGAAGGCATTCTGGAAAACGCTGGAACCGGGTGGCACAATACCATCACGGGGATTCAACGTCACAATGGGAATATTATAGCGGGCCGCCACTTCCGCCGCCGCCTTAGCCTCCTCCTGGAAAACCGGTCCAATGACGGCACCCACGCCATCCAGGCGAAATTGTTCCATGGCACTCCGGGCTTCTTCCGCCTTTCCATGGCTGTCGGCTACCCGCAAGATGATCTTGGTATCGGGATAATCACGCAATCCTTTTTTGATCGCCTTCAACAAGTTTTTTCCGATGGTTGCATAATCACCACTCAAGGGGAGCAGCAACCCCATCGTCAACCCTGGTTGATCGTCCGCCGGGGCCAAGCGGCGTTGGGCCTCCAACGAGGCAAGATCATTACCATGGGCCGATTTCCAGTAGTCCATAGCCCCCTGGGAACCCCCTTCCTGATACTGGCGATCACCCAAAATCAGGGCAAACAAAGGGGTAAACGGAGATTGCGGTGGTTGGATGGCATGGAGTTGTTTCAACCTTTCCGTCTCAACTTGGTCCACCGTTGTCAGGGCCACCCCCGTCTGATCACTGGAAAGTTGACCGGAAGGCAACATCTGGAACATCCGCTGGGTGTTTTCAACATTGCCGTTTTGCATGTAGCTTTTCAAAAATTTTTTCCAAGTGACCATCGCCTGCGCAGAACTGGAATAAGCCACCCGAATCCAACTGGACCACGCACCCTCGACATCACCGCGTTGCTCTTGAATATCTCCGACAAGAGACAAACTTTCCCAGGCGTAAGGTTGATTGGGTTTGGAGGCCGCATCGATCAGGAAGGGCAAGGCCTGTCCCGTTTGCCCTTGGAGCATCAAGACTTCCCCCAGACGAAAGCGGGCTTCGTTGGCTTGGTCAGTCTGCCCAAACTCTTTCACAATACGCCGATAAAGAAGCATAGCGGCGTCCAATCGATTTTTCTCGACAAGATTGCGGGCCTCCGCGATCATGCGCACGGGCGCATCCGCAACCTCTTCCCCTTTCTGCGGCGGTACGGAAGCCTCACTCTTGCTTTCAACCGATCCCTTCGGTTCAACCAATCTCTTTGGCTTTTCGTCTGTCGTCGTGACACACCCTCCGATCAGTGCCAAAATAAAAACCAGCATCACAAGCCAAAATCCCCTTGGGATTGGCACTCCCGATGATACCATCATTGCGGGCTGTAAACCGTTGCGGCGGCAAGTACTCATGCAAGTTTCCATAGAAGACAGGTTTTCAATTGAAAAAAGACCCAGGCACTTTAACCATCGTTCCCACCCCCATCGGCAACCTGGAGGATATGTCATTCCGGGCCATTCGGGTACTGCAATCGGTGGACTGCATTCTGGCAGAAGACACCCGACTGACGGGAATTCTTTGCCATCGCTATGAAATACGGACCCGCCGGGTAAGTTTTAACGAACACAACAGTGCCACAAAGATCCCCTGGATATGCGACCAACTCAAAGCGGGGACCGACTTTGCCCTTGTCAGCGATGCGGGCTGTCCAGGGATCAGCGATCCAGGGGGGCCACTGATCAGTCAAGTCATCGCCGAATCGTTGCCCATGGAGGTATTGCCTGGACCTTCCTCGGTCATCACCGCCCTCGCCGGGTGTGGTTTTTCCACCAACCGTTTTCTTTTTGAAGGCTTTCTCCCCCGGAAAGGCAAAGAGAGAAGCGCATTGCTCCAGGCACTTAAAACCGAGGAACGCACCTGCATTTTGTTTGAATCTCCCATACGCCTGAGCGCAACACTGGGAGATCTCGCCCGCACCACCGATCCAGACCGACGTGTCGTGGTTGCCCGCGAACTCACGAAAATTCATGAAAGCTGGCACCGGGGTCGTCTGAGCGAACTGGCCCATTTTTTTGAACACACCCCACCACGAGGGGAGATCGTCATCATCCTTGAGGGGGCGATCAAACTCAAACCCGACCTTCATTCTACCGCAGTCGCAGAACAAATTACAGCAAGTTTAAGCCAAGGGGTAGGCGTCAAGGAGACATCCCGTCTCATTGCCGCCCAGACTGGTCTTCCCGCCAATGAAATTTACCGATTGGCACTTCAATTAAAGCAGCGTCCATGACATTTTGGCGACAATGGCTGGGACGCCATGGCGAAACCCTGGCCGAGAGAACCCTGTTGAAGGATGGGTATGTCATCCTTGAGAAAAACCACACCTCCGCCATGGGTGAAATGGATCTCATCGCCCAAAAACACGACAATTTAGTCTTTTGCGAAGTCCGTTCGCGCCGTCTTGTTCACTCCCAAGAGATTGGATCCATTGGCGAATCGATCAACGCCGCCAAACAACGTCGCTTGTTCATGCTGGCGGAAGCCTACTTGCAACGCCATCCCCACTTGCACTGTTGCGTCTGTCGTTTTGATGTCATCCTAGTCGCCAAGCGCAACCAGGAGTGGCAAATCGACTGGATCAAGGATGCCTTCAGACCAGGGTGGTAACGCATCGGCAACGGGGCAACCGCAACAAAAAAGATCGATTCAAACCCGTTAACGACCATAGTTTGACTTACCTTAATCATTTAAGGAAATTCGCAATTATGCCCCCACGTCCATGATGAAACATTGCACCATCAAACTTCTCTATGATAATGGTTAAGATCCGAATCGGTGCCGTCAGCAACGCAGTGTCATCCGTGTTTAGTAACATGCTTTCACTGTTTAAGAGAGGAAAAATAAGAAATATATGGGAATAAAGGAATTTAAAATTGAGTTCTACCGTGCGCAGGACATTAACGGCAACTCAGGGCATGGCTTGATTCTATCGGCGTTAGAGTTAATGAAACAGCCAACGACCGATGTGATTTCAATATTTCCACATGACCATCAGGTACGAAATCTTTCGTTCCAATCAAGAGAAGAATTCTATCAAGGTATTTTTGGAACTCTAAGAGATAATCATTTGCCGCATATCGTCTCAAAAAATAGTGATGCAGAAAAGCCAATAAATATGGAGCCAGACGAAAATCTTATTGAGAAAAACTATTTTTTGTACTCATGTAAAAGAGAGGTTTTAGCTTACCAAGCCAACGGCCATGGCTCTTATGCTGGCAGGTTAGCAAAATACATTTCAAAAGTCGCTGGTCAAGAAATTATTTTGGCACCCGTCCTAAATAACGACTCTGCACGTCGGCTTATGGAGGGCGATGGTCAAGCAAAAAGCATTGAATTTTCTTTTTCCTGGAGTTCTCCAGACGTCTTTAACAATAAAAAGACAAGGATGACAGAAGACTTATTTAAAACGTTGTCTAAAACCGAGGGGGCACGATTGAAGATGAAAATAACACCCCCTCGGGGAAAATTTCTGTCTCGTGACATGAAAACTTTTGTCCAGGATATATTAAGTAGCGATGTGAAAACTACCATTGCCAAGTTGACAATTGAGAACGAAGATGGTATGCTCCATCCTGTGGACTTGGTTGCCAGTAGACTTATTGCTCGCAAGCAGGTCAAAATGGCGGGGAGGTATCCTGATCTTCATGAGATGTTTTCTAAGCTTTACGAGTCTCTTTCAGAAATCTCAACGAACGGTGACTGACATTGAGTTCGCCCGTGTTTTATCGCCGATATTGGATGGTTGCCGCTTTAGGCCTAGTTGCTGGCGTGGGATCTTTTCTACGAGTTCCATACCTTAACCCTGACCAGTATCAGATGATCAACAGCGTTGTAGCATCTGTCTCAGCGACGTTACTTGGGTTTGTGATGGCTGCGATGGCCATTCTCTTCACAATACAGAGAGCAAAGTTTATACAGAATCTTCAAAAGGCAGGTTTTTTCCAGAAAATGATCTGGGAGTTTAAGGCCTCTGCTGTTTCCATGATGGTCGCTTTAATTGGAGCCTTTGTTGGCCTCTTCCTTGATCCCATGTATTTAGGTTGGGGCATTATCGGGACGTCGCTATTCTTTTCTATTGCCGTTGGGTTCATGTGGGCAGCAGGGTATCATTTTTTCCTTGTGGTCAAATATTCGGCGGACTAGAAGCCCACTACACCTAAAATCAAGGGACGCAATACACACTGTCTCCAAGTTTAATATTATATCTCCAGCATTCCCATTACGAGGGAAAGGGAGTCGTGACCAGCATTCCGGGTTTACATGTCATTCCATACCTCGTCAGTCGGATTGTCCCAAACCTTGCGCATGGATCTCTGCTGGGCATGTTTCAATAGGTCAGATTCCTGATCACGCTGATGAACGTATTCTAAATATCCAATAAAATCAAGAACCTATTGCGCAAGAGATGGTGATAAACCGATCACCTTTTGTTGGAGTCTTTGGGTAATGTCCATGATCACGCTCTCTCCTGCTGTTTCATCCATCCGCCCAAACATACGCTTGATCTCCCCCTCCCCCCTACTGTACCGGACTTCCACCCAATTTTCCACGCCATCCCGTTATCAGATGCCGATCCGTCACATCGTGGGATACCACCCCTATCCAAGACCGGATAATTCATTTGCTGCCGACAGAAAGCAAACAGGTCATTGTCAATAATTTACAGTGTGTTATACTCAGCGCGAGACAGATGCCACTTTGCGTGGAATTGGGCTGGTCAGATACAAATCTTCAGGAAAATATGATGCTTGATAACCCCATCGATCACACACCCCATTTTGAACCGGATGCCAATGCCCAAACAACCAGTGCCGTGGTGGTTCTGCGCCCAGGAGAAGCCAGAGCATTGGTCGGCCAAGCGGTCGCTTCACTGCAACAGGTCCAGGAAAAACGCCACTCCGGTCACATGGTTATCGTCGGAAGTTCCACCGCCCGTCACGTCATTCACCACCTTCTCAAAGAAGACCCTGGCCGTGATACCTTCGCCGTCGGCCAAATCCGTAACGCCCGCCTGGGAGAAACACCCAAAGATTCACGCGGACCCGGTCCCTACCTCTTCGACCAAGGTCATATAACCCGTGGTTGGCCCGCCCCTCTCCTGGAAAAGTTTGGCCCAGGCGATATCTACCTCAAAGGGGCCAATGCCATCGACCCCCAGGGCAACGCCGCCATCCTCCTGGGGTCGCCTACCGGTGGCAGCATTGGTGTCGCCCTCTCCATTCTCTACGCCCGTGGCGGTTCCCTCATCATCCCCGTTACCCTCGAAAAACTCATCCCATCGGTCCCCAAAGCCATGGGCCTGTTGGGACAAGGGGTTCCCCAACGGGTCATGGGTATCGCCGTCGGACTCATCCCGATCATGGCCGGTAGTGCCACCATCGTCACCGAATTACAGGCCATGCGCATTCTTGCCAATGTCGAGGCGACTGTCGTTGCCGCCGGAGGGACGGATGATTGTGCCGGAGCTGCCGTCATCCATTTCCAAGGAAAAGAAGAAAACGTAAAAAAAATGTGGGACATTATCCTTGCGATGCGCGACAATAATCTGATACACGCCTGATCGAAAAAACATCACTCACAAGTAAAAAAGGTAAGACCATGGACAACATGATGGATGAAATTTCCCAACGCGCCAATCTTGCCTTTTCCAACCAAATGGAAATGTTGACGTTTTTCTTGTCCGATAAGCAACAATATGGTGTAAATGTCTTCAAAATCATTGAAGTAGTGGAAACCCCCAAAGAAATCACCGAAATGCCGCAGACCCAACCCGCCATCGTCGGGGCCATGGATTTTCGTGGCAAGGTGGTCACGGTCATCGATCTGGGATTGGCCCTGGGATTGGCCCCCATTCAGGTGGGCAAAGAACTCAGCTATGTCATCGTCTGCGAATACAGCGGCATGATCCAGGGACTCATGGTGAGCCAACCCAATAAACTGATTACCCGAAGCTGGGAGGAGATCAAAAGCCCCGGCAGCAACTTCCTGGATAATGCCTATCTCACCGCCCTGACTTATGAAAAAAACGGCGACGCCATCCAAATTCTTGATGTCGAAAAAATACTGGGCGAAATCATCGGATCCGACGAAATTATTGCCGATGAACTTCTCGCCAAAAAGCAGGAGGTGGACATATCCAACTTTAAAGTCATGGTCGTCGATGATTCAAAAGCAGCCCGCGGCCAAATCGAAAAAACCTTGGAACAAATGGGTACCCCCTACGAATCCTTCAACGCCGCCGCGCAAGCCTATGAATATCTCCTGCACAATTATCAGTCCAGTTCCGATCCTCTGTACGCCCTCATTATTTCCGATATTGAAATGCCTGGCATGGATGGTTTCACCTTTACCCGAAAGATGAAACAACACACCGATACGCGACTTTCCACTATCCCCATGGCCCTGCACAGTTCCATGAGCAACGAATCCAACCGAGTCAAGGCCCTTGAAATGGGGGCCGATGACTTTATCCCCAAATACCAAGCCAATTCCATCGCCTCATTGGTGTTGCGATGGCACGCCAAGGTATCGGGACAGGTCTAAAGCAAACACTTTGGGTATCCGTCACCCCCAGGACCATTCCAGCCATGCATCCATCAACGGAAAGTACAATCCCAAACGGATAGGGCGGCTCTCCATGGCATGCACCAGCCGGGCGTAGCGATCCATTTGCTCCTGATAACGTAACTTTTCATTGGCCAGAAAACCCTCTCTATCCCCCCCTTCGTGTCGGCTGGTTTTATAATCGATGATCCAGCGATGGCCTTCCCGATCCACAAAAGAACGGTCGATGGTCACGCTCACAGTCCCTGTTTTCTCCACCCCCGTCACCCCCCATTCCGAACGGGATTCCTGATGCTGCGCATCCAAAACCCAACGTCCCTTTTGGGAAGTCAATGCGGTGACAAGTCCCCTGGTCACCCCTTCCAGGGCAGCATCCATAAAAGGTTCCGCCATCCCCAACGTAACCAGATGGTTCCTGAAAACATCTCGGTATTGCGCAATGCGTGTGGGAGACCATTGTTCAACACCGTCGGTAGCCATGCGGGCCAGAAAACGGTGCATGACGACCCCCACCAAACGCGCTTCGGTACCAACCCAGTCAAACAGGATAGGCTCGCCATGGTGTATATCGGGAAGATCGGATTGTCCCATCCAGGCAGGCTTTGGGGGCCAGTGCCAATCGGCGCGAAGACGAACATGGGGCGGGATGATCCTGGTTGCATCCTGAACCTCTTCGTCCAAGGCCAAGTCCGCCTCTCGTGTCGCAAACGTTTCACCGACGCATGACCACAACGCCGCCAAAAATGAACCTGACGCTGGCCCGCCATCTACTTTTTGCGATAACCCCAGAAGATGCAACTGTTTTTTCGCCCGCGTCACCGCGACATACAGCAATCGACACACCTCATTGTGTGACTTTTCCTGTTCCATCCCCTGGATAAAACGGTAGATAGGATCGCCATCCCCCCCATCCCAACTGCCGATGGGAGCCAGCAACGGGGCCATGGATTCTTCAAACAAGCCCCCCCCCGACTGAACCAGTGGATCCATCCACAACAGAAGTTGCGCTGAATCTGATCTTGGCTGTCGATCCACACCGGGGATGATGACACAATCAAACTCCAACCCTTTGGCCTTGTGTATGGTCATCACCACCAGTTTGGACTGGGAAGCGCGGGGGTCGATCCCGGAGAAAAGGTTAGATACCGCGTTTTCCAGCGTTTGGGCATCCAATTCACGACCACCGCTTTCCATCGTTTCCAAAAGATCGAAAAAACTTTTTGCATCTTCCAAATGGTGGGGGCTATCCAAAGTGGCCGAGGCACCCAACTGCCGCCAGGTTCCTTCAATCCAACGCCGCAATGTCCCCGGACCTGGAAACGGGTTCCAATGACCCCTCTGGGCCAGTGCGGTATTCAAGATGGGGCGTACCCGTGCCAGAATGGTTTTTCCCACAGCGGAAACCTGATCATCGCATTCGGGATGATTCAAGCAATCGAGGATGGTCGCCTTGGATTTCCCTTGCGTCAATGCCAGAAGATCCGACAGCGACAAACCACACCAAGGGGCGCGGAGTAATGCCAGCCAAGCGATGCGATCCCCAGGATGGATCAAGGCGCGTGTCAGTGCCAATAAATCTTTGATCACCATCCGCCCAGCCAGGGGAAATAAATCCACCGCCTGGTAGCTTAAATTTTCCTCATCCAGTAGCGGCAGGATGTGGATGAGGTGGTTGCGGGTGCGGGTCAGGATACAGACACTTTGGTGTTGCTTCATCGCCTGGGCTGCCAAATTCACGGCTTCACGCGCTTCAGCCTCACGATCATCACATCCCTGGATCGTCACCGCCGTATCACTCTGTTCCTGGGAGTTCGCCTGCGAAGCCTGGAACGGGACCGCCCCCATTTCCGGGCGTGCCATCGCGGGAAAAGCGGTTTGCATCGCCGCATTGACCCAGTTCACAATACCTGGGACAGAACGAAAATTGACGACCAGATGCAGCGGAACCGTTTTGACCAAGCCAATCCCTTCCCGTTGCACCGTCAAAAACAACCCCACATCCGCTTCC
Organism: Magnetococcales bacterium; assembly: GCA_015228925.1. Lineage (GTDB taxonomy): Bacteria > Pseudomonadota > Magnetococcia > Magnetococcales > UBA8363 > UBA8363. The sequence continues at coordinate 23,234 of JADGCQ010000018.1, read as the reverse complement.
CGAAATCGATAGATGGATTGCATGGGATCGCCGACCAAAAACAGGGTATTCCCCCCATCCGGTTCCCATCCCGCCACCAACCGTTCCAAGAGTTCATACTGCAAACGCGAGGTATCCTGAAACTCATCCACCAGGAGATGGCGAATACGGTGATCCAAGCGCAAAGCCAACTCGGAAGGGTTATCGGTCGCCCCCAATGCCAGGATCGCCCGCCGGGCCACCTCCGCATGATCAACCACCTCCTGGGTCGCAAACTGAACCATCAAGTGACCGGCAGCCACCTTGAGGAGGGTCAATAATGCCTGAAGAATTTCCCATTGTTGTTGAGAATACAAGGCTGCCGGCACTTGGCGCACCGCGTGCAGCACTTCGCCCAGATGATCCACCCCCGCCAATAGGTCAATCAGCCAGAGAGTCTCTTTTTTCATGGAATCCCAAAGAGTCCCCTCCTTCGCGGTACTCGCTTTGGACTTGGGGGGAAAACCATGTCTGATATTGACTTGTTTTCTCCATCCTCCATCCCTGGTTAGTAGCGTCTCCGCCAGTTCATGCCATAAAGGGACATCCTCGACTTCACTGCCGGGAGGGTTGGTTCGCCCAATCCACGGTGATCCGTTTTCGCTGATGGCAGCCAGTTGCCGCCGGGAAAAATCCATGATGGGGATTATTTTTCTCCACATCGGCGGGGAAATCATCCCGCGAACCGTTTGCAACTCCAAGCGAATCATGGCTTTAAGGCTGGCGTTGAGGCGATTGCGCAAGGATTCATCGACCTCTTGCCCCACATGGCGCAGCCATTGATCACGACGGGCCAGCAGGTCGGCCAGCATGGATTCAACCCTGGCCCAATCATTATCCAAATGTTTAAAAAGACGGACCACCGCCCATTTCCAGGGGACATCGACATCCAACACATCCAAGGTTTCTCGTGCAGCGCGTTGGTAAAACACTTGGGGATATTCCGTCAACGTCGCCTTACCCCCCAATTCGGTCAGGAGGGGTAATTGTCTCACCATGGCATGGCACAGGGCATCGATGGTCATGATATGCAAACGGTTGGGGTTATCCTGCAACCGCCATTGCCGTTGGTGGTCTCTTTGTAAGACGATTTGAGCGAGATCCCAGGTTTTCTGGGCAAAAGAATCCTTTGGGGGAGGTGGCGTCTTATTCGCTAACGATTGCAATACCCGCTGCTTCATTTCCGCCGCCGCCTTGCGGGTAAAGGTGATGGCGACAATTTCTTCGGGCTGCTCCACGCTCCCCAAAAGTGCCAAAATCCTTTGCGTCAACAATCCGGTTTTTCCCGAACCCGCCGGGGCCTGAACGATAAAGGATCGGGTTATGTCCAACGCGGTTGTGCGTGCCGAATGGTCAATCAATGGCATCATTTCAATCCTCAGATCGTTTCATCAAACCGGCACAAAGGCCCCAGATCACACTGCCCACAGGCTCCTGCCAGAGGATCAACGCGCACTTCTCCTTGGGAAAACTCCGCAATCAATTGCTGAATGTTAGACTGCCAAGTTTGCGTCAAATCCTCCATTTCCGTGTCATCCAGTTCATCCTGATAACCTTTGATCCCGGCAATACCCGGCAGTATCCCCGCTTTTTGCGTCAAACCCACAAACCCTTTCAATTGGCGCGATAACTGCCCATACGCCATAGCGACCATTTTCCCCTCATCCAAAGCCAAGGCATAAAAAGGCATTTGCGGATCTCTGGGGCGCAAACCAAACCAGTCGCCGATTTTGACCATGCCGGTTTTATAGTCGATGAGAACCCGGTGATCCGCTTCCAGCCGATCGACACGATCCATACGATAACGCAGATCCAGGCAACCGATGTGCATGGTTCCAGATTTTTCCACTTCATGCACAATAAAATCGGCCTCCCTACGCTCCTCGATGGCCATCCATTTTTGCAACAGGGAGATCTGCCGGAAATACTCCAGTTCCAACAATCCTTGAGGAACCCGTTTTTCCAATTCTTTCGCCTCCAACGCAATCCCCTGACGGCACGCCTTTTCCATGGCCGCCAAACGCTGGTCTTCCGGCAATGTCCGCCACTGTTTCATGGAAAAATTTTTGGCCAATAACTGTGCCAGGACGCGGTGTGTGATCTGCCCCCGTAACATCGGCGAAAGCCCCATCTGGATATCCGGCAAAGATTGGGCAAACAATCGGTAGCGGGCGAATGCCTGAAACGGGCACAACGATTGCGCTTTGAGCAAGCCGGTGCCACAAGAAAAGGTCTCTTTGGTTGGCAACGGAGGTGGACGATCTTCCGATATTTCCTCCAGGTACCCGGACTGAAGGACCAAATGGGAAAAATCGGGGTGTGCCACTTCTGGGGATGGTGTTTGGGTCATCCCACGCAGAAAAGGGCTGATACGCAGTTCCAAATCGCCATCGCGCTGTGGTGCGCTCACGATGACGGTGGGTGCCGCCCCCAGGAGATAGTGGGTAATTTTGGCGGCAAAATCATATTCACGCCCACTGGAGGAACGGGGCATATCATGATCTCTTTGAAATGCGCGGGGGAGGAATGGATTCGGCTCAGGACGGGGGGGCCATACATCATCGGACAACCCCATGATCCACAATGCCGCAAATGTTTCTCCGCCTGCTTCCAGCGATCCAAGAATCTGTATCGGGGCATCCGCCCCCCCTTCGGGCTGAAACACCGTCGATCCCGCTACATCATGCAAAATCGTCAAAGCTCTGGAATAATCCATAGCGATTGGCACCATCGCCAGCACCGCCAAGCTTTCCAGCAACGATTCCCAGGAATCGAGCAATTGAAAATCGGTACTGGACGATGATTTTTCCCCTGGCCAACCCATCTGTTTCAACACTTTGGAGAATCGACCCGGCCATTCCCACGGGGGGTGTTCCAAAGAGGTCATCGCCTCGTGTGTCCCCCACCCCGCCAGATCATTCACCAGCTTTGCCAAGAGAGGGGTTTGCCCCCCTTCCTCGGCCAAAACGGCCATCTCTTTCAGGGATAGGCGTTCCCAGCCCATTTCACGCCACTGCACATCCCGCAAAGCCCGCGCCGCACGTTCAGAGACACCACCGGCGCAATACGGACTGAACAACAGGCGTCTTGCCGTAGCTGGGGTACAAAAACCATCCCGACAAAGGGTAAGGAAAAACAAGGCATCGGCGATCATCTGGCTTTGGATCAGGGGAAATCCCAATGAAAGATTAAATACCGGACGATCCGGCAGGGTATTGAATTCCAAAGCACCAGGATAGAACACCTCGGTGAAGATACGGATGACCTGGCTGCGCCATTGGGATAAGTTGGGATGGATAATCCCGACGGTCCCAGCGGCATCCCCATCCTTTTTTCTCTCTTCCAACCATGTTTTAGCCCATTGCGCCGCACTGCGAATTTCTTCTTCGCCATCTGTCAACAGCCGCACGGTCGCCGATGGGGGATAGGATTCCGGCTGATAATGCGCCACCCTGATCCCCCGCTCTTGCAGTGCAGAGAAAAAGTGTTCCGTTGCCGGAGGTGGGGCATCAAAACCGGCCAAGATGATTCCGGGGGGAAGCGGCAACCGATCCAACTGTCCTTCAACGAACCCCAGCAATTGGGCGGAAGTGATCAACCCTTCCCGCACCAAATATTTCTCAAAGGTTGCCACCCATTGAATAAAGGCTTCGGTATCCTCATGCCCCCGGGACTGCTCGACTGGCGGTGGCAAACGCCATTGCAATAACTGCTCCCACCCTTTTTGCGCCAGAGATGCGGTTTGCCGTGGCCAAAGAATGGCCCGTCCCCGTTTGGCATGATCGCCAATGATGGTTTCCCATAACTGACTTTCGGCCAAACCCGAAAGGAGCCTTGGAGGAACCTGTTCCAGGTCAGCACCATGATCCAGAATTTCCAACCATTTTTTGTGTAACCACGCCGACAAAGGGATAATCTCGGCACTACCCCAGGCACCGACCCCTTGGGAAACCTTAAAGGCATTGATACTTCGGGCAAGGTGCCGGGATAACCGACGATTGACGGTGATCAGAACATCCCCGCCATCCAGTTGATCACTCAGGGCTGGAATGCCGTGAACAGGTTGCGATGGGGTCATGGATTCACCAGGTAATCGTTTAAAAAAAATCATTCAAAAGAAATAACCAGCCGATGACCAAGAACAGCAGCCACCTTCTCAAGCTGTTTCAATGAGGGCCAATGGTGACAATTTTCCAACCGATTGGCCGCTGGCCAGGAAGTTCCCATGGCTCTGGCAATTTCGGACATGGACCTGTCTCCCCGGAATCGGCGTACAAGAAGAGCCGCTTCTAGTCTTTGCGTCCGGTGCCACATATCCGGTGGCTCCGACCACATCCGTAGAAGGCTCTGGTAACGGTTGGTTGTTGTCCATTCGCCATTCCAACATGGCCGTCAACACCTCGGCGGCGTTAAACAAAGCCTCTTCCTCTGTTGCTCCTTCGGTGAACGTGTCACTCAAATCTGGAAAACGGACAAAGAATCCTGTCGGTTCTTGTGGTTCCAAAATAACCGGATAGCGAATGTTCATTTGCCTTCCCAGTCCCAGTCACTTCTTCAGTTTGGTAATCACATCGAGTCCATTCATAACCGATGACATATATCAATTTTGATTGATACCTGCAAGACCGATGATCTTCTGTGCCATCTGGAAAAACTCAACGATACACTTCCCGCCGGTTGCCGACCTTCACGACGAGGATGCGTAAAGTGCTGTCCTCGATATCGCAAATGACCCGGTAGTCGCCAACACGATATTTCCAAAAATCGCCCAGGCTGGAACCCTTGAGGGCCTCGCCAATGCTGCGCGGGTCGTCCAGGATGGCCACTCGCTTGCGCAAGAATTCGATAATGCGTCTGGCAACCGGCTTGTCCAGTTTTTCCAGGTTCTTCCTGGCTGCATCGTCGAACCTAATCCGCCAAGCCAAGGCTACGCTCCACCTCTTCCAGGCTGTAGGTTTTGCTCCGACCTGCCCGGATTTCGATCATGCGCTGTTGTGCATCATGCAAATCCTCAAGGTCGTCCAGGTACTCCCGGATGGCTGCGACCAGACAGGAATTTGCATCCTGCCCGGTCGCCTGCCCCAAATCGCGCAATCGCGTCACCACATCATCGGGAAGTTGAATCGAAATGGTTTCCATGCATCGTACCTCCCGTCAAATTTGCAAATCGTTCCGAGAAAATGCTGATTCCGGGTTGCCAGTTGTGACATCATGAGAAAATTGTAAGCATCGTTGTGGGACAGCCTATCGATGTATAAACTGACAGTCTAGGGGAATTTGTTTTAAGTTAAGTGTCGGCCATCAAACCAATCAGGATCGTTCATTGTCACCACAATCTCTTTCGCGATCACTCCCCTTGACCCTGGGCGTCATCCTGGGTCTGCTTGTCCTGATCATGATTCTCCCCGGTTGGGCTGAAACCCTCCCCACATGGAGAGATTTTGCAACAATGATGCGAAGTTGGGAAAAAGGAAAACCCTTGGAACGGGCCGACGCCCTGTTTGATACCCTGGATGCCTCCGGGATGCAACCGGATCGTTCTGATCTGGAAACCATTGATGGCATCTTTCAATTAGCCCAGGGACATCGTGATCAAAAAAATCTGGAACGCTCGGAACGCCTAGCCACCCAAGCCTTTCGCTGGCTGGAAGGTCTATTCGGGCCTGACGATATGATTTTGGTCACCCCGCTCATGGATTTATCCGCCATCTGGCATGAAAAAGGGGAGGATGCGCGGGCCGTTCAAGCTTTGAATCGCGGATTGCGTATCATCCATAAAGACTATGGACCAAGCCATGTTTTTGCCGCTGAACTCCATGAACGCCTCGCGCAAATCTATCGCACTGCCGGTAAAAACGGTCTCGCCCGTCCCCATGAACGATCCGTGTATGCCATCTGGAAAAAAAATGTCGCACCGAACACTATCGCCAGTGTATTCCTGGAAAAGGATGAAATTCTGCAACTCTGGAGGGACGGAGACCAAACCAGCAAAACCAACGCCAGCACCCAGGCCAAATCAATCCTAGAACTTGCGCCAGAACCCTACCAGGAAGCCAGAGTCGCCCTCATACTGGCCCTGGTCCAGAACGATGAAACCATCCCCAGTGAAGAAAAAAACACTCTCCTGACCGATGCCCTGGCCACAAGCGAAGAACTCAAAGGAGACCATCACCCAGGGTTGGTCCCGGTGATCCTCGCATTGGCCCGTTTCCATCAAACGCAGGGAAAAACCGATCTGGCCCTCCCGTTGCTTTATCGCGCCTTAAATCTGGTGGAAGAATTTTTTGGCCCCGGTCATCTCGGCACCGCTCATATTTATGTGTATTTGGCCGAAAACTTGAGCCTGGAAAACAAGGATGACGAAGCACTGCCTCTCTATGACCGGGCCGCCGCCATTTTTCGGAGCAATGCCCCAACACAAAACCAATCGCTGGCCCAGATTTTACCTGTCCAAGTCGCTCTGTGCAAAAAACTGAATAAATGGATTCAAGCCGAACAGGCGCAAATGGAATATCTGACGCTTCTTTCCACCCAAATCACCCCCTCCCCACCCGCCGACCTCCTCGACCAAGCCAGACAGGCGCACAAAGAGTTGGTGCGCGTATTACTCCAACAAGCCGGGGTGGTCCAAGATCCTGAATCCATGAAATTTCAACCCTTGGTCGCACTCCTACAACAACGATTGGTGCGGACCGGTTTCGACCCCGGACCAACCGATGGATTTATGGGAGAGAAAACGATCCAATCGATTCGTATGTACGAAAAACGGCTGGGTTTGCCCGAGAGCCAGACCATCAACCCAAAAGTATTGATCCGAATCTTGGAACACCTGCCACCTTGACCATTCTCAGGATCACGGCACAACCACACCCAATAAATTCACCCAAGCCGCCGCAGAAATAGCCGTGCGGTCCAGGATCAAACCGGGAAAAATCCCAAAAAGAATGACCAAGGCACTCAACACCAGGATGATGGTCAATTCGCGCCCCCCCAAATCACGACACCCCCCTGTCATCTCCCCACGAACGGGGCCAAAACAACATTTTCTAAACAGGCGCAAAAAATATCCAGCACCCAAAATCAACGCCGCCAATGCCGCAAACCCCGCCCCGGTATGGGTCTGGAGCGTACTCATGATCAAGAGAAATTCCGCTGGAAAGCCACTGGTTCCCGGAATACCCATCCCCGCCAATCCAAAGAAAAGGGTAAACGCCGCAAAGAACGGCATGGTTTTAGCCAATCCGCCCAGATTGACCGCTTCGGTAGAACCCGTGCGCCGCTGCAAAAATCCAATCAGGAAAGCCAGTCCAGCGGCAATGACGGAAAAATTGAGCAACTGAAAGATCGCCCCCTGAATACCCGCCTGGTTCATGGCATCCACCCCCAGCAACACCAACCCCACATGACTGATGCTGGCATAGGCCAAAAGAGTCAACAAATTGGTCTGGGACAACGCCAAAAATGCCCCGTACAACAAACCCAACGTCCCCAATCCAGCCAACAACCAGTGAAATTCATGGGCGGCGTTGGGAGCCAAAGGTAATAAAAACCGAATCACCCCGTAAGCCCCCAATTTTAACCCCGTCATAAATGCCAGAACGCCGACAGGCCCCTCCCTGGCCATGGTGGGCAACCAGACATGAAAAGGGACAATGGGAACCTTGGGTGCCATTCCCGCCAGCAATAAAAAAAACAACATGGTCTGAAAATGGGAAGAGGTCGGCGTTGCCAGCAGTTGTGGCAACGAAAACATCAATCCCACCAATTGGCCATCGACCACCTGGGCATGATCCACCGCCAATAACACAAAGGCCAACAGCAAGGGGATGCCGCTGGCGATCATCAACAAGGTGTACTGCACCGCCGCATACCGCCGATGGGGGCCAATACCCCACAAGCTGACCAAAAAATAAACGGGAACCAAGGTCAATTCCCAGAAAATAAAAAATAAAATGGTATCCAGTGCGCAAAAGATACCCAGTGTGGCGGCTTGCAACAAAAGCAACAGGGTATAATACAGGCGGGGCATAACCTGGATCCGTTGCCAGGAGTACAAAATAATTCCCATGAACAACAATGCCGTCACCGGAAGAAACAAAATCGACAGCCCATCGACACCCACACGGTAATAGACCTGGATGGAAGGGATCCACGGATAGGCCTCGACCCACTGAAAGCCCGCAATATCGGAGTGAAAACCTCCCAAGAGAGCCAAGCCAATCACCAAATCCAACCCTGCCGTCGCCAATGCGATGTAACGGACCCAAGAAAGATCCCGAACACCCCAAATGATGGCCGCCGCCATGGGAGATGTCAACAAAAGCAAACTGATCAATGGCAGTCTATCCATGGGAACCCGCCACACCTTCGAGAGGTAACGTATGTTCAAACAAAACCCCAAGCCCTCCCAGGGATTGATCGATCAAAAGCATCCACGGTTCGGAATAGAATCCGAGGGCGAGAAGGGCTACGACGATCGACACGGCGATGGCCCGTTCCAAAAATTGTGGTGGTTCCATGTCTGTTTTCAGATCTTTCTGATTTTTGGCCAAAAAGGTGCGATGAAAGGCCCAAAGCAAAAACCCGGCAGCCACCACGTTGCCCAAAGCGGCCAGGATGGTCACCAACGCCCCAAATCGATCGATAGCCGCTTCCAAAACCAGATGAACGGCATCAAATCCTGGCGTCCCCGGCATACAGATGATGGATAATCCCGCAATCAAAAACGTAGAACCAATGATGGGAAAATGATCGAACAATCCCCCAAGGCGATCCATGAACATGGTGTTGGTGCGATGATAAATAAAACCGACCGAAAAAAACATGCTGGCGGTGGCAAGGCCCAGGTTGACGGCCAGAAGCACCACCCCCATAAAGGCGCGTTGATCCAGGCTGAAAAGACCGATGGTGAGAAGACCCGTATGACTGATGACCGAATAGGCGAGCAAACGACGAATATTGGTCTGCATCAACGCCAGAATCGCCGCATAGAAAATACCCAAAACAGCAAAACCCACGACATAGTTATGCCACAAAACCACGGCATCCGGGAGCAGTGGAAAGACAAATCGCAACACCCCAAAAATCCCCGTTTTCACACCGACCAGGAAAACCGGAGCCACCGCCACCATGCCATGCTGGGCCACGTCAGGAAACCAACCGTGTAAGGGAAACAGAGGTATCCGAATGGCCAAACCATAAAACAAAAGAAAAAAAACGACCGATTGCAGATGGATATCCATCGGTGTTTTGGCCAAGTCCATCAGGTCGAAACTCCAAGCCCCCCCCGTCACCCGGCTGTGGTGCCATCCCAACAGCCCGGTCCCCAACAAAAACAACACCATGCTGATCCCCATAAACTGCATGAAACGGATACGTGGACCCGTGTTGTCAACGTTGGTGGACCAGTAGCGTAACAGGATCGCCACCAAGGCCATCTGGATGACCGAACCCCAGGCAAATAAAACAATATCCAGCGAAAAATATTGAAAGACCAACGCCGCTTCTTGCAGAAAAACGATCACCAAAAACTGCCAGATGAGTCGCACCCCCCGGGTCAAACCATAGACAACGACCATCAAGGTCAAAAAACTTGTCAAAAGGGCAAATAGAACGGCCACCCCATCCACTGCGGCGTGATATTGAAACGAGCCGACTAGGCGAAACTGCTCCGCATATTGAAACGCACTATTGTGTTCATCGTACCCAATAAACAACGCTATCGTCAGAAGGAATTCGACAAACGCCCCGCCAACCCCAAACAGAATCAATCCCTTTCTGCCCCTTGCCAAAAAGATCAACAACGCAAGCAGGATCGGCAACAGTTGGATCAGAGACAACAGGGGCCAAGATGCGTGCAGCGACCAATGGATTTCTTCGTAGTGCATGAATCGGCTTCTTTAGATTTAGAGGATAATCACAAAGGTCAGGGCGATCATAAACAGCAAATAGCGCGGCTCACTCAAAAAAAAGTCGATCCGTGTCAAAGGCTTGCCGATGTTAAGTAATATTTGTAATAACCCTGCCCCCCCCCCCTTCAGGACCATATTTTCTTCAAAATGATACAGGATACTCGCCAATCCCTGAATCAACTTGCCCGCCACCCCGGTACTGCGTTCCACAGAAAAACCAGGCTGTGGAATGACGCCCGATTGAAAATCCTGCCATTGTGCCAGCGTTGATATCGCATTGGCATGGGCCGGCAGGCCCGTCAGCGGGGTAATGATCCGCAATTCCACCACCTGCATGTCGGCAGCAAGTTTTTCGGTCGGGGCTGCCATCATGGCGTCACCAATCTGCTCCAACCAAAATCGTTGCAAGACGGCGGTATGGAGTCCATGCCAACGGATCAGCCAACGGGGGGCTGGAGGCGATGGACGATCCAGATCATGCATAAGGGATGGGGCATGTAAAAACTGCCAAGCGCGAAACATCGCATGAAACCCCAAATGCCAAGCCGCCAAGGTAAACCAGCCCAAACCGCACCATACAAACATCAACCCCACCTGGGAAACGGTCGAAAACATGAGTGAACTTTTTACGTCACTTTGCACCAACGCAATCACCCAGCCCATGAGTGCGGTCAACAACCCAAGCACCGCGATGATGGTCAAGATGGTCGGGGTCTGCCGCAACACCGGTTCCAACCGCAACGTAAGAAAAACACCCGCATGGACCATCAACGACCCATAGAAGATGGCACTGGAAGGGGTGGGGCCATCCAAGGCACGGGCTATCCAAGGGGTAAACGGAATCTGGGCCGATTTCGCCATGGCAGCGGTCATGAATCCGGCCCCCATCAACGTTGCCCCCAAGGTTTCCACCTGATCGACCGTCGCTGAAACATGGACCCAATCGGCCCCACCAAACCATGTAAAGGCGGAAAAAATACCAAACAAAAACCCTGCATCGCCAAAACGATTGGTGATCAAAGCGCGGTTGGCATTACGGGTGGCAGTCTCGCGTGTGTAAACGTATCCGATCAACAAAAATGAACTCACCCCCGCCAATTCCCATCCCACAAAAACCAGCACCGCATTTCCCGCCAGAATGATCATTTGCATGGCACCGTTAAACAGATTGAGAATCATGAAAAAGCGCATGAATCCCGCCTCCCGGTGCATATAGAGGGTGGAAAACCGGACCGTCATGAATGCAATCCACCCCATGAGGGTCGCCATGGAGAGTCCCAAGCCATCCAACATCAACCCCAAGGTCACGCGATACGGTCCAGCACCAAACCATTCCCCCGAATCAATCGCCCCCCCAACACCCACAGCCCATCCTTTGACATCCAAAACCAGCAAGATGACCACGGGGACCAAACTCGCAAAAAGAGAAATTCTGGCGACATTTTTTTCCCTGGTCTCGTTCCAGACAGGATCCATCAAACGGAGTACCGCCAACGTCAATGCCGCCGCCCAGGGAGTCAGAATGGCCAACCATGCCCAATGATCAACCATGACGCACCTCATGGGTCGTCTGGATCCTGGCAGGCCCCAGGTGATCGCGGTTGCCCCGGTACCACGCCGAAGAGGAGGCGATAACAGGAAGTGGCAACCGTTGATTTTCCCACGCCACCCAACCCCTGCTGGGTTCAAAAATGTGAATCTCAGGACTATCGGGATTTTTGGCCGATAGCAATACCCACCCGTTGCCGACCAATTCCTGCAACAACGGTTGCCTTTCGTAGATAGCAGTCAGAACCTGAGTGGACGCTTCAACCATAATTTGCAACCGCATGGCTTCGTGGATTTCAATCATCTGGTAAGGGAGACCCGTGCGCAAGTCCGATGCCGTGCCATCCATAACTCCAAAAAAACCTGTAATATTATGGGTGACCTTGGAACCGCAACCCATACGTTCATTATCGACCGTCGAAAAATAATATTCCAAATTGATCCCCGCCCCGACCGGCGTCACATTGAGAAGAATCGCCTCCAGTATCTCCCCTTCGGGATCGGATAACGGATCATAGGAGATCAGAAACACCCTCCGATCCAGAAACAATCCATGGCTGAGACTGCGGCGACCCACAAAGGCCGCAGCATTAGTGACATGCCCCAGTTCGGGCCGGGCTTGACTGATATCCTGACCACGACCTTGGACGTGTTTTAAGGCAAGAGCGGGATCGGGATCGTCGGGGGATGAAACGACTTTGCGGCACCGTTCCTGGGCACTCATCCGTGCAGCGTATTCAATATCGGAGATGCAGTGCTGTACCAAGGGTTGTGCCGCAGGGGGAATATCGGCACCATCATACCAAGTAAACGATTCATCACAAGTATTATGGTTGGCCGCCACAAAAAGGGTCTCCTGGGGGATCAAAATCCCCCCCTTGGCGAGAATGGCCCGAACTTGGGGACGATTGGCCATGGCGGCAAAAACCCGGGCATTGGGTCCACCATGGCGACCGGAACAGGCACCGCAATCATAGGCGGCACGATGGGGGTTGTTTTTGCTATCGGAACCATGGCCCATCATCACCACCAACGGGGCAAATCCAGAAGTCAAGCCGATGACACGCAAAAATTTTCCCACACGTTGGGCCTGTTCCGAATCGGTAAACCCCAAGCGGTTATGCTCAGGAGAGGGCATACGGCCATCGTCGGGAGCGGTCACGGTGATGACGGTTTCCAGGGGGGGGAGCCACGCCGTTTTTATTTTCCGGGTCCAACGACCATACCCTGTCGGAAACCATTGTTTGACCGTCAGGGAGAGCAGAACGGCAGGGGCCGCCACCGCCACCGCCACCATCCCCCGCACCATGGTATGTCGCGAGGCATTGAATAAAAAATTTTTCAGCCTCCCCAACGTCAACAAACGTCGATCATGGTCATGCTTGCGGGATCCCTTTTCCGGTTCCACCACCTCCAAAACTTTGTTGGTAGGTTTATCCACAATCGGACACAGGGCCGATTCAAACCGATCATCCACCCCTTTCCAATTGATGGCCACACCGAAAAACCCCGCCGCCCCCAATGTTTCGATCGCTGGATTATGCTCTTCCAGATGACGGCGAATCCCCTCTTCCCGGTCGTCCATACAAAAGACCACCTGGGCAACAGGAAGTTGCCGTGATTGTCCCCGTGTGGCCCAGGCACCCTGACCATGGTTTTGACACACGGCATTGAAAAGCTGATCGCGATACCCCCGCTCATAGGCTTGCAGCCACAAGAAACCGCTGGTTTCTGGAGTCAAGCCATCCAGACATTTCAACATGGTCTCCACTTGAGCCAGAGAAAGTACCCGTAGGGATGGACCGCTCAACCCCAGATGTTGCGCCAAACGAAACAGTCGCCATCCACTCTGGTGCAGGGTATGTTTGTTCGCAGACGTACCCACGGCAGTACCCCCGCGACGCCAAGTCCATATCAAATGCGCCACGGCACGCCACTCCTCGATGGACGGTGACGGATCGGCATCCTTCAAGGACTGGGCATGATGGATGATATGATCCGGCAGAGACAGGTTGAACAGGGCATGACGAACAATAAGTTCCGATTTATTGTTGTGAAAGTACCAACGGAGGAAAAACAGATTGGGGGAAATTTTCCAGGTACGCCGACACAACTCTTGCGCAAACAATCGCTCCAAGATCAAACGAACCGCCAGATAGTCTGCCAATGCAAGACCCGCGTCGGATCCCGCATAATGGGGATGATTCTGCCGCCAGGCGAACATTCCCGACCACCCCGGCAACTCTTGACACACCCTTCCCAAATAATCGTCCCAACGTGTTTCCGGCAATCCCAAGGCCAACATTTCCGCGATGATGGCATCCAAGGCGTTGGGGGGTAACTGATCCACCTGTTCCCCCCAGTCGGACAACTCATCAAAAATCCACCCCAAGTCTCGACGCGCACAGTGCCGCCAAAATGGATAAAACCCTTCGGTCTTCACACCACTCTGCCAAGCGGCGATTCCCAAATCCATATGGTTGGACATCTGCCGGATCAACAGGGGTTGGATGGATTCCAGAATATCGGTCCCCGTCACGGCCAACAAAAACCGTCGCACAGTCCACTCAGGGCCGATACGCTGCAAAAGCTCATCGAGCAACGCAACGGCTTCCGCACGGACCTGAAGCCGGACCCGGAACGATTCCCCTTCCTGAGACCCGGTTCTCTGGGCAAACTCCATGATCATGGCTTCGGCCTGATCGGCGGACAAATCCAACAACTCTTCGGGATGCCCCGGTCGGTAGTGCAAGGATAAAACCTCCAAACAAGCCGACCACAGATCGCCAACCGCCAAGCTTTCAGAAGTCTGACCACTGTTTTGCAGGATTTCCTGTCCCATTTCCTGAGAAAGATCTGGCTGAAATCGTTGCAACGCCTCTTCCTCTTCGACGTACCAGGGAAGCTGTGTTGCAGAAATGGCGGCGATATCATGGATCAAACCACAAAGAAGGACATCTTTTTTGTAGAGTTTTCTACCCTGAACGTCACCGATCAAGGCATCCCCTTCCAAGTTGGCATCCCCAAGGATCACCGCCATCAGGTCTTCCCGCACAATCCGGCCCCTGCGCAAGAATTCACGACAGCGTGCTGGAGAAAGAAACATATCAAAACCAGTCTCTTTGCCCGCCATGGTCAACGCCGCCGCAAAAGGGTACTCCTGAAAAGCATGGAGGGTATTATGGTGAACGAAATCTTTAAGGGGAGCCTGGGCGACCAACCGATGCTCCATGTGCATGATGGCATGATGGAGACGATTTCGGATATCGTGATGTTCTTTGGAGGGATCGTTCATGGCATTTTCAAGTTAAAACCTGGGTGCAAACGTCGCACTGAACAAAGTGACCGAGGCGGACATCACCTCAAGGATGGGTGCGGGAAAACAACCCATCAGGAGAAGACTACCCACCAACAAGGACGTTGCGGTCATTTCCATCACGGAAAGATCTTGAACGGCACTCATCTTGGAGCGCGTCGGTCCAGTAAACAGTCTGCCGATGGTCCGAAAGGCGTAGGCGGCACTGATCAGGACCGACAACGACAACGGGACCACAACCCACCCCCAACGTTGATATCCGCCAATCAGCGTGAACAATTCGGCGATAAACCCCACGGTCCCCGGCAAGCCCATGGAGGCCAGCAGCACCAGAATGAAAAAAAACGCAAACCGTGGGGTCGTGCGGATCAGATTGCTATAGTCGTTGACATCGTTTGTTGCGGTCCGTTCAAAAAGGAGGCCGCTGAGCAAAAACAGCCCCCCCGCGACCAATCCATGGGACACCATTTGCATGGTGACCCCCAGCATGGCCGTTTGATTTAAAGAAGAGATCCCCAGAAGCACCACCCCCATGTGACTGATGGAGGAATACGCGATCATCCGTTTGATATCCTGCTGACGCCAAGCGAGGACGCCACCGTAGATCAAGCCGATAAACGCGACGGTTGCCAAAACGGGTTGCAGGATGACGATGGCCTCGGGCAACGTCAACGCCGCACGAATCAAGCCATAAGCCCCCAGTTTCAACAAAACCCCAGACAGTAACATACTCACCGGACTGGGGGCCTCGACATCGGCCAGGGGAACCCAGCCATGGAGGGGAACGATGGGAACCTTGACCCCAAACCCAATCAAAAAACCAAGGAATATCAATAACTGGCTTTGGGGATTCAAACCGAGTGCCCCTGCCGTCATGGAAGACATTTCAAAGGTATGGTTGACCGACGTATCGAACAACACCAACAAGCTCATCAACGTAAAGACCGATCCGCCCATGGTATAGAGGACAAAGTTGATGGAGGCAATACCCCGTTTGGCCCCACCCCAACGGTCGATGAGGAAAAACGGGGGAATCAGCGTCAATTCCCAAAACAAATAGAACAACGCCCAATCTTGGGCCATGAACACACCCAAAGCAGCCGTTTCCAACAGCAACATGAGGGAATAATACCCTTTCAATCCTTGGGTGATGCACTGGGAGGTCATCAAGGAGACGAGGCACAACAAAGTGGTCAAAACGACCATGGGATAAGAAAACCCATCGATACCCAAGGCATAATAGGTACCCAAGCGGGGGTTCCACAGGATCCGTTCCGAAAATTGGATGAGACCCGACTGCGTATCGAACCATGGCCACAATCCCAAGGAAAGGACCAGGGCCAGGAATGCATGGGTGATGGCCACACTGCGGATCCACCGTTGAAAACGGGTCGGCATGAGGGCAACCAGAAATGCGCCCAAAAGGGGAATCCCCAACAAAAAACTCAAAATCATTGTGATCTATTCTCGATAGTGCCAACAACCACGATACACGAACCGATATGGGATCGTTCAGGTTGTTTCCAGATAGGTGTAATCGTTCAACGCCGCAACATAGTCTCGCAAGTAGAGGCGTCCCTGTTCTTTGCTGACGCGGCCTTCGGCAATGGCTTTTCGCGTCAATTTATCCACTTTTTGCACCAAGTCTTCGGGGTCATAGGAGACATGTCGCAGGACATCCCGCACCAGTTGACCCGACAGAACTTGGCAAAAACTCCAACCGCGGTCATCATCCGACTGGGAGACGTGTACCACATTGGTATCACCGAAAAGATTGTGCAGATCACCCAAAATTTCCTGGTAGGCTCCGGTCAGAAAAATCCCCAGGATATAGGGTTCCCCCTTCCGAAACGAATGCAGTTCCAACGCCGGTTTCCATCCCCGTTCCCAATCGATGAACCGATCGATATGGCCATCGGAATCACAGGTAATGTCCTGGAGGGTTGCCAGATTGCCAGGCCGTTCATCGAGACGGTGGATGGGGGCGATGGGAAACAGTTGATCGATGGCCCAATGGTCCGGGAGCGACTGAAAGACGGAGAAATTGCAGTAATAGCGATTAATCAAATATTCTTGGGCTTCCAGAAGTTCCGGCGGCGGGTTGTTCATATCCCGGGCCAACGAACCAATTTTGGTGGCGATGTGATAAATCATCCGTTCACCCTTGGAACGTTTGGCAAGATCCAGGGATCCCAGGACAAACATTTTTTGCAAATCTTCCCGAACCTGCATGGTATCGTGCCAGATGGCGCGGGCGTTGCGGTTATTGAGGTTATCCAACATTTCGGCCAATTCGCGTATTTCCAGGACATCACCCTCTTCGACGACGAGCTTGCCTTCATTGATGGGAAGCGAGGAGGTCTCCAAGACATTGACCAAAAGCATGGCATGGTGCGCCGTCAGGGCGCGACCACTTTCGGTGATGATATTGGGGTGTGGCAGACTTTTCTTTTCACAAACGTCGTGGAGGTAACCCACCACGTCATCGGCATATTCCTGGATGGAATAATTGACCGAGGAATCATTGGTGGAACTGGAGCCATCATAATCGACCCCCAATCCTCCACCGACATCCACATAATCCACATGGCACCCCAAAGAGCGCAACTCGCAATAATATCGGGTCAATTCGGCCAAACCATTTTTAAACCGCCGAATATTGCTGATTTGCGAGCCAAGATGAAAATGCAACAATTGCAGACAATCGAGCATGTCCACATTTTTCAGATCTCGCACCATGTCGAGGACTTCGGTAGCCGACAGACCGAACTTGGAAAACGGGCCACCCGAGGAAATCCATTTGCCCTGTCCGGTGGCTTCCGGTTTGATACGCAGCCCGATGAGCGGTCTGGTTTGCATCTCCTTGGAGATTTCCAACAACAAGGACAATTCCTGGGGCTTTTCCACGACGATATAGATTTTACGCCCCATTTTTACCCCCATCAGGGCCAGACGGATAAATTCCCGGTCTTTGTAGCCATTGCAGACGATGGGTGATTCCAGATTTTCAAGCATGGCCAAGGCAATCTGCAACTCAGGCCGCGACCCCGCTTCCAGCCCCATGAGATAAGGGCGGCCAAACTGTACCAATTCTTCCACCACCTGCCGTTGTTGATTAACCTTGATGGGATAAACGCCACAATACCGCCCACGGTATCCATATTCCCGGATAGCACTTTGGAAGGATTCATACAGGAGTTCAATGCGTGAGCGCAGAATATCGGAGAATCGCACCAAAACCGGCAACGAGATTCCCTGGGTCTGGATTTCGTCAGCGAGTTCCTTGAGATCGATGCAACGGGCAGGATCTTTGGATGGGGAAACGGTAAAGTTTCCTTTTTCGTTGGCTCCGAAATAACCTTCACCCCAGGCGAGGACGTGGTACAAATCGAGAGATTCCTGGATCGACCATGGGACATCGGTGCCCGCAGCGGGTCGATCACCCGGTCCAAGCTTACCCGATTCATCGGATTCTGGTCGCTTGGCGGCAGACTCGGTTATGGACAGAAAATCATCGAGAGATTGGGTCATGGCCAAACTTCACTTCTCCGACCCTTTAAGGGAAAGGCCGGACTGGTCAAGGTTGAAAATTGACTTGTGAACTTTTTTTCCCCAACTGTAAAGGATCATCGGAATGTTTGTTCAATTTGGTTTGCTTTAATCCCCCAAAGACCGATGAAACGGTCAGGGCCATTTGCGCAATGGGATGAAAATGGCTATGCTGGCGGAGTGGCTGTCCGAAAGGTTTTTTCAATTGATGTTAACCAAAAATGCCCTATCTTTAAGGTCAAGGATCATGTCTTCTCCCCCCACCCATCAGCCCGTTGCCGAAAAAAAAGCGGTGGAACGGGACGACCGTATCCCCTTCAATACTTTTTTGCGTTTTGAATCCGATGATGGATGCCATATCATCAAAGGAACCACCTCGGATGTCAGCATGAGCGGAGCCTTTCTGAGTTCGAACGCGCTGCCCCCTGGAATCCCGGAAGGCTTGGAGGGGGTCGTTTTCCTGGAAATGACCAAGGAGGGCAATACCTTTGAAGTTTCCTTCCACTGCGTCGTCGCCCGTGTCACCCCCAGAGGTCTGGGACTTAATTTTGAAAGCGAAGTGGAATAAATCCTCCAGATACAACACATAAAAATTTGACTTTACAAAACCCGTTCGGAAACCCGCACAGTCCCCCCCGAAACGCCCCATCTTTGACCGTTGGAATCGCCTGACGCCACCCGTTTATTTTCTTTGAAAACAAATTGAGGAAACCTTTTCATTCGACCGCCATGGTGGTAACTTATATGTGGCTGTGTTTTCTTGAAATTTTCGTTAATAAGGAGATTCTGATGTCTACCACAAGACGCCGTTTGCTCGGCACAACGACCTTGGCCATTACCGCGATGTCCATCGCTTTTTTGGCCCCAACCACCCCAGCGGAAGCCTTTTATTACGCAACCACACTGGTTCCCGCCACCTCCTATGTTTACCAACCCGTGAGTGCCTACTACGCACCGGTAGCCTATGCCGCGCCAGTCGCTTGGCCAACCTATTCCTACGCCTATGCCTATCCCTACTACACAACACCCATGTATTACACTTGGCCCAATCTTTCCGTCGGCTGCATTGGTATCACCTGCGTATCCAGTTATTGATTGGGTCCGAGCGGCGAAGCCACATCAGGAGTCATCCTCCTATAACCTGGCCTGATAGGGGTTGGGGGCGGGTTTTCGGGATGCGTGATCATGATCGCGCAGAACAGCACCGACAGATTGCACAGTCCAGCCAATCGCTTAAGAATGGTTTTGTCCCACACTTCTCCCCGCAAACACGAGTACTGCCCAACACTGCTCGGAAGTTTCACCCCGTGGATGCCCTTTGAACCGGCACTCCACGGGGTACCCCTCGCATGGAACTACGTTATTCGCGCAATGACATCGCCCCCGCATGGCAAATCTGGAGAACCTCCGTCAGGGATTGAATGAAATATGGAAACCTCCTGGTCGGAAGCCCTCAGCATACCCCGTTTCCGAAACCAACTCCGCCAACGATAAAGATCCTGGGGTTCCAGACCATTCTTCAGGGCGTACTCTTTTACCATCCCACCAGAAACGTCCTCACATTGCTTGACATACTTGATCCAAAATTCTTGCAGGGGCGTCAATCCAACGCCATCCAGCGTTCTCGTATCCAAAAAAAAATAGGGGCAGGTCTTGTGGGGTCAAAAAAAAATGGGGTCAGGTCTTGTGAATCCTGTTGAAATCACATGTGATATATGGTATTGAACGCAATATGCACGTCGTCTTGGATACCAATGTCTTGGTCGCTGGATTACGCTCCAATCAAGGGGCTTCCTACCGGATTCTCCGATGCGTGGGTGGTGATGGCCCGGTAGTGACACCAATCATTTCGGTACCGGTGTTTTTGGAATATGAAGCGGTTTTGAAACGTAAGGGGACATTTCCCATTCCCTGGAAAGAGGAAAAAATCGACGCGGTTCTTGATCTTCTTTTGGCCGTGTCGGAGCGTCCCCGACTCTATTATCTTTGGCGACCACTTCTTCCTGATCCCGGGGATGATATGATCGTGGAGATTGCCATGGCTGGAAGGGCGGACGCCATCGTAACCTTCAATATCAGGGACTTTGTCGTAGCGGAAGAAAGGTTTGGATTGAAAGTTCTGACGCCTCGTGAGTTTCTCAAAATGCTTCGGGAAAAACGAACATGAGCCAGTACCCCTTAAGACTGCCAGATTCCTTGATGAAGGCGGTACGTAAAACCGCAAAAGAGGACAACGCCTCCATGAACCAGTTTTTCGTTTCGGCCATTGCTGAAAAGATGTCGGCCATTGAAACGGAAAATCTGCTGAAAGAACGCGCCAAGCGGGCGGATCTGAAGAAGTATTTTCAGGTGCTTGATGAGGTTCCCGACGCTCCTCCAATCCACGGAGATGACCGAATCGATTAATCCTTATCATCGCTTCGAGCCAAGTCAAAGCGATGGAAGTCAAAGAAATGGGGTCAGGTCTTGCATTACGACATTTCCCTTTCAAAATATTTTACTGCCAGTCAAAGAAATGGGGTCAGGTCTTGCATTACGACATTTCCCTTTCAAAATATTTTACTGCCTAGCTGACCGTGGAAGTCAAAGAAATGGGGTCAGGTCTTGCATTACGACATTTCCCTTTCAAAATATTTTACTGCCTAGCTGACCGTAGCGTAATTTTTTTGACTTGCCTTAATTGATTTGGGGACCAAAAACCAGTACACTGCCCGTGGAAGTCGCAAGGAGTCTCTTGCAACCGGACGACTGCCAGATTCATCAACGCCAAAATATAAGTCGAGGTCGGGCATGATCACACTATGGAGAATGATGGCGGCACTGGGCATGGTGCTGTTTTTGGGGGGATGTGTCCCCATGATTGCCGGGGGGGGGCTTGTTGCCACCGATATGGTCGCCGAACGACGCGGAGCCAACAGCTTCATCGAAGATAATTGGGTGGCATGGAAAATTCGCAGTGCCTACGTCGATAGTGAAAAGGTCCAAGCGGGCAATGTCAACGTCTCCGTCTACAACGGTAAAGTGTTGCTCACCGGAACCGCCTCCTCCGAGGAAGAAATCAAGGAAGCCATTGCCATCGCCAAGAATACCCGTGGCGTCGCCGAAGTCTCCTCGGAATTGATCGTCCAACATGCCACCGCCATGGAATTGGCCCAGGATGTCTGGATCAGCAATCAGATCAAAATCCAACTGCTGGCGGATAACGCGGTGCGCGGTCTGGATATTCACGTCGAAACCACCAAGGGGGTTGTCTACCTCACCGGAATGGCCAAACTGGTCCCGGAACGCGACCGCGCCATCGAAGTCGCCCAAGGGGTCAAAGGGGTCGTCGAAGTGGTTTCCTACATCGAGGTGGAAGGGACCACCCTCCCCCTGGCCAATCATAAAGCCAAAACCAAACCATGACAGCAGCTTCCAATATTCCCGGACCGGTTATTCATGAACTGAAAACCCTTCTCGGAGATGATGGATTTCTCACCGCCACCGCAGACCGCGAAGCGTATGCCTGGGATAATACCGGCTATCGCGCCTTGCCCGATGCCATCGCCCTGGCGACCAGCGAAGAACAAATCTGCGCCATCCTGCGCCTGTGCCACAGCCATCGCGTCTCTGTCACCCCCCGTGGTGCCGGAACGGGCAATGTGGGGGGAGCGTTGGCCGTCCAGGGTGGGTTGGTGTTATCGACCCAACGTATGAAACATATTCTGGAATTTTCTCCTGCGGATCGGTACGTTATCGTAGAACCGGGTGTTGTCAATCACGATCTCCAAAAATATTTGGAAAGTTCCGGCTTGTTCTGGCCCCCAGATCCATCCTCGGCACGCGCCTGTACCGTCGGCGGTAATATTGCGATGTGTGCCGCCGGTCCAGGGGCGGTACGCTGGGGGGTCACCCGCGATTGGGTGTTGGGGTTGAACGCCGTTTTGATGGACGGAACGCTCATCCATACCGGAGGCCGCACGACCAAAGGTGTGGTCGGCTTTGACATGACGCGCCTGCTCACAGGCTCTGAAGGGACGCTGGCGGTCGTCTCACGCGCTCTATTAAAATTGGCCCCCATACCCGAAAAACGTCTGCTCTCCCGGATCGCTTTTTCCAGTGTGGAGCTGGCGACAGCGGCGGTTTCCACCCTGCTCACGGCCCGACAACCCCCGTCGGCCATCGAATTTCTGGACGGTTCCGCACTCGATCTTCTGCGCCGAGAAACAACGCTCGCCATCCCCGAAGAGGCCCGTGCCATGCTACTCCTGGAAGTGGCCGGTGGTCTCCACGGGTTGGATGCTCAAATACAAGAAATGATCAACGCAATCCTGCGCTTCAAACCCCTGGAATGGACCCCCCCCGTCGATGGTTCCGAAGCGGCATCGGTTTGGCAAGCACGAACGGCCTTGTCACCCATCCTAAAAAAATTGGCCCCCAAAAGGATCAATGAAGATGTCGTCGTCCCGGTTTCCAGATTACCCGCTTTGATGGCCGGTCTGGAAAGCATTTCCAAAGATACGGGAATCCCCATCATTAATTTTGGCCATGCCGGCAACGGCAACATCCACGTCAACCTCCTGGTAGATCCTCAAAATGAGAAGATCATGTCACAAGTTGGCGGGGTGCTGGACCGCGTATTCCGACTGGTACTCGATCTCGACGGATCCCTCTCGGGAGAACACGGCGTAGGAACTCAGAAACGTGACTACATCGCCTGGGAACTGGATGAAAATTGTCTCTCCCTGCAAAAACAAATCAAACAAGTTTTCGACCCTCTGGGATTACTCAACCCTGGCAAAATCTGGCCATCCTCCCAGGGCAATCGCGTTTGAAATTGGTACGCCCAAATTCCCGGAAATAATCAATTATTAAAAGAAAAAAGGGGTCTGGGGGATTGCCCCCAGGGTTTT